>CASEHS010000042.1 GCA_949287815.1 uncultured Bacillota bacterium | reverse complement strand
TCAACGCCAGGCCCAGGAAAGTTTTGCATTACCAAACTCCGCATGATTTGTTTGATCTGAATCTCTCTAACTGTTGCACTTAGTTTGACAATTCATCTTGCACATACTTGACGAAAAACCTATAAAGTATTATTATATACTCTGATAAAGGAGAAAAACTAATGATAACGGCAGATCTTCACACTCACACTTTTTTTTCTGCAGACGGCAGAGAAGACATGCGCAACATGATTGAAAAAGCGATAGAGCTGAAAATGACTCACTACGGAACGAGCGAGCATTTTGATTATGATTTTATGAGGCGGAACGTATGGATAGACGGAAAGCCTGTGAGGCAAATAGACGCACCTGCTTATTTTAAACGAGCAAGGAGGTTGCAGAAAGAATATGCAGGTAAAATAAACTATCTTGTGGGCTGTGAATTTGCTTATGATCAAAGCAACTATTGCAAACTTCTTTATCAGAATATTGAAAAACAATATAAACCTGATTATATTATCAACAGTGCGCATCTGTGTTTAGGCGGAGACTGCTATGCACCCGAATTTTTTGAAGGAAAAAGCAAAGAACTGACTTATAACGCATACCTTTACGTAGTTCTGGAAAGCCTTGACGCTCCTTATCCTTACGACATTGTGGGGCACATAGGGTATTGTTCGAGAAACGCGAAATATCCCGATCCGAAACTTCGGTATACGGAATATAAAGACGTAATAGATAAAATCCTGAAAAAAATAATTGCCTATGACAAGATCCTTGAAATAAATACTTCTTCAAAAACGGCAGGCAGTGCTTTTCTGCCCGACACGGATATTTTGCAGAAATATTATGATTTAGGCGGCAGAAACGTAATTTTTTCATCGGACGCGCATAATGCCGCACGTATAGGCGAAAAGCGTGAAACGGTGGCTTCGGCACTCAAAGAAATCGGTTTTACGCACATCACCGTTCCCTGCAAAGGAAAACGTATTTTGCTGGAATTTTAATTCCGCTTTTTAAAACGCCAAAATTTTACGAAAATTTTTTGAATAAAATATATCCGTCCCCGCAAATGCGGGGACGGATCGCTTTATCCTCATTTTTAGTTTTTTTCCTTGATTGTGAACGGATACAATTCGCTTTTGGATACACCCCTGTCTTTTGCCGCGGCTTTGAGCGCTTCTTTGGTGGAAAGCCCTTGCGCGACATAATAATCGATATGCTCTTTTTCCGAAAGTCGGTTTAAAGGGTTTTCCTTTTCCTCCGCACCTTTGACCAAAAGAACGTATTCGCCCTTTTTTTCTCCCGATAATCCTTCGCTCAGACGAAAATATTCCACGCTCTCGTGGATCTTCGTGATTTCCCGAACCGCACAAGCCTCTCTGTCGCCAAAAGCGTCAAAGAACAGTCTGATATCGTCGTCCACATCCTGCGGCGCACTGTAAAAAATAAGCGTTTCCTGTGCATCGGCATATTTTTGGAGAAAACTGCGCTTTTCCGATGTTTTTCCGCGCAGAAAGCCGAGAAAAGTAAACCTTTCCGCATTAAATCCGGAAAGAACAAGCGCCGCAACAAACGCGCAAGCACCGGGTATCAACGTATATTCCACATTGTTTTCCCGCAAGACTTCCGATACCGCGTTGCCGGGATCGGAAATGACGGGCGTTCCCGCATCCGTTACCACCGCGACCGTTTTTCCTTCCTTCACAAGCGCGACCAACTTCTCCGCTGCCGCACGTTCGTTGAATTTATGACAAGCCACCAGCGGCTTTTTTATTTCATAATGATTGAGAAGTTTGAGAGTGTGACGGGTATCTTCACAGAAAATAATATCCGCGCTCTTTAATGTTTCCAAAGCCCGAAAAGAAATATCTTTCAGATTTCCGATAGGCGTTGCAATAAAATAAACTTGCATACTAAATTTCCCTTCCTTCAAAAGCTACTTTATGCTTTCGTATTGATCGCGTCGGGCAAGATCTCCACACCCTCTTTCGCGCCCTTTGTGCCTTCCGCCAAAAACAAGTAGGGTTTTCCGCCCTCTTTGCCCCGCACAAACATGAGCCTTTTAGGTTCTATCCCCTTTTGTTTCATTTTGAACAGCACTTCCGCGAGCCTGTCCGCCCTGTGTACGAGCGCCAATCTTCCGCCGAATTTAAGTTTCGCCGCCGCAACTTCGATGATCTCGGAAATGGTTACGGTGATCTCTTTACGGCAGATCGCCTTTTTATAATCCTCTTTTTCAAACCCGCCGCGCTCATAAGGCGGATTGCAAAGAATGAGAGAAAACTTTTCCGTGTACTCTTTTCCGATATCCTGTACCCTGCCGCATACGACAGAAAAATTTTTAAGACCGTTCAATTCGACCGAACGCTCGCTCATTTCGGCAAGTTCTTCCTGCATTTCAAAGAGAGTGACGGAAGAGATATGCGGGTTGAGTGCATAAAAATGCAACCCTACAATGCCGCTGCCCGAACAAAAATCCGCAACGACATCTCCCTTTTTTCCTTTTACAAACCTCGAAAGCAAAATCGAATCGCTTGTAAATCTGTATAAATTTTTATTCTGTATGATTTTCAGATTTCCTTCAAAAAGTTCCTCTAAAACCTCATCTTCTTTGAGAAACATCCGTATACTCCTTACCGTTTCATATTAACACAAACAGGCTCAAATTTCAACCTTTTGCGGCTAAACATTGACAAAGCCTATCAAAAAAGATATAATTACAAAAAAATGAATCTATAAAAAGAAGGGGTAAAAGTATGAATTGCTATGAAGCGATCCGCGCAAGGCGGAGCATAAGGAAATACGAAAAAGGCGTAAAAATACCGAGGTCTGACATCGAAAAAATGCTGGAAGCGGCAATGATGGCACCCAGCGCGAGAAACTCACGCCCTTGGGAATTTGCCGTAGTGGAAAGCGAAGAAGGAAAACGCCGTCTGATGGCGGCACACCCCTATTGCGGGATGCTGGAACCAGCGTACTGTGCGATCGTGGTGAGCGGACTGCCCGACGCGCTGCCGAACGAATCGTTCTGGCCGGAAGACTGCGGCGCGGCAATCGAAAACATTCTCTTGCAGGCAGTTGATCTCGGCTACGGCACCTGCTGGTGCGGATGCTATCCGAAAACAGAGCGCGCGCTTGCCGTAAAAGAGGCGATCGGCGCAAAAGGTATGCCCGTTGCGATCATTGCCGTGGGAAAAAGCGCAGAATCTCCCGCTCCGCGCGGATATTTCGATCCCGCAAAGGTCAGATATCTGTAAATCGCCATAACATGTTGTTGTTTTACGGAAATTGTTTACTTCGAAAGATAATTTTTAACCTTTTTCCTTGACAAAAAGCGGAAAAAAAGATAAAATACTTTTGTTCCTGAGGGAGTAGCAAGCGTTCTTTACGGGCGCAACAAGTCAACATACTGACCTTACGGTCTGGCTTGTTTTAATTTGCGAGACTCATGTATAACTTGAAAAGCTATACACGCAGTCTCATTTTTATCGGTTTTTACGATCGGGTATGGCTTTTGGCGATACCCGATTTTTTTATTCAGAACAGGTCATCTTGTCGGAGGCAATGAGGTTATGGATTGGAATATTTTATTTTTTCTCAACAGCGCCCTGCTCGGCGTCGGACTTGCCATGGACGCATTTTCTGTTTCGCTCGCCAACGGGCTGAACGAACCGTTGATGCGGAAAAGAAAAATGGCAGGAATTGCGGGCGTATTTGCCTTTTTCCAGGCGGCAATGCCTATGCTCGGCTGGGTCTGTGTGCATACCGTCGTCAATTATTTCCGCGCATTCGAAAAGGCAATCCCGTTTATTGCGCTCGGACTTCTCGCGCTGATCGGGATAAAAATGATCATAGAAGGCGTGCGCAAAAAAGAAGAAGCGGCTCCCGCTCTGGGACTCGGTACATTGCTCATACAAGGCGTTGCAACTTCGATAGACGCTCTGTCCGTAGGTTTTACGATCGCCTCATACGCCTGGCTGCCCGCCCTTGTGGCATCTCTTGCCATAGCGGCGGTCACCTTTATTCTGTGCTTTATCGGCGTATTCCTCGGTAAAAAATTCGGAACGCGCCTTGCCGGTAAAGCCAATATCATCGGCGGCATCATTCTCATCGCCATCGGTCTTGAAATTTTCATTACAGGCATTCTCGGACTTTGATCTTCCGAAAATTTATTCGTTTATTTTTAAAAACAGACCGACAAAATCCATTCATCCACACAAAAATATAAGTGAACCGCGAATATTTATTCGCGGTTCACTGCTTTTCTGTTCATTAAACTTCTTTTTCCCTGATCTTGCCTTTAAAAATTTCTTCTAATAAAGTAAACGTCCCTTTTTTTAGAAGCGTACGCTGACAGGGTATCGCATTGCTGATATCATTAAAAACAAGAAAATAACAATTCTTTGTTTTGATCACACGGCGTATATCAGAGATTTTTTTCTCTTTTACCTTTTCTCCGTCTTCCAAATACCGCACGAATCTGACCAAATCCTCTGAAATGATCACACGGATAAAAATTTGTGCCGCTGCTGCCTTACGCGGCGGCACAAAATACAGATATGCCGTCAGCGACGCTAAAATTACGGCAAATACCGTAAATACAATAAAATCCCCTTCCAGAACTCCGCCGATCACCGCAAGCGCGGTTACCGCAAGAGTCAGAACGAACGTCCAGACCGCAAAATACCGTCTTTTCAGTCTATCCGCCGTTTTTTTCACTTTTTCGGAAAGCTCCCCGTAAAATTCAACCATTTTTTACCTCAACCGCATTATACCATAAACCCGACCTTTTTTCCACTTTTCCTATCTCTTTTCTTTTAATATTTTTTTTCTTTTTCTCTCCGTTCGGTTGACTTTTTCTTTTTTTTGCGCTACTATATTGTTGCAAATGCAACAATGTGAGGTCGACATGGAAGCAGTTACGACGTCTTTGTTTGACGGGGTGTCCGACGAAGAATACCTTGCGATGAAGGTATGTTTCAAAACGGTAACAAAAAAATATAAAAAAGGGGAAGAGATCCCCATGCCGCACGAAAAGATAGGCTTGGTTCAGAGCGGTAGGATCAGCCTTATGAAAACGGATATCAACGGCATACGCACAATTTTTGAACAACTGCGCAAAGGCGGCGTGTTCGGAGATATGCTGGGGTATGCGTGGGCGGACGCGAGTTTCTTTCTCGTTGCGGACGAGGACAGCGAAGTTTTGTACATCGACTACGAACATATCATAAAACGCTGCCCCAATGCCTGCACTCATCACAGCGTTGTGGTGAGCAATCTCGTGAGGCTGATGTCCGAAAAGACGCAGGCCCTTTCCGAACATCTGGAAATTTTAAGCCGCAGGACGACGCGCGAAAAACTTATGGCTTATTTTCTGTTGCTTTCGGCAAAAGCGAAAAGTGCGTACTTTACCCTGCCCTTTTCACAGACGCACCTTGCCGATTATATCTGCGTGGACAGAAGCGCAATGATACGAGAGCTAAGGCATATGAGCAACGAAGGGCTGCTTGAAATAGACAAGCGCAATATAAAGATCAATAACCGCAAAATAAAGTAAATTTATATCTTAATACTTTCTGAAATTCAAATTTTTATTTTTTTATAAAGCAAAGCACCCGCTTAAAAAAGCGGGTGCTTTGCTTTATCTTTAAATTTTTAGTTATTATAACCGTTCGGGTTGTTGCTCTGCCAGTTCCACTGATCTCTGCACATTTCTTCTATGCCGTATTTCGCTTTCCAGCCCAACTCGCGCGCCGCTTTGTCCGAATTTGCGTAACACGCCGCAATATCTCCGCTGCGCCGGGGTGCGATCTCGTAAGGCAGTTTTTTGCCGCAGGCTTTTTCAAAAGCGTGGATCATATCCAGAACGCTGTATCCTATGCCGGTGCCGAGGTTGTAAATATGCACGCCCGCTTCCCTGCACTTCTCGATCGCCGCAATGTGGCCCAGTGCGAGATCGACAACGTGTATGTAGTCGCGCACGCCTGTTCCGTCCGGTGTGGGATAATCGTCGCCGTATACGTTGATCTTTTTCAGTTTTCTGCTCGCAACCTGTGCAACATACGGCATAAGGTTGTTCGGGATCCCTTTCGGATCTTCACCGATTCTTCCGCTTGCGTGTGCGCCGACAGGGTTGAAATAACGAAGCAAAATCACGTTCCAGCTGTTATCCGCTTTGTAAAGGTCGGTGAGAATGCCTTCCAGATAATATTTGCTCGTGCCGTAAGGATTGGTCGTACCGCCCGTTTTGCTCTCTTCCGTAAGCGGAAGCTGTTCGGGCGTTCCGTATACAGTAGCAGAAGAGGAAAATACGATCTTCTTTACGTCAAATTTACGCATCGTTTCAAGCAATACGAGCGTGCCGTAAATATTGTTATCGTAATATTCGAGCGGCTTCTGGCAGCTTTCTCCTACCGCTTTCAATCCCGCAAAATGAATGACCGCATCAAAACGGTTTTCGGAAAAAATCTTTTCCATTGCGGCACGGTCACGGATATCCGCATTATAAAATTTGAAATCTTTTCCCGTGATCTCTCTTACGCGCTTCATCGCCTCTTCACAGGAATTGTACAGGTTATCCACCACGCTCACCGAATATCCGCGGTTCAGAAGTTCTACCAGCGTGTGACTTCCGATATATCCTGCTCCGCCCGTCAATAATATGTTATCCATTTGAAACCCTCCTCAAATACTGAAAATCCTTATATTAAGCCGAAAGTTTTCTTTCAGTTTTTTGTCGCCTCAACCATTTTGTCGAATACCGACAGCATATCGTCCACCAGTTTGAACTGCGTGTGCGCGCGGTCAAGATTCTGCCCCTCGCGGTGCGTTCTGAAATAGGTGTCGCCCTCGAGGTAATCGGTGAGAAAACGCATTCCGCATTCATAGGTCATCAAAACCGCACCCATCGGCAGATTTTCTCTTTCCTCGGGCGTTATCCCCGCTCCTACCGCCGAAAGATATCCGCGAAGATATGTTTCGTAAAGATCGAAACGGAAATTTACTTTGGAAAGATCGGGTTCGTCTTCCGCCGCAGGGTTGCATCCGAAACGGATACTGTCGCCGAAATCGTAGCAAAGAGAGCCGGGCATGACGGTGTCAAGATCAATGACCGCGAGCGCTTTGCCCGTCTTGCTGTCGAGCATGACGTTGTTCAGCTTGGTATCGTTATGCGTAACGCGGAGCGGAATTTCTCCCGATTCGATCTTATCCACAATCTTTCCGCAAAGATCTTTATGAGAAATCACCCAATCGATCTCTTTATTGACTTTTGCGTTCCTGCCGCGCACATCATTTTTCACCGCTTTTAAGAAATTCTCATACCTGACCTTCGTATTATGAAAGTTCGGCAAGATCTCGTAAAGCTGCGACGCATCAAAGTCGGCAAGCAGGTTGGCAAAACTGCCGAATGCGACCGCACTTTCATAGAAATCCTGCGGATTCCTTACGATCTGATAAGTCGTTGCGTCTTCGATAAATACATATATGCGGAAATAATTTTTTCCGTCACAATAATAACTCTTGCCTTTCTTGGTGCGGATAAGGGTAAGGCATTCCCTCTTCGGATCGCCGCCGCGCGCCACAACGCTCTTCCGACAAAAATCGGTGACCAGCTCGATGTTGTGCATCAGTTTATCCACTTCGCGGAACAGCCGATTATTTATCCTTTGCAGAATATAATGCTCTTCTTTCCCCTCATTCAGCACGGTGAGTTTGAAAGTATCGTTGATATGCCCCTCTCCGTAACGAGTACAGGAAAGAAATTCACCTTTTATGTCAAATTGTCCGAATATCTTCTGAAAATCAAATTCCTGATTCATACAAACTCCTTATTCCGTACAAATTATGCCTTACGCCACTTTAATTCGCCGGGCAAAAGTTTGACCTTTTCACTTTTACCCTGCCCGTCGTAAAAGTTTGTCGTAATTTCTCTGTCACTGCTGTTGATGATCGCACATTCGCCGATCTGCGGATAATACTGAACCGTAACGGCTGTATCGTCACAATACCAGCGTTTGAGAAGTTCTTCCTTATGCGCCACATAATGGCATGCACGGTACAAAATACGCTCGTTCTGAACGCTGTACGGCAAGCCCGCCATATAGAACGCACGGCCCTTTCCGTAATCGTTGACCGCCATGAATACGTCCTGCCCTGAGATATCCAAAACGGTCGTATTCTCTTTGGCGTATACGCTCTTCATGCCCTCACCGTATTCGAGAGGCTGCGTCGCGTCTTTCAAAATAAAGTGTTTTTCCTCTTTTTGGAGGTTGTATTTATCTGTGGAAAGGGTAAAACCGAGTTCTTTGTCCACCCCTAACACGTCCGAAAGCACGAAATACTTTCCGTTTTTCAAAAACGCCGAAGGTTCGCCGATACCGATGAATCCGCCGCCGTTATACACCCATTCGCGAACTTTTGCTTCAAGTTCGGGATTATCCCATAACTTTCCGCCCGAGAATGCCGTGCCTGCGTCGCCCGCGTTGATCGCAACATCGAAACCGTCGAGCGCGCCTCCCAAAACATCCTCGAAACTGATGAACGAAACGTCTACGGGCATACCGCTGAGCGCTTCTAAAATCCCCTGATAGGAATAAACTTTCTGATACCAAAGTTCATGCGCGACCATAAAGCACTGCCACGAACGAATTTTTCCCCAGGCGTTGATCACCGCGACTTTCAGGTTGGAATGCGGATCATTCCCTTTAATTTTAGCATAAATATCTTTAAATTCAAACCGAATTCTTTCAACTTCGTCAATAAAATCGGGAAATTTTGCGGCAAGGCTCAGATAGCCGCCGTAACCGATCCTGTCGAGCGGTTTTTTCATCATTGCGCGCCGCGCAATGCGCCAGTTCTTTTTCAGTTCTTTAGTAGGTTCGCCGCCTTCATGGAAGGTATCGGGGAAGAAATAAGGCAAAAACCGCCCTTCCACATACCCGATATCGGGCATATCGCTGAGCATGCGCACCGTTACGCCGCCGCCGACACTGCCGACGACCGCGTCCAGCCCGATATCCTTGAAATATTTTCCGTAAGGCTCCGTTCCGATCCAGTTATCGCCGAGAAACATCATCGCTTCCCTGCCCTTTTCATGTACTTTATCGACCAATTTTTTTGCCGTTTTGCTGACAAACCGCATGGTAAAGTCCATGTAATCGGAAAACGCCTTGCTCGGTACTCTGAACGGTGAGTTATAATACCCTGCGTCCACAAAATCTTCGGGGCGAAGCGAGTATCCGTATTCCTTTTCAAACGCTTCGAGCGCGGGCACGCTCACCGAGCCGCTGTAACCGAACCAGTCCACAAACTTTTCCTTGCCCTTGTCGTTGAACAAAAGGGAAAAATGATAGAAAAAGGTGGTAAAACGCACGACGTCGGTATCGGGATGTTCGTCCAGCCATTTATCCAGCCGTTTTACGATATATTCGGAAGTTTTTTCGCACCTTGCGTCGAAAGGCAGGTCTTTGTCCTTCGTCCAGTTATTGGTGATGTAGTTATACATCTGCGTGCTGTCCCAGAGCGCGCGCGCAAGGAAAGACACCGAATATTGATGGAAGAGTTTACAGTTTCTGATCTCTACTGTATTGTCTTTCTTGTTCGCCGTCCAGTCGGATACGGGCACGATACTTCCGTCCGTACGATCAATGACTTCCCAGTATCTGGAAAGGTCGCAGTCGTACTCGGGCTGGATCTGCTGCGCAAAATATCCGCTCATGATATCGATCTTCAACGTTTTGCCCGTAGCGGCGACATAATCGCTGCAAACAAAGAAATGTGTACGCTCTTCGGGGACCGTCTTTGCAAAATCGTTGTCGCCGCGCGCCACAAAGTATGTCGAATATACTTTATAGCCCGACTTTTTGATTTCCTCTGGAATGGATGTGCCGTCACAGTCGCGCACCGCATCCGCATCCCAGCGTTTAAGTAATTGAAGAGTTTCGTCCACAAACCCCGTTTCGGTCGGGACGGTTATCCCGCCGCCTACTGCTTTTTTATTCATAATTGATTTCTCCGTACTCATCAGCCTTTGACGCCGCCCATCGTGATACCCTTGGTGAGCTGTCCCTGCACGCAGGCATAGACCGCCAAAACAGGCACCATAACGATGATCAGACCCGCATACATTCTTCCGATATCGTTGGATGTTTTCGCTTCGCGCATGATCCTGAGCAAACCGACAGGCAACGTCGATTTTTCCACAGCAAGGAAAGTCTGCGCAAGAATGTACTCGTTCCAGAAGGAAAGGAAGTTGAAAAGGATAACCGTGAGGATACTCGGCATAGCGAGCGGCGCACAGATATATAAGAAAGTTTTGAAATATCCGCAGCCGTCGATTTTTGCCGCTTCCTCAAAGCTCGGTGAAAGCGCCTTGAAATAACTGCTCATAAGGTAAATACTGAACGAAAGGCTGGTCGAAGCGTACAAAATAATAACTGTAACATAGTTGTTCGTCAGATCCGACCCTACACCAAGAACCTTGCCTACATCCGAAAGCATCATATGCAACGGCAAAACGATATAGTTTATATTGATGAAAAGTCCTGCCATAAAGATGAGGGAGATCACTTTTGCGCCAGGGAATTTAAAGCGCGAAAGGGTGTACGAACAAGGCACTGCCAATATAATGAGCAACGCAAGGCTCGCCGCCGTCAAAAATATGGAGTTGAAGAAATACGAGCCCATGTTCGCGCGTTCCCACGCGTTTACAAAGTTCTCAAAATATAATTTTTTCGGAAGCGCAAAAGGATCCGCACTGATCTCTATCGTCGTTTTGAACGAGGACATCAGTACCCAAAAGAGGGGCAGAAGAATCAGAAGAGAAAACAGACCCAGCGCAAAATATTTAACGGCAATGCCAGCATAACGGCCGATCTTGCCGAGAATTTCTTTTCTTGTCATTTCATGAGAATTCATGGCTTTCCCTCCTTAATACTGGATGATTTCCCTGCGGGTCAGGAACTGGATCAGCAGCGAAATACCGTACCCGAACACGAACACGACAGTTCCGATCGCCATCGCATAGCCGTATTGCGAACCAAAGAATTTATACATATACGATAAGAGCACGTGCGATTGCGCCTCGCCGCCTGTCATTGCATCGACAAACAGGAAGCTCATATTGATGGTACTGATAATAAAGAATGTGAGCGTTGTACGGATAACTTCCCAAGTAAGCGGAACTGTTATGATAAAGAACTGACGGAATTTCCCGCAGCCTTCCAGATCTGCCGCTTCATAAAGATGATCGGGAACACTGTCCATACCTGCAATGTACATGACCATATAATATCCGACAGCCTGCCAGATCATTGCCACCGCGATACACCACATGACCGCATCCACATCACCCATCCAGCCCGTATACGGTTTATCAAAGAGCTTATAGATCGCACCGATCACACCGTAAGACGGGGAATAAATAGCCGAAAAGATCGCTGAAATTACGACGATCGACAAAATATTCGGAATATAGAAAACAATCCTGAAAAAGGTTTTGCCTTTGGTTTTTCCCTTGGACAAAACCGCCGCAAAAAACAGCGAAAGCCCGATCGTAAAGACCGTGACCACCGCGATCAGAAACAGCGTGTTTGTAAAAGACTTCCAGAACGTTTCATCCTCGAATAAAACTTTATAGTTATCAAACCATACAAAAACTTTTTCCCCGATTCCGTCCCACTCCACCATGGAGTTATACCACATGCTGAACACGGGGAAAATAACAAATAATATAAATAAAACGAACGCGGGACCGACCGTTGCAAGAATAAAAAGAATACGAGCTTTATCTACATTCTTTTTCTGCGGACTCAGCTGCACAGCTCTTTCCGTTTCCTGCCCTTCTACGGCAACCTTGACTTCTGCATTATTCACCGCACTTCCCTCCTTTTGAATGACAAGGGGGAGAAATTCCTCCCCCCTGTGCCTTCTTTGTTACCTATTTCTTGTTGTATTATCAAATTATTTGATAATTGCAGCGCGCATCTTGTCGCTTGCTTCTTCCAGACGAGTCGTCCATTCAGCGAGCAATTCCGCGTCTTTCTTGCTGCCCGTAACCGTCTTGTTGAAGACTTTTTCGTTCAGATCGTTGTACAGAACGTCGTTCCATACGAGGCCCGTTACCTGCTCGGTTGCAGCAAAGCTGCCCGACACCGCACCGTTTCCATCATAAACCTTATAAAGCTCGATCGTGGAGTCCGGAACACCGTTCGCTTTTGCTTTGGTCAATGCGTCCTTTGTAGGAATGATCGCCTTGTTGTCCTTTGCTACGATGCTTGCACCTTCGTTACTGAAATAGTACAACAGGAACTGTTTGCCCATATCGAGATGCTTACCGTCTTTATGCAAATACACGTTTTCCAAAAAAGTATTTACATAACTCATCGAACTATTATCTTTTGCGGGAAGAGGCATGAATCCCCATTCAAATCCTTCGGGTGTATCGTTCGCCATTTCACCCGGCAGCCAGTCGCCGTTAGGCATAAAGAGCGCCGTGCCCTTAGCTGTCTGCTGTTTATCCGCATTGATCTCTCCGATCACCGCTTTCTGATTCAGTAAATAACCTTCCTTCGTTGCGTTCGTAACTGTTGACTGATTGATGTAATTTCTGAGTTTTACAACAATTTCCAGCGCATCCTGCACGCCATCATCGCTCCAGATACCGTCCGCATAGCCGAGCATTTTGAGGAAGTCCTCTTCGCCCGCCATACCTGCTACCGCCGAATAAATGAATCCGTCAAAATATCCTGCCGTGGGATAGGTGAAAAGCGAAGGATTCGTTGCCGACGTATTCGCGTTATTGTTGTTCAGTTTGTTAAGTTCGTCGCCGAGCGCCCAGAACTCGCTCCAAGTATGCGGCAATTCATATTTGCCTGCGTTATCGCCCGAACCCTGCCATGTATATTCATCGCCCTTTCCGTCATCAAAGAATCTGGAAGCGTCATACCAAAGCCCCGTCGGGGAATAGTATGCAGGCAGAGAGTACACTTTTCCGTCGCCATAGGGTTTCGTTGTGTAGTTCTCCAAAAGTCCGGGAACAAGTTTATCGCCCAGAGTCGTTTCTTCGTTATACACCTTCTCTTCCAACAGAGAAGTGAGATCCACGAGCTGTTTTGCACGCACAAAGCTTTCCGTTACTTCTACACCGCTCATGTTGAAGTTGAGGAAAAGAACGTCAGGCGTAACACCGGAGTTAATGGAGTTTCTGACAGATTCGCCGATCGTCGCTGCTTTACCCTGAATCAGTTTGACTTCCAACTTATCTTTTTTCTTTTCTTTCAGATAACTCTGTACATACGGCGTTTTTTCAAAACCTTCAACCAATTTGGTAACATACGTTTCTCCGCGTCCCGCAGACAGTTGCGCAATAACCAAATCATAGTCTTTTTCTTTTCCGCATCCTACGGCAAGAAAAATTGTTCCTACACACAGCACCACTGCACTTAAAAGTGCAAGCAACTTTCTCTTCATATTAAATCCTCCTTACTTTACACTCGGAACGGATATTTTTCCCATAGGATAAATGCGTTCCCGTGTTTTTTCAAGCTCATTATACGATTAAAATTTCCGCAAAACAATATCAAAATTGCGCCGTTCTATATCAAAATTGCGGTGTTGCTATGTGTTTCGACAAAAAAACGAGTTTTTAATCAGTTTTTTAAAAGAATTTTTTTTCCGAACGGAATTTTAAAAAATCACTTGAAAACCAAAACTTTTTCCTTTATAATACTACTATGGGAGGCTATCGACTGAGCAATATCAGATATGAATTTCCTGATAAAGAACCAGGCGATATTAATTTTAAAATATTGTATTTTACAAAATCCGAATATGAGAAAGACTGGCATTCAACAGCTCATTTTCATCCTTTTCTGGAACTTTTATACGTTTACGACGGCAAAGGCAACTTTGTGATAGATACCGGCTCCTATGCCCTGGAAAAGGGAGATCTCGTAATTATTAACCCCTATACTATACATACAGAGACCTCTTCCGAAAGTCAGCCTTTAAAATATTATATCATCGGAGTAGAAAACATAAAGATTGCCGTCAACCGCAGTGAAGAGGAAGAAAAAGAGCGGTCTTTTAATCCTGTCTTTCACGACGGGCCTTTCACGGAAAAAATAATTCGTTATTTAAATAAAGTAGCACAGGAATTGGAAGAAAAAAATCTTTATTCTTCCGAAATTGCTTACCACAGACTTTGCTGGCTCTTTATTTCGTTTTTGCGCGCGAACAACCTAAAACTGGCACCCAATACGGAGAACAAGAACACAACAAAGGAAATTTTGTTTGTCAAGCAATATATCGATCAGCATTATGCCTTTAATATTACGATAGACGAGCTTGCACAAAAAGCATTTATCAACAAATATCATCTTGTGCATTTTTTTACGCAGGCATACGGGATTTCACCTATAAGATACCTCAATCAAAGGCGGATACAGGAAGCGAAAACTTTGCTGCGCACGACCGACCTTAGCGTTACGACCATTGCCAACGCCGTAGGTTTTGCGTCTCCTGCTTTTTTCGCAAAGAAATTCAAAGAACTCAATGAGATGTCGCCGAAAGATTACAGAAAAAATTTCTTTAAGATGAACGATACGCAAAATTAACAGTGATTATTTACTTTTTTTAAGTATTTTTTATGTGCTCCAAAAACTATTTATAAAAAGAGCCGTCCGACCTTTTTTAACGGTCGGACGGCTCTTATATTTTTTCAATTGAACCATATAAATTATACTTTTAACTGCGGATTAGCTGTTTTAAGCAATGTAAAATAATTTTT
>CASEHS010000041.1 GCA_949287815.1 uncultured Bacillota bacterium | reverse complement strand
CCCGTAAGACGGTATTTATTTTCCGTTTCATCCTCGTCTGTTTCCGTATGCACAAGCTCTTCTTTGTAATACATCTGATAGGAGATCACTCCGCCGTACATATCTTTGAAAGATACTGTGGTTTTCGTATCATATCCCTCACGGTCGGATGCTTCTTCTTTATAAGATACGGAATCGTCGTTGAGAAGGCTTTCCACAAGTGCCATATATTCATTGACGGTAGCAAGCTGTTCTTCCGTCAATTCACCGGTAAGGCCACTGTTTTCACCATGGTTTCCGCCATTCCAATCATCATCGTCATTATCGTCGTCTCGAAAATCCCTTGATTGGATTCCCATACTTAAAGAACGCTGCGAAGTCGCACTTGTTCCATCATTCATTGAGGAGATCAAAGACCCGACCGAAGCCGCACTGTAAGCATAAAAATCTTCCGAAGTTTTGATACCGTCAAACACCGTTCCGCTGTTTTTGGAACTCGTATCGCATGCGGTTATCCCGAACGCGAGTGCAACTACCATTACCAATGTAAGAATTATCTTTTTCATAATTTAAAGCTCCTTGATTGTTTTTGTTTGTCCGAACACCTATATAACAGTTTCAATTTAAAAATTGTTGGTAAAATTAAAAAAATTTTTTCTTTTTTTATTTTTTGTATTTTTTTAATAAATATACCTTCATTTTATTATCAGATAAAAAACGGACTTTTCAGCTTTCTAAAAGCTCAAAAGTCCGAAAAAAAAATTTATTTATACAATTTAAAAACTCAGTTTAAAACTGATAAAGGTATTCTATCATCTGTTTCCGTACATGAACTGGTAGCGCTCTCCGCTCTCGCTGATCTGAACACGGCACTCCGTTTCCACATCGCCGATCTTTGCTTTTACGCGAAGAATTCCTTTTTCCTTTCCTTCCTCGCTGAATTCGAGTACATCTTCACGGATCTTTTCACCTCCGCTGAAATTTTCAACGGACATTTTGACTTCCGTTTCACCCTCTTCCTGTTCATACTCCACTTTCGTCCGCTCTAAAAGCTGATCGTCTGAGATAAGAGAATAAACATATTCCTTTTCCGTTTCTGTTTCATTGCCTTCCGTTTCAAGTTCGTGTTCCTGTTCAACCATTATATAGGAATTTTCGCCTAAATAAGCACGGAAAGAAATTTCTTCTCCCGTTTCATCCTCTTCCGAAGAAGTTTTATATTCCCCTTCCACGGCATAGGATTCGTTTCCCAATTCCAAGACTCCTTCAATAGAGAATTTTTCTTCTGTTTCTTCATCATCTGTTTCCGAAGAAACAAATATTTTATTATAATACATTTTATAGGTCACGGTGTTGCCGAGAAGGTCCTTATAATGCACCGTCATCGTGTATTCATAATCTCCTGTACCTGAAACCGTTTCATGCTCAATGTTTCCGTCACTCAAAAGACTTTCCGCAAGTGCCAGATATTCCGTAACTTTTGCTTCGAACTCTTGCTTTTCCTGCGAAGTCATCTTTCCTGACAAAGACAATGTTTTGGCTGCGGAAACTTGAACATCAGGATCTGCAAGCAATGCCCCGACAGATGCCGCACCATAAGCATAAAACTCATCCGTAGTGGTAATATCTAATTTATTGCCCCCTGTTATATTAGATGCATTTTTATTGAAAAGAGGCACAATAAAAAATATAAAGCACAAAACAACGATCAGTAATGCCGCAGCAGCCGAAAAAATACTTATACCGACCTTTTTGCTGACCGTACCCGTAGGGCCGTCCGCCGTTACGTATTCTTTTTCAAATACCTGCGGCGTAATACCCAAATCACGGGAAATATCCTCTTTAACTCTCTTATCGGGCAGAATACGGTCAGACTGATCTTTTAACATTTTTTTTATGTCTTTCATTTTCCGCCCTCCTTTTCCAGATATTTTCTCAATTTTTTTAAAGCTTCGTTGTTTTTCCAGGTAACCGTATTGATAGACAAAGCCAACATCTGCGCCACTTCCCTGCGCTTATAGCCTGCTACCTGACAAAGCATAAGTATCTCATATTCCTCTTCGGAAAGAAGCTTGCGCGCCGCCTCAAAAATAAACGGAACTTCGGTTTCCGTTGTACCGTAGCGGAAACTTTCCTCTTCAAAATCAGTAAGCTGTTCCTTTTTTCTTTTCTCAATAAAGTTGAGTGCAAGATTTCTTCCGATTCTGGAAAGCCATGCAACAAAATCCGTTCCCTCTTGATAGGAATGAATATGGTCCATCGCGCGGATATACGCGTCGTGCAATAGATCCTCCGCATACATTTTATCCCGCACAACGTATAATATCCTGAAATAAACCACTTTACTGGTCATATCGTATATATCACCGAACGCAGAGGTTTTCCCCGACTTATACTCGGCTACTTTTTTTTCCAGGAGATCAATTTTCATACTCCTCACAATTATAACAGATAACTCAGCCTTTTTGTTGGTTTTTATAAAAATAATTTTAAGAAATTATAAAAAGAATCAGCCGTACGCAATATTTAAAGCGTACGGCTTTCTCTTATTTCGTTATTTTAAAGATCATCGGCATCCTGTTCGGGCTTTTCGCCCACAGAAGGTGTACCGGTATAACTCCCTCTTGTGTCATGCTCCGATCTCATAATCCCGAATTTTTTCTTCCTTTGTTTCACAACGTCAGTCCTGGGTGCTGTTTTTAGCTTTTCCCGAGCAATTACGTGCAGAAGAAGTTCTCGATGTGTTCATCGTTTTGTTCTGCGTAGAATTCTGTGCAGCTTTGCTGCCGTTGGACTTAGTCTGTTTCGTGTTCATATTTTTCTCCTTTGATTTTCAACGGTAAGGAAAAACAGATCCGCGCGCCAGATTTCTTTTTCCTTACAACGTTTATTATGACACGGATTTTTTCTCTCATTCAAAAATTACTGTGGAAAATTTAACCTTAACACAAATTCTTTCCATTAAATTCTTAAAAACATATTTTTTATTTGCAAAGCAAAACTTTTCTGTTATAATATATAATAAAAATTTTTTCAGGTTGATTATATGCTTAGGAAAGACAGAGAAATATCAAACCGCCAAGACATAATTGAAATCCTTAAAAAATGTAATACCTTGCGTATCGGATTCCAAGGAGAAGAATATCCTTATGTAGTCCCCGTGTCTTTTGGAATTAAAGCGGATGAAAACCAGTGTGTTTTATATTTTCATGGCGCACAAAAAGGATTAAAAACAGATCTTATCAAAAAACACAAAAATATTTGTTTCGAAAGCGATATCTTTTACCATATAGATAAATTACCTTATGGAATAACCGCAAGATATGAAAGTGTAATTGGTATAGGTGAAATACAAAAAGTCCAAGGAAATGAAATCATTGAAGGCCTGAAAGCAATTTGCGGACATTACGGAATAACTGATTTTGACATTGATCAATGCAACAACCTCACATTTACGGATGTATACAAAGTTATAGTTAAATCCATGACCGGAAAACGCAATTTACCGAAAATGCAAAGTTAATTAAAAAGAGCAGCAATTTAATTGCCGCTCTTTTTTGATAAAGTTAATAAATACTTAATTCTTTTACTACATAACTTTCTGGATCCATTCACCCAAAGGGACATATTTATCGGCGTATGTCTGCAAAGGGTTCGCTCCGAATATATAACGGAACACATAACACTCCGAACAGGTTTCGCTCGCTTTTCGTATCGGCTCAAACACATCGAGCGTTCCCACCAATGCGCCCAAAACCATAAGCACTGCCACAAAAAGCACGACCGAATAAACCCCGCCGAGAATCTTATCGATGACAGATACTACACTGTAACGGACAAGTTTTCTGAGCAATGCTTTAAAAATCGCAAGAATGATGGTTACAACAATGCCGAGCGCGATCCAGATACCCGCTACAATAATTGTTTCCGCAAGTGATTCCGCCTGAATATTCAGTTTTCCTTCTACCGAAGCAAGTTTTTCAACGAGCGCGGTATACCAATTCGTTTTCGTTTTAATCGCATCAAAGATCGTAGGAGCAAGAAGCCCGCCGACGATCGTGATCACGGCAAGGTCCACAAGCCACCAGGCTTTCGTCAAAAAGCCCTTCCTATACCCGAGGTAAAAAACCAACAACCCGAGCAAAACGAAAATCACATCAATTGCAATGTTCATAAGCATCCTTACATTTTTCCCTTTTCAGAGAAAAACAAACGTAAAAACTTAAAATTTTTCAGCGCAACCCTGCGGACAAAAATTTATTATCTTTTTTATAAAAGATAAGGAACAGACAACGCATAAAATTCGCTCCTGCCGAAAGCAGAAAATACATCGTTATCGCTTTAAAACCGAACACCCAGCAGAAAATTCCAAACAACAAAAGTGATACCAAAAAAGCCATCCATGCAAAAAACCTGTGGAATGCGCGAAGCTGAATACGTCCGCCAAGGCTGAGCAAGGTAAACAATCCGAACACAAGAAGCCCTGCATAAACCAAGATACCGTATTCCACAACATTACTGCAAACGATTCTGCAAATTTTGGCTATAGTTGCCGGTCCTTTAAAATCATAGACTTCGATAGCGGCAAGCGCAGCGGCAAAATCCGCAACGCCAGCTTTATCTTTTCCGAAGATATAAAGAACCCCTTCAATACCCTTAAACGAATCCTTTATCCAAGGCAGGAAAAACATGCCTATACTTAATCCGAGCATCAGAAGGCATAACACGGAAATAACGATCCTGTTTTTGCTGCGGGGTTTGGAAGGCGTACCCGATTTAATATTACGGTTCGTTCCCGCCGTCTGAGCAATAACTCCTTGCATAGGCTGGACAGAATTCGGGTAATGAGAATACACACCGGGCTGAGCATAGGAAACAGGCTGCGCATAAGTCTGCCCCTGCGAACTTTCTAAGCCGCGTGCCGAATTAAGTCTGTCTATTTCTCCGTGCAAAACGCGCATTTCACCTTTCAGCTGAGCGACTTCCGCAAGCAGCTCGAAACGTTCCCTCTCTGAACCGGGAACAGGCATGGTCGGCTGACCTTCAACCACATTCATACCGCTGTTTGATCCCGACGATGAAGCAGAAGCGTTTTTGATTTCTTCTTTATAAGTTGCGAGGTTCTGTTTCATCTCACGAAGAACATCGTCCATGTCCTCTTCAAAAAGATAACCGCAATACGGACAGCGGATTTTAGAATCTTCCGTCTGTCTTCCGCAATTCTTACAAATTTTCACTTTTTTTCACCCTTCGATTTTACTTTTATCTGACTATATTTTCATCACTGCAATACTATTATAATACCTGACGTCAAAAATGTCAAATTCGGAAAAGAACAAGCAATTTTACTGCTTGCGAAATCTTTTACCTTTTCTTCCTTTTCCTACCTGAAAAGGATCGACTCTTTTGCGATTACGTTATTCTGAAAAGCCGTCCTTTATTTCTTATTGAAACTGTCTTTGAGAGAAACAATTTCGGAAAGACAAGTTTTTCCGTTTTCCGTACATTTCTTATAATATCCCGTACGCATCAACTGGAATGGCGTTCCTTCCTCAACCGAAGCGATATAAGGTTCTGCCTTTGCGGAAATGATCTTTTCGCTTTCGGGATTCATTCTCTCGCCGAAATCCTGACCTGCATATTCCGCATCTTTAAGAAGACTTTCGTATTGTTTCAATGTAACGTCAACGGCATCGTCTGCATTCACCCAATGGATGACGCCTTTTACCTTAATTCCGCTCGTATCGTTGCCGCTCCTGCTTTCGGGAACGTGCGTGCAGAGAATTTCCGTCACATTTCCGTCTTTATCCGTGACCACGTCTTCACATTTGATGATATATGCGTTTTTCAGACGCACATAACCGCCCTTTTTAAGGCGGAAGTATTTAGGCGGAGGATCGAGAGAAAAATCGGTACTTTCTATATACAGATTACGCGTAAAACGGATTTTACGTGTACCTGCATTTTCGTCCGTCTGATTGATATCAAAATCGAGTTCTTCTTCGCCTTCGTAATCGGTGATCGTAAGTTTAACAGGCGATAAAACCGCCATTGCGCGCTGTGCGTGAGCGTTTAAATATTCACGGACACACGCTTCAAAATAAGAATATTCACACTCGGAATTTGCTTTGGCAATTCCTATCCTTGAACAGAAATCGCGCACTGCCGCCGCAGGAATGCCGCGGCTGCGAAGTCCCGTAAGCGTAGGCATACGCGGATCGTCCCAACCGTGTACAAAGCCTTCTTCTACCAGTTTTTTAAGATAGCGCTTGCTCATCACGGTATTTGTAATATTGAGTCGTGCAAACTCGATCTGACGCGGCTTAGGAGAAAAGCCGAGCTGAATACCCACCCAATCATAAAGCGGCCTGTGATCTTCAAATTCCAGCGTACAGAGGGAATGGGTTACGCCCTGCAAGTAATCGCAGATGGGATGAGCATAGTCGTACATAGGATAAATGCACCACTTATCCCCCGTTCTGTGATGCGTCGCATGGAGAATTCTGTAAATGACCGGATCGCGCATATTTACGTTCGGCGACGCCATATCTATCTTCGCGCGGAGACATTTTTCACCGTCTTTATACTTGCCCTCTTTCATTTCGGTAAAAAGTTTCAGATTCTCCTCTATCGTACGGTTACGATACGGGCTCTCTTTGCCGGGTTCTGTAAGCGTGCCGCGCGTATTTTTGATCTCTTCCGCCGAAAGATCGCAGACAAACGCCTTGCCTTCCCGAATCAGGCGCAGAGCATATTCATAAATGGTATCGAAAAAGTCAGATGCGTAACATTCTCTTGCCCATTCGTAACCCAGCCAACGGATATCCGCGCGGATCGCGTCGACAAACTCCGTCTTTTCTTTCGAAGGATTGGTATCATCAAAAAACAGATTGCATTTTCCGCCGTATTTGAGCGCAGTTCCGAAATTGACGAACATGCTCTTCGCGTGTCCGATATGAAGATACCCGTTCGGTTCGGGCGGAAACCTCGTCTGAATAGCACTTACTTTGCCCGACGCGAGGTCTTCATTTATGATCTGTTCAATAAAATTATTTGCTTCCATATCAAATTCAGCCATATTCCATACTCCGTAAACGGTTCTACCGAAAAAGGGATAACCCCTGTAAAATTTTTTGTCTTTGATTTATAATTTGCCGAAACGCTTATCAGGAAAGTCCGAAGATCTCTCCGTCATCGCCGACGCCGATATGTTCCGCCGCGGGATGTTTGGAAAGCCCCGGCATCAGCATAATATTACCGGCAACCGCCACGACGAACTCCGCACCGCCCTTGACGATGATATCTCTTACGTGAACTTTAAAACCTCTAGGCCTTGCAAGCAATTTTGCATCATCTGAAAGGGAATACTGCGTTTTTGCTACTATAACAGGCAATTTCCCGTACCCACGCGCCTCTGCATCCGCAATTTTTGCGCGTGCTTCTTCTGAAAAAGTAGCCCCGTCTCCGCCGTAAACATTTTTGACAAGATCGTTTATTTTCTTCTCTATTCCGTCATTGAGATCATATGCAAAGGAAAGTTTGCTCTTCTTTTCCGCAGCCGCGCAAACCGTTTTTGCAAGTTCCAAGCCGCCTTCTCCGCCTTTGAGGAATACGTCGGTAAACACAGCCTGCGCCCCTGCTTTTTCAACAGATTTCATCACCATGTCGATCTCCGCCGCCGTATCGCTCGCAAAGCGGTTCATCGCGACAACTGCGGGCTTTTTATATACTTTCGATATATTCTCAATATGTTTGTAAAGATTTGCAAGTCCCTTTTCAAGGGCTTCAAGATTTTCTTCAGAAAGAGTCGTTTTATCCGCGCCGCCGTGCAATTTAAGCGCCTTAACGGTCGCAACAATGACAACGCAATCGGGCTCTATTCCCGCAATACGGCACTTAGTATCCAGGAATTTCTCTGCGCCGAGATCGGCGCCGAACCCTGCTTCCGTCACAACATAATCGGCAAGCCCCATTGCCGCATACGTCGCAAGAATACTGTTGCACCCATGCGCAATATTCGCAAACGGTCCGCCGTGTACAATGGCAGGCGTTGCTTCGAGAGTCTGCACAAGATTAGGCTTTATCGCGTCTTTCAAAAGTGCGCACATAGAGCCTTCTGCATGAAGATCCCGTGCAAAAACATATTCCCCTTTTGTGTTTTCTCCCACGATGATATTCCCTAAACGGCGTTTCAGATCCTGCAAAGAGGTGGACAGGCACAAAATCGCCATAATTTCACTCGCCGCAGTGATCTCAAAATGTTCTTCTCTTTCCACGCCTTCGCCGCCGCGGCCTACGCTTACATTGCGCAATGCTCGGTCGTTCATATCCAGACAGCGGCGGAAATAAATTTTTTCGGTATCTATCCCCAGTTCGTTTCCGCGGAAAATATGGTTGTCCACCATCGCGCAGAGCAAGTTATTCGCTGCCGTGATCGCATGAAGATCACCCGTAAAATGAAGGTTAATGTCTTCCATAGGCACGACTTGCGCATATCCGCCGCCGGCAGCTCCCCCTTTCACGCCGAATACAGGTCCCAAAGAAGGTTCACGAAGCGCAAGGCAAACCTTTTTTCCACTCCGCTTCATAGCGTCCGCAAGGCCTATGGAAACGGTCGTCTTGCCCTCGCCCGAAGCAGTGGGATTTATCGCAGTTACAAGAATAAGTTTAGCTTTGCGATCCCGCGGCTTTAAAGACAATTTTGCCTTGTATTTGCCGTAGCGCTCGATCTCATCTTCTCCGAGTCCGAGCTGTGCCGCAATTTCCGTTATATCCTTCATTTTGCAATTCTTTGCGATTTCAATGTCGCTGAGCATTCTGTCTCCTCCCCTGCTTTCTTGCGCGCAAGCGTATAAAAGCGTACCGTGTTATATTTTGATATTTTAACATAACTTACTTTATTTTGCAATCGTTTTGCTTTTTACAAAAAGAGTACTGTTTCCCAACTTAAAAAAGAATTTCAGTCACCGCAATCGTGCGGAAATTTCAGCATATCCCACGAAGCACGATATAAACCTTGCTCTTTTACAAAGCCATAACGGGTAAGATCCTGCTCCCATTCGTCACGGGTTTTGATTTCGGGAACAAAATCGTTCATACATTTAAATACCAGTGTACGCAGCATAAGTTCTTTCTGCGTAAGCCCTTCCTGAAAAACGAGAAAACCCTCGTCCGTAAGTCCGCCGTAAAACTTCTTATCGCCGTCGGTAAGTTCATATGAAAAGCGAAAACCTGCTTTTTTTGTCAATAAAACGGATATCATACGCACATTATAACATAAATAAAAAATTATAGCAAAAAAACATTGTACCGCAATGAGTTTTTATGGTATAATTTTTTTCCGATACGATGAAATCAACGAATAAACTTACGGGAGGTGCGGCATGGACGCAATTATATTACAGGCAATCGAAAAACTGCGCTGCGGATTTCTCGATGTATTTTTTTCCATCTTTACCGCACTCGGCGAAGAAGCCGTCATTGCGGGGATCATCGCTGTAATTTATATCTGTTTCGACAAACGGCTTGGGGAACGCGCTCTGATAACCGTTCTGACAGCAAGTTGTGTTACGACAGGCGTAAAAGGTGCAGCAAGAAGGCTTCGTCCTTATGAAGCGGGGGTCGTCAGCAAAGTCGACGTGGATAACGCCTTTGTTTCCACCGCAGACCTTGATGCAGATATGTCCTTTCCGAGCGGACACGCGACCGCAACGAGCGGTTTTTTCACGACCGTATCCATGGAAAAGAAAAAACCCGTTGTAATTGTACTTTGTTCCGTGTTTACCCTTCTTGTCGTTCTTTCGAGAATGTATCTCGGCGTGCATTACCCCACCGATGTGCTTGCCGGACTTGCAGTCGGGATCGGTACCGCTTTTTTCTGGCACTTCATTTACAAGGATCTATATAATGCAAGGCTTTACGTTTATCTCGGCGTAGCACTCCTTGCAATGATCTTTTTAGCCTTTGACAAAACCGCCACAGAATCTATGTATCAGATCTGCGCACTTACACTGGCAACGGCAGCGGGACTTATTCTCGAAGAAAACTTTATTCGTTTTGAAAACACCGACAAATGGTGGAAACGCGGCGTAAGGCTTATACTTATGGCTCTTGTTGCTGCCATTCCCTATCTTTTGCTCGGGCTTTTACCCGAAAATATACTTTGGTTCGTATTTTTAAGATATTTTCTTACCGTATTCATCACAATAACTGGCGTACCCTTCCTGATCCGTATCTTTCATCTTTAATTTGGAATTACGCTTAAAAATAAGAAGAAGTGCATAGTTTTAACGGTAAAATGGCGTAACAGTGTTTAAAAAGTTGACTTTTTTTTGCAAAAAGATAAAATAATATTGATTGTATAAAATAATACTCAGAGGTACGTTCAGATGTCAGATAAACGCGCGGTAACAATGGAAAAAATCGTAAATCTTTGCAAAGCGAGAGGAATCATTTTCCCCGGCAGCGAAATTTACGGCGGTATGGGAAATACTTGGGACTACGGCCCCGTCGGCGTGGAAATCAAAAACAATATCAAACGCGCGTGGTGGAGAAAATTCGTTCAGGAAAGCGACAATTCTTACGGCGTAGACGCAGCGATTTTGATGAATTCACGCGTCTGGGAAGCGAGCGGTCACACCGCTTCGTTCACCGACCCGAAAATGGACTGCAAGGAATGTAAAGCAAGATTCCGTGCAGACAACCTGATCGAAGCGCATTCAAAGGGAAAAATAAATCCCGATACAATGAACAACGAGGAAATGGAAGCGTATATAGCGGAACATAAAGTAGCCTGCCCGAACTGCGGCAAGCATAACTGGACCCCTATCCGTACTTTCAACCTTATGTTCGAAACGTCGAGAGGCGTTACCGACGAGAGCCAGAATAAAATTTATCTGCGTCCCGAAACGGCACAGGGCGAATTCGTGAACTTTTTGAATGTTCAGCGCACGACCCGTGCGAAAGTTCCTTTCGGTATCGCGCAGATCGGTAAAGCATTCAGAAACGAGATCACGCCCGGAAACTTCATTTTCCGTACGATCGAATTCGAACAGATGGAACACCAGTGGTTCTGTAAAGAAGGTACTGACCTTCAATATTATGAGGAATATAAGCAGAAAGCACGCGATTTCCTGCTCGGCCTCGGATTTGCAGAAGATCACCTGCGTTTCAAAGATCATGATAAACTTGCTCACTACGCAAAATCCGCTTGTGATATTCAGTACTTGTTCCCGATCGGCTGGTCGGAGCTCAACGGCATTCACGACCGTACCGATTACGATCTTTCCCGCCATCAGGAATACTCAGGCAAGAACATGAATTATCTTGACCCCATGACCGGCGAAAAATACGTACCTTATGTTGTAGAATACTCTATCGGTGCTGACAGACTTATGCTCGCCGTACTTTGCGAAGCATACGAGGAAGAAGAGCTTGAAGGCGGAGACGTGCGTACGGTAATGCACTTCCACCCTGCCCTCGCAGCATACAAAGCCGCTATACTTCCTTTACAGAAAGGACTTGCGGATAAGGCGAAAGAAGTTTACAAAAAACTTGCCAAGAAATTTATGGTCACATACGACGAAGCAGGTTCGATCGGAAAACGTTACCGCCGTCAAGACGAGATCGGAACACCGTTCTGCATCACTATCGACTTCGATACCCTCGAAAACAATTCGGTTACAATCCGTGACCGCGATACGATGTCCCAGATCCGACTCGATATCGACGAACTTGCCGCTTATATCGAAAAAAGCATGGAATTCTAATGAAATAATCAACGCCCCTATTCGCAAAAATTGCGCATAGGGGCGTTAAGTTTTATTATTTAAGACAACCGCGCAAATTGATTTGCGCGGTTGTCTTTTTAATAGTTTAATTTTTTCTTTGAACTATCTCTTTTGGCCTCACTTTAATTGTATATCCAAAACAAATACCTGCATTTCCTCAAACTTAAAAGCAATTCCCGTTTGGGTAACTTCATAAGCAACGGGCAGGCAGGAAGGATACCCTACCTCTATTTCTTTGACTTTCAAGCCGCAAAGCGGTACTTCCATTTCACAGGCAAGCCCCAGATTCCAAACTGCAAGAACAAGTCTTTTCCCCTTTTTCAGACCGACCGATACGACTTGTTCCCCGAAAGACGTAAACCCAAACGGTAAAAACGGCACGGCTTTTTCACGAAACTGAGCAAGGCTCTTTCCGTAAGCGACGCCCTCTTTTACCAGATCAAACATACTTTCAGGCAATTTAGAAAGATCGGAAGCAAGATGAAGCCTTCCCAATATACTGTTTACCATATTCATCACAGTTTCGTGAGGGGTAGGATTTTCTTCACTTTCGGTAATAATATTCAAAAAAGACAGAGAGCAGTACGGATAACTCCAAAATCCCGCCTGTTCGGGCAAAACCGCAGAAAAAATATTCCCCACAATATAAGGATATCTGTTATACAAGACTTGATCGGATGTAGAGATCATCGGGCTTACGCTCAGAGATTTCCAGTCCATTCTCTGCCCGCCGCTCGCGCAGCTTTCAAAAAGTACCTGCGGATATTTTTTTCGCTCTTCTTTTAACCACTTCCAAAACGCACCAGTCGTTTTTTCCAGCCCGTCGCCCGGCGAATCGCTTCTTTTTTCCGTTCCAGCACCGCTGTCCTGATTACAGTCGATTTTGATATAATCTGCCCCGTACTCATAAACCATGCGAGAAATTGCTTCGCTCATTTTTATCCGCACTTCGGGGCAACGAAAATCGAGAAAATATCTGTTTGCCGCCAGCACACGCTCTCCGCCCTCGCTGATATATCCCTCTTCGGGATATTCTACTCCGCTGAGTTTCCCGACGATCTCAGGCTCTATCCAAAGTCCCGCTTTCATGCCGTTTGAACGGATAAGATCGGTCATATGCCGCACTCCGTGCGGAAAACGCCTCTTGCTTTCCTTCCATTTCCCTACATACGGATAGATTTTATCTCCATCCTCTTCATCATGCCAGCCGCAATCAATGACATAATAATCCGCACCCGCCTTTTTTACGATCGGGAGCATTCTCTCCGTTCTCTTCTCATCGGGAGAATCCCAGGAAAAGTGCATATATTCATTGAAAACGGCAACATCCGAAAACCGCTTTGAAAACTCCGAAACGGATCGGCGGTATTTTGTCATATTTGCAAGCAAATCATTGAGCGATCTTCCCAAACAGATCCCGACCGAAGGCGTTATATAACTTTTCCCTGCTCCGAGTTTTTTCCGCCACTGCGTA
The DNA here is from genome assembly GCA_949287815.1 of uncultured Bacillota bacterium. Lineage (GTDB taxonomy): Bacteria > Bacillota > Clostridia > Christensenellales > Borkfalkiaceae > Borkfalkia. The sequence goes on along the minus strand of CASEHS010000041.1, from coordinate 2,318 downwards.
TGTTCTCTGTTTCCACCGCTGAGCGTAAGATAACAGCTCTTTCCCGAATCACCGATCTCCCAGTACCACGCGCCGCATGATTCTATCTGAAACATCAAAAATTCGCCCGTTTTTGCGTTTTCGATAATCGCCTGCGGCAATTCTTCTTTGCATGTCCAACTCCCTGCGTTTACCCCGAAAATGCGCTTATAGGTACGATGATCTGCATTAAATAATCCCAAATCGTCAAAACTAAGCCTTTTAGGCTGACATTCCGTATGATGACTGTTAAAAAAACGATAAAGATAGAGTTCTTTCCTCGGACATTCTGCGCCAAATGCCCCAAGTGTAAATGCGGAAACATTTTCCAAAGTTATTTTTTTATCTGTGAGGTTCTTCACTCGCGTATAAACGCGTATGCCGCCCCCTTTTTTCTCAAACACAGTAACCGCAAGAATCTTACCGTTATCGCGGAAAATTTCCAGTTTTCGAGGCGTCTGTACTTTTTTTACGAACTTAAAGCCGTTTGAAATTCCCGACCCTACCTGACGGGACAGAGTCTGTTCTTCTATGTCTGCGCCGGAAAGCCGAACATCTGAAATGCCGAAAACGGTTTTATTCCCTCCTAAAACCGCACCGAGATCATCGCCAATCCAATCAAATGTAATACCGCAAAAATCAAAACTCATTTTTTCCATAAGTCTCTCTCCCAGCCATTTTCTGCTTTCCAAACACTTTATCATTTTATCTTGTTTTCCTGTAATTGTCAATTGTCTTTTTATTTTTATATTTTTCTGAAAATTTATTTAATCAAATAATTGCCGCCCAAAATATGACAAATTATATAAAGTAAATTTTTTGATCATTTTTATATCATTTCCCGATTATTCAACGATTTTTTATTTCAGTCTTGTCCACACACTCTTTTCATGATACACTTAAACTCGGAAAGTTATCTTCTCAAAAAATAAATTCAAGGAGAACGAGCAATGAAAACAAAAATAAATACCCCTGCAAAAGCGGCAATCCTTTTACTCTTTCTTTTTCTTTCAGCAATCCTTTTGATAGGTTGCGGTGAAAAAGATAGCGCACTTAAAATCACACCCGATCCAGTTGTTCTCGGACCGGGCGAAACAGTCACTTTGACGACAGACGTAAAAGAAACGGTAGAATTTACTTCTTCCGATGAAAAAACAGTTACCGTATCGGCAGACGGCATAATTACAGGCATCGCCCCCGGAACAGCTAAAATCACCGCAAAAGCAGGAAAAAAGAGCGGCAGCGTGGACGTAACCGTTAAACCGTATTTTAATATGGATGAATCAGAAAAAAATGCTGAGATTTACGGAGCAGAAGGTTTAAAAGCACTCAACAACAGCGTGAATAATGACAGGACCGATTATACTGGCTATACTTTTACCCTGAAAAGCGACGCCGATTTTAACGGCGAAGCATGGATTCCCCTTTCAGGTTATAAATTGCAGGACAGCGTATGGGAAGGAAACGGCCATACAATTTCTGACCTGAAAATCACGCAAGCAAATACTTCCGAAAAAAATACCGGCAATACAGACTTAAACACGATCGGATTTATTTCTGGAACGCGAAGAATAACGATGAAAAACATCGCTTTTGAAAATATTGAAGTATCCACGCAATCAGGTAAATACTGTGGTATCGTGATCGGCTATCTCGACGGTATCGGCGTATTTGAAAACATAACTGTAAAAAACAGCTCTATTGAAACGGCTTCCTCTTCCGGTACCGGCGCGATTTTAGGCTTTATCAACGATACCGTGCATCTGCCAGGCGAAACACAGGTTTCTTCCCTGGAAATGACCGGCTGTACCATTGAAAACGTAACGGTAAAATCAGGTAAATCCGCAGGACTTGTCGGAAGATTATGTAACGGTATTGTAAATCCTACTTCTATCTCAGGAGACCCTACCTCCAAAGACTGGTATGCTCTGTTTTATGAATGTACTGTAACAAATTGTAATTTCTATGTTTCCACAGCGTTCGGAGAATACGGAAATCCCGCGCACTGGGCAGCAAACGGAATGGAAGGCTCTATCGGTTCGGAAGCAGATAGCGACAATACGCTAAGCGGAAATAAATTCTTCTTCAATAATGTGGAATATATTTACGACGCAGGCACATATACACCCGCATGATAAATTAAAAAATCAATATATTCACTAAGTAAAAGCGACCGTCGCAAAAATTGCGACCGTCGCCTCATTGTATAGTAAAACCCGCGGATAGTCCGCGGGTAAGAAAGAGCTTAAGCGATGGAACTTGAAATAAAAACTCCGATTGTGTAAAATAAGAACTGACCT
>CASEHS010000040.1 GCA_949287815.1 uncultured Bacillota bacterium | reverse complement strand
GCGCCTTCTTTATATTTACAATACTTAAAATTTTAGCCTTTCAGTTTCTGGATCATAGCCCAGAGTGCTTCCGCCGAATTAAAATTCTGCGGGATGATGTCTGCCGGCGATACGCTGATATCAAAAGCATCGCTGATTTCCGCAACGATCTCCATAATGTCCAAAGAGTCTAAAATCCCGTGTTCGATCAGGCCCTTCTCCGTCGTAAAATCGATATCCGATCTCACTTCCTCTAAAATTTTCAACAGCTCTTCCATTTTCAGTTTCTCCTTTCACTGTTTATTTTATCTGTCTGCAAGGCTTGCCGCACTTTTTTCAGCTCGCCCTGCTCGGTAACTTTATAAATGTAAGGCATATCCCTGCTCAAAAACAGATAAATACCTTCCGTAACCGAATACGCACCCGTTTTCTCGAATACCAGCCTGTCGCCCTTTTTGAGGTTCGCAAGAGGATAACTTTTTACGAGTACATCCGCCGTAGTACAAAGGGACCCGCAGATATTCCATTTTTCGGGAGCATCGTCCTTTTGCATCGGTTTATTTTGATAATGCCTGATAAACGGGAATTTCATAGCCATCATCTGACCGTAATAGTTCAGATGATTGATACCGCCGTCCACGATGCAATACGCGTTCTCGCCGTTCTTTTTCAGATCCACAACGCTCGTTACATACTCACCGCACTCGGCAGCGATAAACCTGCCCATTTCCAGCACGATCTTTCCGTCAAAATCCGCTTCCAGCCTTGAAGAAATTTCGCGCAGCACTTCCTCCTCGCAATACTCTTTCTCGCCTTCAAAATAGCGAACGGATAATCCGGGGCCGTATTCGATACGGTTTATCTTTTTTCCGTACCGCTCGGTCAGATCGCGGACAAATGCCGTGAGCATATCAATTTCTTTATAAATCTTATCCGACTTTTTCTGTGTTCCCGAATAGTATTGTATCCCTCTATATAACTCCATCGGCGAAATTCCGCTGTATACACCGCTGTGACCGAAAAAAATGACATCAAGTGAATTGTCTTTTTCGTTAAAAACTTTACTTGCCTCATAAGATCTGATCTTAGATAGCCTTTGCGCTTCGCGCGGCTTTACAAGACAGGATAATCCGTACATGATCAGTATCGACAAAAGCACGAACGTCACTGCCCTGATCACTTGTTTTAATCTTTTTGAATTTTGTTCTTGCATGACCTTCTCTCCTTAAAAGTCCGCATAGATGAACGGAACGACCGAATACATTTCCCCGTATGCACCAAACATCACGATAAACGCCATCAATGACATATATGTCGCCCAGCGCACGGGCAATGCCGTCATGGAAATTTTACTCCTTATATCTATGCCGCGCTCTTTGATGATACCGACGATCAGCATTGCCAATATGCCGATGATCGCTATAATGAACTCCTTGTAATCGAGTCCCAACGAGAAGATACTTCCCTCGTAAGGTCTGAATACGGACGAGAGTATCAAAAGCGCGTCCCTCAGATTATTTGCTCCGAATATCGTTTCCCCGATAAATATGATGAGAAGTGTTCGGATGTGCCTGAAAATATTCAAAGCAAGATGATTCGGATTGATATTCAGTTTTTTATATATTTTTTTGAAAACCGGTTCAAACATCATTCCCATAAATATGATCACGAAATAATACATTCCGTAAACGATACATTTCCATTCGGGACCGTGCCATAAACCGTTACACAGCCACACCGCAAGCAGCGCAAGCGTTGTGGGCAGCATTTTTGTAAAATGGTTTTTCCAATGCTTTTTTATTTTGCCGCTGACTTTGATCACCCGAGGCGAAAGCGCGACTGAATAAAACACATATTCTTTCAGCCAAGTACCGAGAGTGATGTGCCAGCGCTGCCAGAATTCCTGTGCACTCTTTGCAAAGAACGGCTGACGGAAATTTTCAGGCAGCTTTATGCCGAACAGTTCGCCGCTGCCGATTGCGATATCGATAAACCCCGAAAAATCGGCGTAGAGCTGAATGGTATAACAAAGAATAAAAAGGAGGCTCGCCGCGCCCGAATACGCCGCCGCGGAAGATGAAACGGTATAAACGAGTTTATACAATCTGTCCGCAACCACCATCTTCTTAAACAGACCCCAAAGGATCCTCTGCGCCCCGAACACAAGATTGTTATAATCCGCAGGATGCCCTTCGCTAAGAGTTTTTCCCGTCTGATCATACCTGCAGATCGGACCTTCCAAAATCTGCGGAAAGAAGCTCAAAAAAAGGCAGATCTTTCCGAAATTGTTTTCAGGCTGATACTTTCTTCTGTAAACATCTATAAGATACCCTGTCGCCGTCAACGTATAAAAGGAAATACCAAGCGGCAATACGAGTTTTAAAAAGGGTATTCTTACTTCTAACCCCATGAGCGAAAACAGGGAATTGAAAGTGTTTCCGAAAAAGTTATAATATTTGAGAAATCCTAAAATCAGAAGATTAAAAATGATCGTAAGCGCAATGATCGTTTTATTGATCTTCTTTCGTCTCTTGATCTGCTCTTCCCCTGCTTCGGCTTCATCTTCCCACTTTATAAGATACTTTGCCGATATAAAAACGCTCAGCACCGTCGTCAATACAAAGACAACAAGATAAGAGCTTACAAGAGCATAGAACAACAAACTGAAAGATAAAAGTACGATCCACCTTCCTTTCAGCGGAACTATATAATATACCAACACCGCGACTGCAAGCACGGCGAAATAAATCATCATTACCTGGTTCATGAAAATATCCTCAACAAAATGTTGATTTCACTATAGACCATTAAAATAAAAAAAGCTACCAAAATTCGACAAAATGTTTAATCGTCTTTACTTTTTTTACAAATGATTGTAATATTATCATTTTTTAAAAAATAATTTCATGGGAATTTATGACAATTTTAAATCAAACCGCAATTACATTAATGAAAAACGGGCAGAGGCGCAAATCCTGCGCCTCTGCCCGTTATAAATGTTATCAATATTTTTATATCTTATTATAATAATGTTTTTTCTGCAAAATATTTTTTATTAAACGCCGTACTTTGCCATCATTTTCAGCAAAGAAGCCAAAATATCGTTGAGTGTTTCCGCTTCCTTCGTATTCACGCCGCCTTTATTTTTATAGACCGAGAGAAGTTCTCCCGCTTTTTCCGTTTCTAATCGGTCTCCCGCGCCGAGCGGAAGCGCGCGAAGCCTGTCCACGATCGAAAACGCATAATCAAGGCGCACGTCTTCCATTTTACTTTCCTGCTCGATTTCCTCTCCGGGAAAACAGCAGATCTTTCGCGGCTTTTCCGTATCCTCCCTTTCAGACTCCGAAACTTCCTCTCTTTCACTTATTTCTGAAAGGATTTTTTTCGTTTTTTTAGACATTTTCTTTACTTTTTTCTTTTTCTCCTTTGGAATAAGAAAAAAGAAGAGGCTGAATATCCTGAATACTCCCGCAAGAGCAAATGCGATGACGGCAACAAAGAGCCGCATTCCCGTAAGAAGCGCAAAAGCCGCAAACAGAAAAAGAAAACTGTCTGAAAGGACGCAATAAACCGTCTGCCATTTCAAAATATTTCTCCGCGCGATCGCAAAAGAGAGTGAGGTCACTAATACCGCGATGGGCAAAGCGAGAAGCACGATCATTACAATGTCTTGCGCTTGCGCTCCCATAGCCTCCACCGCGGACACCAGTTTATTTCCGATTGAAGTCAACATAAAAATACCCCGTAAAACTTTCTCTGCCGATTATAGCCGCAATCGGCGCGCGTTTTACAGGGTATTTTGTCTTGTTTTGTCTTTTTTGCACGTAAAACGGAAATTTTGCGCGCAAACAGAAAAGAAATTGCCGAAAAATTAAAATATAAACTTATTTTTCAGACAAAAAATCAGAGTACGCGGACGATTTCTTCCGATAAAAGATCCACGAGGTATGCCTCTACTTTTTCCGCCCCTGCACCGCGCTCTGCCGCAGCGGCGTAGAGTTTTAATTGCGGCGCATATTTTTCAAGCAGAAATTCTTTTTTCATTCGCGAATACTTATAATCGAGCAGAATACATTCCTTCCCTTTTACCGCCATAAGATCGATCACGCCCTGAACCAGAACTTCATCTTCCGAAGTTCCGCCATATAGTTCCTTTGCGGGGAGCGTGAGCAAAAATTCACGTTCTTTGAACAGTTCCGCCCCTCGTATTTTTTCAAATACGGGCATTGAAAGTATTTTTTTCGCCTTTTCCTCATTTATAAGCAACGCACATTCGGGATCTCTTTGGGAAAGCCTTGAAAGCGCACGTTTTGCGTCTTCATCCGACGGCGCATCGAACATACATTCTTCTAAAAATGCGTGATAGGCGATACCTGTTTCTTTATCCGCCGCAGGAAGTTCCTCTTCAAACAACTGCTTTTCGGGATAAAAGGTTTCTCCTCGCTCTTTTAAAAGCGCGGAAGCCGAAGTCTTCACGGGTACAGAAAGGCTCTCTTCGAAAGGATACGGACGGCGATAAACGCGAAGTATTTCCTCTTTTGTAAGCTCATCCGTCTCCGAAAGAACAAGTTCGTGTTCGGTAAAAGCGGTAAGATTGCTCTCTTTCAGCTCTTCGAAAAATTCCGATACTTTGTCAATGGGTATAAAATCGGCAAAGCAGGACGCATCCGCAGGATTTTCGGGATCAAAGTTTCCCTCCGCAGAAAATACCATATGCAGGCTGAATTCAGCGCGCGTCATTGCTACATACAAAAGCCGCATTTCGTCTTCCGCCCTCTTCTTTTGCAGTTCGGTTTTTACAAACCGACGCAGGAGAGTTTCTTTTGAAAGGTAATTTTCGGTATCATAGGCGCATAGAGCGTATCCCCACTCCCCGTCAAAGAGGACGCTGCCTTTCATATCCTCGCCCGAAAAACGGTCGTTCATTCCCGCAAGAATGACAACGGGAAATTCCAGCCCTTTCGAGGCGTGCATGGTCATGACCTTTACGGCATTCTCGCCGCCGCTCTCTGAAAAGCCGACTTTATAACCGCCGTTTTTGAGTTTTTCAAGAAAATCGGAAACGCCGAGGTCTTTGCTCTCCGCAATCAGCCGCATGACCCGATCGTAAGCCTCTTTCCCACAGGGCAAAGAAAACAAGCCGATCTGCATTTCTGTTTCGGAAAGGATCTCAGCCATGATCTCCGCCGCACTCCTGACAGAAGAAAGCAGGCGAAGTTTTTCAAAAAAAGCATAAAAGGCGTTCAGTTTTTCCGAAATTTTGTCATTGTTTTTTTCCGCATACTCTTTGCACGCACGGCAAAAAGTTGCAGACGGGGAAAACAGCCTGATGGACGCAAGTTCACTGTCGGAAAATCCTCCCGCGGCACTTTTGAGCGCGGCGGCAAGCGGAATATCCTGCTCCGCGTTATCGATATAGCGAAGAATATCCAACATCGTTTTGACTTCGGGATAGTCGCAGATATTATATTCGGCAGAAGAGGTTACGGGGATACCGCAGGCGATGAGTTCGTCTACGATACGCTCCGCTTTCATCGTCTTGTTGCGGGTCAGAACGGCAATGTCCTTAAAATCCACGGGAACGTATTCTCCCGAACGGGGATCGAATCGGGTCTTTGTCAACTCTTCCGCAATAATAGCGGCAATACGCGCACCTTCCGCACTCTGTTTACGTTTCCCAACCCCTAAATTGGCGATGACCGAATAGACGTCCCGCTCCTCTTTTTCTTCCTCTTCCTTTTCGGGCAAAAGATGAAAACTCACCCTGCCCGAATTTTCGGGATATGCTCCCGAAGCGATCATCTTCGCATCTTTGCGGTAGTTTACTTTACAACTCTCTTCCGTCATAGACTCGGAAAAAACGGTATTGACCGCCCCGATCACCGCGGGCGCACTGCGGAAGTTGCCGTTTAAGCGCAACGCCTTGCCGCTTTCGAGCAACTTTGTATATTTATCCGCAAAAAATGCCGCACTGCACCCCCGAAACCCGTAAATGGACTGCTTCACGTCCCCGACCATGAACACGTTTTCTCCCGCGATCAGCGAAAGAATCTGTTCCTGAACGGGGTTTACGTCCTGATATTCGTCCACGAAAAGATAATCGTATTTTGCCCTGACTTCTTCCCTGACCTCGTCTATCCGCAAAAGGGCAAGACAATACCGTTCAAGGTCGGAAAAGTCCAAAAGCCCTGCCCGTTTTTTCAATTTCGTATACGCTTCGTCAAATTTTTCCACGACGTCGGCAAGAGCTGACGCGACTTTGCCCGACGCAAAGAATTTTTCCGCTTCTTCCTCTCTGCTTTCAAGGGATGACAGCGCTTTTTTGATCGCGTCTACTTCCGTTTTGAACGAGCTCACCCGTTCGTCAAGAGCAAGCGCCTCCGCATCCTGCGCGTTTTTCAGTTTGGTATTGGCAGGTTTGTTCGGCAATTTTTCTTCCGCCAGCCTTGCCGCGGTGAAAAGGTCTGCATTTGCTATCTTTTCCGCGTACTGCTCGCGCGATCTGCAAAATTCCGCGTATTTTTGCGTTGCCGAACCCGACTTTGCAAGAGTTTCGGCATTTTCCGCTTCCCTCGCCGCCGCACGGGCAAGCCTTTGCGCTCTTGCGCGCACGGGCGCAAAATACTCTTCCGATAAACGGGCAAACCCTTCTTCCGTATATTTTTCGGGAACGGAACGGAGAAAAGGCACTAAATCTCCCGAAACAGCCGCCTGAGAATGCGCCTCGATGACCGTATCCGCAAGTTTTTTGAATCCTCTGCTTCCCGCAAATATCTTGGAAAGAAGTAAGAATTTTTCGTCTTTTTGCTCTAAAAGCCCGTCGAACACCGTTTCGGCTGCGCGCTTTTTAAGTTTCTGCGCTTCCGACTCCTCCGCCACGCGAAAATTACCGTTTTCACCGATCTTATAAAAATATCTTTTGATAATCCCAGAACAGAAGGAGTGCAAGGTGGAAATATCCGAAGCACCGATCTCGTTGAGCTGTTCTTTTAAAAATCTTCTGCGCTCTTTATCCGTTTCGGAAAGGATCTGCGCCGAAACCGCCTGTTTGAGCCTACCTTTCATTTCCTCGGCGGCAAGTTTGGTAAAGGTGACCGCAAGAAGAGATTGAACTTCCGCTTTTCCCGAAAGGATCAAAGAAATGATTTTTTCGATCATGACAAACGTCTTACCGCTGCCCGCCGAAGCGGAAACGAGCGTCTCGCCCATGGCTTCGATCGCGGCGATCTGTTCATCTGTCGGCTTTCTCGCGCTCATAACCCTTTCCTCCTCTTTACGATCGCGGAAATTTCGGCAAAATCGACCTGCTTTTCCTCTCTCGCATTTTTTCCGTCCGAACCGCAAAGTCCGCCGTAAGGGCAGTAAGTACATACCCCCGTGTACGGAGATGCCGCAATGCACCCGTCCAGCGTTTCTTTCACGCACTGCCGAGCCGCCAATACCGAATACTCGATAAACGGCTCAAAATCCTCTTGCGGCAACGCTTTTCTGGACTTTTTACCGTAAACGGCGTCAATATATTTGCTCTTATTGCCCGCCTCTATGCCCTTTTCGCTTAAAGCAATCACATTATCGTCGCCGAGCGTGAAACCCTGCATACGGAAGGGACTGTCATCCTCAACGCTTCCGAAAGACAACTTTGCAGGGAAATAATACGCACCCGCCATTCTGCCCCCGCGGGACGCCGCGTACAAATACAGTTCGAGTTGCATTTTCCTGCCCGTATAATAACTTTCCGCACTTACATCGAATTTGCCCGTTTTATAGTCTACGACACGGGTATAATCGCCGCTCCTGTCGACACGGTCTATTTTCCCCGCAAGAAAGAGGGGAGTTTTACCCGATAAGCTCACTCCGCCGCCGAATAAAGAATTCGGATACCCGAAAGACTGCTCTGCGGCAAATACCGAAAACTCCGAATTTTTCAACTGATCATAGACATTTCGCCCGACGATCACCGCCTCGCGGATGAGCGCGTCGGAAGTGAATCCGCCTTCGGCGGTGTCTGTAAGATAGATATAAGGCGGTTTTTCGGACAAATTTTTCGCAAGCCGCATAAGATACTCTTCACACGCCCGCTCGTCTTGCAGATTTTCCATATTTTTGGCGAGAGAACAGAAAATCTCGTGCATGAAATCCCCTGTATCCGTGACCTGCACGCTCCCTTCCCTGCGTTCGCGCAAAGCAAGGCCGCGCGACGCAAAATTGAAATAAGGACAGGCAAAATACCCTTCCACAAGGGTGGGCGAAACGGTGTTTTTTCCCTTAAAAAGGACTGCCGCCGCTTCGGGGATAAAATCCTTTTTCTCCTCTTTTCCGAAAAGAAGAGTGGAGACGTCTTCCCCCGCCTCTTTGAGCGCGGCAAAAAGCCCGCTATGCGCCGAGAAGGTGCTTCTTCCCCGTCTGTACGCGTCCGCCCTGACGAGAAGTTCGCGAAGGGCGGGTATCTTTTCCCCTGCCACGCAGGCAAGATACCGCCTGTATGCGCCCTCGTCGTAACGCTCGCTGCGTTCGAGCGCCGCGCGGGTAAGTATGCCCTTCTCGCCGCCGTTTTTTTCACGGAAAAGCGCGCGGACGCTGTCTATAATTTCACTTCTCTTGCTCTCTTTCCCTGCAAGCGACATGGGATAAGAAAGATAAAGCCTTTGAGAAAATCCGCAGAGATTGAGTGCCGTACTCTCGCGCGTTCTCGCGTTTACTTCCCTTATCTTAGGCTCTATCTCCACTTTGAGAGAACGAAGTTTGTCGATATCCCTGTCCGAAACGAGCGCGGTGTCGCTGCCCGTAAGGGGTACATCGCTCGTGAGTCTTCCTGCAAACAGTACTTTTGCCGCCGTCTTTTTACTCTCGGCAAGATCGCCGACAAAAACGGCGTCCACAGTCTGCGGAATGAGGGAAATTTTAAGACTTGTAAAACTTTCGGACAAAAGCGCGGAAAACTCTTCCGCACGCATGACGGAAGAAGCCGCAAGCGACTCCGCTTCGTCTAAAACCCGCAAGCAATTTTCAAGGCCGTGCGACAGAAACGCCGACTCTTCCGCAAAACCCTGCGTTTTGAGTTTTTCGGCAAGTTCCTGTTCCCGCTCCTGTGCGCCGAACAATTCCAGCATCTTTCGGATCGCCCTGCAATAATTCCCTACCGCCGCGCGGTCAGAAATGCCGTCGAACGCGGAAAGAAGCATTGCTTGTAAATTTTTACAAAATGAAAATTGGTCTTTTGCTTTTTTATCTTCCTCTTCGTCTCTTTTTTTATTGCTTTCTATAAATGCACTCTCCGCGATCGGACGTTTTACGCCGCCGCGGTAATTGCCGAAGCGGATGAGATAATTCCTGTAAATATCCCTTTGCCCGTCGGACGGACAAAAAAACGGGTTTGCGACAAACGAATCCACGTCTTCGGGCGCAAAACCGCCTGCAAGCACATTCAGCCACGATACCGCAAAACGGCATACGGGATGAGCGGCTATGCTCTTTTTTACGTCGGAAAAATATGGAATTTTATATTCACCGAATATTTTTGCAAGCGGTACGGCATAATCCTGAACGTCGGACAATAAGAGCGCAATATCTCGATACCTCATGCCCCTGCCCGTCGTTTCCCGCCTGATCATTGCGGCTATAAAGGAAAGTTCATCCTCCGCGTCCGCACCCTCGTATATGTGAACGGAAGAAGTTTTCAGCGGCGGCTCGGAAAGTTTTTCGGCGTCGAACAAAGATCTGCGCAGTTTTTCCGATTCCGCAGAAAGTACAGTCGGCAAAAACTCGCGCTCGACTTTCGCGCTTGCGGCTTTTGCGTACTTTTCAAAAGTATCCGCCGCTTCCTGCGTATAGATCTCCTCTTCTCCGCCCAAAAACACCGCCGTGACCGATCTTGCACAGCGGATCGCCGTGAAAATACCCGCTGCCGCCTGTTTTGTAAACGAGGAAAAACCTGCAAAATAAACGTTTGCGCCCTTTATTTTCCCGCTCTTTTCCATGGCTTCGGGCAAGAGTTCCAAAACGCCGCTTTCATCGAGAAGTCCGCCCGACAAAAAGTCAAGATAATCTCTGTAAATCAAAGCGATGTCTTTGAGTTTATCCGAAAGCATACCTTGCGTTTCTGCCGCGGCGGTTTCGAGCATTTCGGGAGTTACGAGCGCGGCACGAAGTTGTGCGATCGTTTCATAGAGCCGCGACGCCGCTCCCGCAGGATTTTTTGAGAAACAGCGGAGAGTATCCGCCCTTTTTGAAGCAATGCCCCCCACAGCCAGCACAGAACCCTGCTTGGAAAGAGTTTTCCTTCTGCTGTATCCGCTTAAAAACCTCGCAAACGTAGTTACCGAGGTCAGAAAGGTCGCTTTCTTTTCGGACGCGATCGCACGCTCGGCTTCCAGCGTGAGCCTGTCCTCGCAGAATATTAAATTTTTCACCCCGTCCGATTCAGGAATCCGGGCAAGATACCCGATGAGTTCGGTCACGGTAGGCGCAAAGAGAATTTTTACTGTCATTTTCCCGTCCGTATCTGCAAAGAATCTTAAAAATGATCCGTGGCAGATTATTTTTTCCTGTGTTTTTAACAGTATAGCATATTTTCAGGTTTTTTTTAAGTAATTTTCACTCTTTTTGTTTTTACAAACCGCGCAAATTATGCTATACTATAACCTGTATAAAAATCCCGACCGCAAAAAACGTGTATTTCACGGACGCGGAAGGAAGTTTTCAACGGAGTTCAATATGAAGAAAAAATTGACCGCAATTTTATGCGTAATCTTTTCATTAGTTATGCTTTCGGCCTGTTCCCAGAGAGTTCTTGTAGACGTAGACGCGAACTGGCACACAAACACCACTCTTTCTTACGACGACACATTTTATGAAAAAACCGTATACGATATTTCTTACGAAGCAAACGATTCGGCTACAAATGATCTCGTATACAAGGATATTACAGGAGTATATACAGTTACCGTAGAAGCAGTGACCAATTACCTGCAACCCGAAAACGAATTTACCGTACAACAGGCATATAAACTCACTTCCGTTCTGGAAATGAGCGGCAGTATCGAAACAAAGAAAGGAGAAGCGATCTGCTCTTTCGGTAAAGACGGTACTGCGGGCGATAAGATCACCACGACGGTATGGTTCCGCGCGGAAGACGAGCGCCTCGAACCTATCCGCACGGAAGTGGATCTTTACAGCCATTCCCCCAACGGAAACAAGGGTGCGACCCTTTACAGCTATACTTCAGTCACGGCATATAACGAAAGCTGTTCCAAAGCCAAAGTTACGGTAACCGACCGCTCAGAAGAACTTGCCGATCTTAAAACGGATACGCTCAGCATCGGAAAAGTACGCGCAGGCACTTTCAACTATAAAGATTTACAGGATTCCTACTCCTGCTTTGACAATGCTCAGATCTATTTTGCAGGACGCGGCTTTACGTTCAAGAAAAACTCTTCCAACACGGTAACGGTACTCGACGATACGACCGGCAAAAACGATGTAAAATATTCCTGTTCCGCCGTTACAGAACGTAAAGACCTCGACTTTACGATAGACGGCGCTTCACAGAAAGACAAAGCCATCAATGTATGCACCGTATCGATCGGCCTTGCAAACGCAGGCACAAACACCGGTACGAACAAAGAAGTACAATATATTCAGACGGGCAACGAACAGAACAATACCTATCGTAATTTACCTGTCCGCATCAAAGAGCCGCTCGCTTATCTTATGGGAGATATGATCTTTACGCTCCGCTCGGCATCTTACACCAAATAATCGAAAACTTTAAAATATGAATTGCGGCCGCGCAAAATTCTGCGCGGCCGTGATTTTTGTTATCTCATCGAAAATATCCGGACTTAAAATTTAAATTTATCTTTGATTTCTTTAAAATGAAACTGAAGTACTACGGACAATTAAATCTGTTCGGTAATCAGCACCTACAAAACCGCCGTAATTTTTACAATCTATCTCCCATTTTACAACATAATTACTGCCCGTTTGAATTTCAGAAGTAAACTCGGCTTTATAAACGTAACTTTCAAATCCTGATTCGGAGATGACCGTCTCTTTACCTGTCAATAATACTGTTTCAACGCTCTTTCCTTCTTTATAAAAATAAACTCTTACCGACTCGATTTTATCAGAGGGATCATAAAATTTTAAACTTAATTCGGAAATAAGTTTTTCGTTTACAATCGATGTAGTCAACGTATGAGGATATTCTGAATAAAGAATACTTTCATGAGAACTTTCCGTATATGAAGCATCTCGAATACCGTCACCATTAGCATCGTATGTCCACGTCACATAAATTTTATATTTAACGTCTCCGTCATATTTAATCAAATTTTTAAACAAATAACTCCGTGCAAGAGCCTCTCCTTCCGAAAAATTTTTTTCAGCAACAACAGATGAATCGCTCCCTCTGATCACCTGTATTTTTGTAACCTGAGAATTCCCATACAATGTATTTTCCTGGGGAAGAATAAAGACTTCCAAAGAATCCGCGTATGTATCTGCCCAAACTGTATAATTAGGCAGATCCGCTATTTGCCATTGCGCGTCAAATGTCATATCCTCAGAAACGGTATATGCAAAAAAATCCCAATCCTTCCCCTTATATTTCCACCCAGTAAATTTATATCCATCTAATACAGGATCTTCTGGTTGCTGTATCCTGCCCCCGTAACGCACTTTCTGATCGGGAATTTTCGTACCCTCGTACGTATTGAATGTAATCGTACGCATTGATTCAGGTAAATTTCCTGACGCCAGATCTTCTATCCATTCCTGTTCCGTACCCGTATATTCCGGATGATACTTTATATAAATTTCATATGCAGACAAACCTTCCTCGCCCTGTATCCCTTGCTCACCTTGATCTCCTTTCTCTCCTTGTTCACCTTGTTCACCCTGCTCGCCTTTCTCACCTTGTTCACCTTGTTCACCCTGCTCGCCTTTCTCACCCGGTATACCTTGCTCGCCCTGTATTCCTTGTTCACCTTGCTCGCCGGTCTTACCCGTACAAGCGCATAGACTAAAAGCCAAAACTAAAAGTAATAAAATGCTCATCCATACAAAAGCAATCCTTTTTTTCATATTCTTCCCTCCTTTGAAAAACTCTTATGTTCCTTCCTTTTTGATTCAGTGCAACACTAGTGTAACACTATTGATCAGGTTTGTCAACACCTGAATTATTTACCATTATACAATATTCAAGAGCACTTCCGACTTATTATAAAAAAGTCCCGAAGGATCTCCTCGGGACTTGGTTTATCAAAAGTATAAACACTCAGTCGTTGTTTTCGTATACGGAACGTTTGAGAATTCCGATGTAAGGCAGGTTGCGGAATCTGCCCGCATAATCAAGACCGTAGCCGATCACAAACTCGTCTTCGATCTTGAAACCTGTATAATCCGCGTCGATGGGCACGACTCTGCGTTCATACTTATCCAAGAGCGCGCAAATTTTAACGGAAGCAGGCTTTCTCGCACGCAGAAGTTCTTTGAGGTAATTGAGAGTATAACCCGAATCGATAATATCCTCGATGATAAGAACGTGTCTGCCCTCGATTTTTGAATCCAGGTCTTTGATGAGTTTGACTTCGCCCGATGATTTAGCACCCGCGCCATAAGAGGAAATGGACATAAAATCCATAGCTACGGGTTCTTTGATCTCACGCAGAAGATCGGCATAAAAAATCACACTGCCTTTCAGAATACCTACTGCGAGCGGATTTTTACCCGCATAATCCTTGGTCAGAACTTCTCCGAGTTCCTTTACACGTTTTTTCAACTGCTCTTCGGAAAGAAGAACTCTTTCCACGTCTTGATGCATAAATCTTTTCTCCTTGATTTTTTCTTCGGTATCAGAAACCGAGCCTGTAAACACGCACGGTATTTCCGTCAATCTTTACCCTATCGGATATTTCCACGCCGCAAACCGCCAATATTTCACTTCCTGAGGCTATGAGCGGAATTTCACAACGCTTTCTTTCGGGTATTTTATTATCGATCAGATATTCTTTCAGTTTTTTCCTGCCGCCGCCGAACTTTTCAAATATATCCCCTTCTCGGCGGGTACGGATCACGCAATTTTCGGGAAGTTTATCGGCATCGATAAACAGTTCCCTTTTAAGATTTGATCTTTCTTTATCTTTGGAAGCAAAGCAAACTTCCTTTGCGTCCTGCAAACGGATATTCAGTTTACATTCACCGAATCCGAATTCCCCTTCCCCTAAAGGAAACTCAAAACACTCTTTCTCTTTTGCGTAAAACAGAGTGATTTTCCCGTATTCTTTTACCGCGGTAATACCGCCGAGAAGGCTCATTTTCGCGCCGTTTTGCAAATCTTTCAGGCTCTGCACGCTTTCGATCGTCTTTGATGTATAATCTTTCGATACGCCCAACTTTTTCAGGGCAAGAACGACGCACCTGCCAAACAGCGGCGATGCAAGATTCTCGGGAAAGGAAATCGCTTTGTCCGATTCGGACAGCTGTTCCTTTGCAAGCGAGAACAAATACTCATCATCCTGCCGCGCAAAACGGGAAAAAGCATAAATATTTTTTTCAAGAGAGGGAAATTCCTTTTTTGCGGGAGCAAGAACCTCGTGTCTTAAATAATTTCTCGTGTATAAAATATCGCTGTTCGTCTCGTCCTCACAAAACTGCGCTTTTCGATCTTTCAGATATTCCTCGATCTCTCTCTTCGTCACCGAAAGCATGGGTCGAATAAACCCTTTACCTTTACCGCAAGGCACAAATTCATGTATTCCGCCCGCGCCCGTAACCGTACAGCCTCTGAAAAGATGAAACAGCACGCTTTCGGCATTATCCGATGCGTGGTGCGCCGTAGCGACAAAATCCGCCTTGTCTTCGCTTAAAATTCCTCTGAAAATACGGTATCGCTCTGCGCGCGCCGCCTCTTCAAGCGAAGCCCCGCCCGTAATTTGGGGCACGTTTATGCTGTAACGGTAAAGAGGCACTCCCTTACTTTCACAAAGGTTTGCGACAAACTCTGAATCCCGCAAAGAAGATTCACCTCGGATACCGTGCTCCACATTCACTGCGGAAAGAGCAATATTATAATCCCGACAATGCTCTGTTAAATAAATAAACAGCGCGACCGAATCCCCGCCGCCCGAAAGAGCGACGCAAATGCGTTTATTGCGATAAGGGGTAAGGTCGATATTCATGACCTTATTATATACCAAAACAACAAAGAACACAATCAAAAAGCAGGGCGCAAAATTTTTTCGCTCTGCTTTTATTTCTGAATTGTTTATTTTCCCATGATAGCATTATAAACGCGTTCGCAATTCTTACGGTCGGAAAACGCAAAAGTGTTTTCTATTCTCTCCGCGTATTCCTCTTTCAAACGGCATCCGCTCTCAATATAGGAAAGTAAAGTTTTGACCGTACTCTCATAATCGGTGCAGACTTCGCCGAACCCGTCACGGAAGTAATCGAAACATCCGAGAGGCGCAATATGTCCGCCGCCATAAAATTCTTCCCTGTCAAACTGACAGTACAAGACGGGCTTTCTCAGATACGCAAAATCAAAGGCTACCGAAGAATAATCCGTAATGAGAAGGTTGCTTTCAGCGAATACTTTTCTGTACTGAATGTCAGTATCGAGAAAAACAACTCTTTCATCCTTTTTAAACTTATCGACATAAGCGTTAAAGGTGTTCGGATGAGGAAGAAACGCTATTGTAAAGCCATATTTTTCTGCTGCAGACAATACCCTTTCATCGTTGATAAGAGCATTATAAAATTTAAAATAATTACAATTTTCAAAGTTTGAAATGCCGCTCCAAACCCCGTCCACATTACTTCCGACAAGATATTTTCGCCATGTCGGCATAATTACGATCTGCTTTTTCTCGTCATGATACAATCTATCATATCTACAAAATCCTGTTAATTTTACTACATCTTTTCCATAGAAATATTTGAAATTAAGAATTGATTCATACTCCGCTCTTGTTGTTGTAATAAATTTATAAATATTCTTATTGTATTTATTCAACCATCCGGTAAGATCAGCTTGAGTTACTCCATGTTGTAAGAACACATACTTTTTATTCGCTATAATATCCCGAAACGCTTTTGACTTTTGAATAGGATACATAATCTCCTCGTCACCGCTGGAAGATACTAATTTATCAGCTATAAGATATTTAAGCTTTGCCTTACCTGAAAAAAGTGAAACAATTTTTCCAATTTTTTTAAGCCTTTCATAATCTTTACAACCTTTTCGAATAAGAAATGCCGCTTTAACTTCTTTTTTCTTATTCTTTAAAAGATAGTCAAACATCGCCTCACCGTTATCATCTCCCTTTATAGGACGGTCTGATAAAAGCCAAAACTCTTTCTTGCCTCTTGTTCTGAAAAAGTGATAATATACTCTGGAAAAAAAATTTTTCCACTCGCGCTTGCGTAAAAGCTCAAAGAGAAACGCAAGCTCTCTTTGTAATAACCTCTTTTATATTCCAGTCCAACGGGAGAAAATTTACCGTAAGTCAATTTTTTACGCAAAATCTCCGCACCGCACAGGGTAAAGCCCACTCTTACCGCTCTACCCCAGCCCGAAAGCGGAATTTCCGTTTTGAAACCGACATCTTTATACATTGCAAATCCGAAATGCTTTCTGTTTTCTGTATTTCTGTCAAAAATTTCACAAGGGAATTTTTCCTCTCCCGATTGCAGGAATATGCCTATTTCTTCTTCCTCGGAAACACCGGCAAAACGGGCAATTCCTTCAATTTGCACGCTGTTTTCTGTAAGTTTGATAAACTCAATTCTTGTTAATTGTGAAGACAGATTCGAAATTCTTATACCTTCGTAAAAAAGAGAAAGTTCCTTTCCGTCTTTGCTTTTTACCAACTCGGGGAAGGCATTAATTTTATGGAAGAGCATAAAAAATTTCTCATCTATAAAAACGCCTTTGGCTTTTGCTACAACTTCCGTATCCAAATAGCTACATAATGCTTTTATCTTTTGCTGATATGTGAACCATTCCTCCTGCGTAAGGCAGTTCGGCTTTATGTCTTTCGGGGATATCCGCCAATACAGTTCATTTATGAGCAAACTCTGAAAATAAGGCAACACTTTACCGAACTTTTCTTTGCTGTACGCAATCATCCATTCATATGCATTTTCTACTGTATTTATATAGTAACTGCGATTTTCCTTTGATCCCTGCAAAGCACTCTGTACACCAGTCTGCCTAATTCGATAAAAATAAGTACCTTTTGCGCAAAATCCAAGCTTCATTCTTTTTGTTAAAACTTGTGTTACAAACTTTACATCCTCTGAAATTGCAAGATTTTCATCAAATTTAATATCTATCAAAGCAGAATTCTGAAAAAATACTGCATTAACAGCTTTCTGAATATAATAATTTTCTTGCCCGTTCAGATCCGCAACTTTATCTTCCTTTGAAAACCGCCAATTCAGATGATACGCCCCTTTTCTTGCCCCGAAGTATTGTGTTTTTATGGTGACTACATCCGTCTCATTGCCGTATTTATCAAAAAAAGCATATACCGATGATAATGTTTCGGGCGAAATTTTGTCGTCGGGATCCATAAAATTGATATATCTGCCCTTTGCGATGGCAAGCCCTGCATTGCGCGCGGAAGATACTCCGCCGTTTTCCTTATGGATCACAAATATATTTTCGGGATATTTTTTAGCGTAAGCGTCACAGATCTCACCGCTTTTATCGGGCGAACCGTCGTCAACGAGAATGATCTGCACTTTCTTAAAATCAAAAGTCTGCTTTAAGACGCTGTCCACCGCCTCTTTAAGGTATGGCTCGACGTTGTAAACCGCCATTATAACGGAAAACTCATAAGGATATTCCGTATTTTTCTTTTGCTCTGAGTTCATTTAGATTCCGACCTTTATGCTTTATACTTTTTTCTTGTCTCTTTTTTATAATTTAAAATTTATTATAGCCTTTAAATCACAATATCTTTTTTAATTTTTCCCTGATCCTACTGCCTGGCGGAAACAATCTGCCCGCGATACGGCACAGAAACGGATTATGCTTTATCCTGTTTTTTAAGCTGTATTTTTCTTTCGGAACGAAAATTCCGCCATTTTTTACCTTTCTGACGGGAACACCGTTTTCTTTCAGCCTTGCAAGTTCATTTTCAAAATAGTGCGTTCTTGTTTTGCAGATGAGAATTTCTTTCTTATTTTTCTGAATTTCTGAAAGAATTTTCTCGTATTCTTCAAAGTTATCGGGCAAAAGCCTGTGAATGAGATATTTATCGTTAAATGCGACTTTTTTACCGACCGCAAACCCCGATTTCGACCTGAAATTTTCTGCCGCCGAGACCGCCTGCTCTGAAAATTCCCGTGCGCTCTTTAAAAAATGTGCACCGAGCCGAGCCTGCCATTCCCCTAATTTCTGTGTATATCCTTCGGGGATATCCGCTTTTTTCAATCTGTCAAAGACGTAATCCGCACACTTTACGGTATAAAGAAGTTTTTCTTCCGAACCGATTTTCACTGTCTGCCCTGCGTGCGTACGGTAAAAATAATATCCGCCCTGCACAAAAGATAACGATTTTGCCTCTCCGAGCGCAAATCTCGAAAGCAAAACGTCTTCCGCATAACAAAGCGGAAAATCGGGCAATGCCTCTTCAACTCTTTTGGCGGCACGACGCAAAACGTCTGCGGAAAACATCTTATTCCAAAGTACGTAGCGGGAATGCTCTTTTCCTGCCTCTTCAAAAAAGAAAGGCAAAATATCCCCGCAAAGCTCTGCCCGAACCTGCATAGTAGAATCTTTCACGCATACATACCTGCAAGTCGGCGAATGAAACGCCCAGCCCCCGACCGCTATATCCGAGCCTTGCCGCATTTTTTCAAGAAGACGGGCATAAAAAGAAAAGGAAACGGTATCATCGCTGTCGGCAAACGAAATAAATTTGCCGCGCGACTCTCTTATCCCCGCAAGCCGTGCAAGCAGTGTTCCCGAACGAGGTATCACTATATGCCTTACGGCAGGATATTTCTCGCAAACAGCGGAATAATCGGTTTCGGAACCGTCGTCTATCAGCACGATCTCATAATCGGAAAGCCCGCCGCGCGCAATGCTTTCAAAACAACATTCCAGATATTCGGGTTGTGTATTGTAAGTGCATACGATCACGGAAAGCTCTGACAACTTTTCTCCTCCCGTCCTTTTGGGAATTTAAGAATAATTCCGATAAATCTTCACGGACAAAATAAAGTATAACATATTAAATATTATTTAACAAACTAAAAAAGGGTACAACTGAACTTTTCACAAGATTACCCCGTTCTTTTCGGCAAAGCATCTTAAAACTCTGTTTTCGGTCTTTTAAAACGCTATTCCTGCTCCGCACGAAGGCTGATAAATTTCGCGCCGACAAATGTACAGAGCGAAGAAGGCGATAATTTCATCTGCAAGCCGACTTTACCCGCGCTGACATAAATTTTATCAAACCCTTCTGCCGTGGCATCTATAAAAGTGCGGAATTTTTTCTTCATTCCGACGGGAGAACACCCGCCGTGAATGTAACCTGTCAGAGGTTCCAGTTCCTTTTGTTTGATCATCGCAACCGATTTGACGCCCGCTGCCACCGCCGCCTTTTTCAGATCGAGCGAACCGTTTACGGGTACGCAAAACACCAGATGCTCCCCCTTATCCGAAACGCAGACCAGCGTTTTAAAGACGCGGTTTTTATCCTCACCGAGGATCTCGGCTACTTTTTCTCCGTCTATTATAGCAGCATCGTAAGAAAAACTTTCATATGCGATTTTTTTTGCGTCAAGCAGGCGCATGGCATTTGTCTTTTGCATTTTTACTCCTTTCCTGCCCGAAAAATTTTGTTTTTTCTTTTTCGGTTTTTATTCGTGAATTTTTTGCCCGATTCAGGCATTCCTTATATAAAAAGCATTGACTTTATATTATTTAATTGATATCATAATCGACGTCGGAATTGCTTTATTTTTTTGCGAAAAATACATTCCCGATTCACCTATTTTTCTGAAATAAGGCGGCTGTTTTTTTATGAAAGCACTCGATCTCGGAAACAAAAAAGTATTTTCCACCGTACTTAAACTTACCATTCCCGCAATGGTCGCACAATTTATCAATGTCCTTTATTCAATAGTAGACCGAATGTATGTGGGAAATATCAAAGGAATCGGCGAAGTCGCCCTTGCAGGCGTAGGCGTTGTTGCGCCTGTCGCCACGCTTATTTCATCCTTTGCCTTTCTCATAGGACTCGGCGGTGCGCCGCTGTTTTCCATGTCACTCGGCGAACAAAAGGAAGAAAACGCTAAAAAAATTCTCGCGAACGCTTTCATTGCGCTTGTCGGTCTTGCACTGCTCGTGACCGCGCTTACTTTGTCTCTCTCTCGTCCTCTTCTCATGACGTTCGGTGCAAGCGAAAAAACTTACCCCTATGCGAGAACATAT
This sequence comes from uncultured Bacillota bacterium, assembly GCA_949287815.1. Classification (GTDB taxonomy): domain Bacteria; phylum Bacillota; class Clostridia; order Christensenellales; family Borkfalkiaceae; genus Borkfalkia. Next base: position 6,338 of record CASEHS010000040.1, on the reverse strand, counting down.
CTTTTGATTTATGCGGCCTGCTGTATTTTTTCCATTATCGGCACGGGTCTTAACCAATTTATCATTGCACAAGGCTATTCCGCGATCGGCATGGCAACGACCGTGATCGGCGCGATCGCAAACATTGCGCTCGATCCGCTCTTTATTTTTGTGTTCAAATTAGATGTAGCGGGCGCGGCCATTGCGACCGTCATTTCGCAGTTTCTCTCTTTCCTGTTTGTTATGATATTTTTGCGGCTGAAAAATACCAAGATCCGCCTTTCTCTCGGCGGCTACTCCGCAAAAATTATTTTCAAGACAGTGAAACTCGGGATTTCCCCCTTTCTCATCCTCGCGAGCGACAGCGTGATCATCATCATTTCAAATACACTTCTGCAACGCTACGGCGGCGCAGACGGTGATCTGTGGATAACCGTTTCGACGATCGTTCAAGCGTTTATGTCGCTTATCACTTATCCGATGCTGGGTATTTCCACGGGCTCGCAGCCCGTTATCAGTTATAATTACGGCGCGAAAAATTTTGCCCTTATCAAAAAAGCAGAGAAAGTCATCCTTGGTATGTGTTTGATTTTTACGACCTTGATGTTCTCCCTCTCTTTCGTTATTTCAGGGCCGTTCGCTTCCCTCTTTTCCAAAGACGAGACAATTATCTCCGAAAGCATTTGGGGTATCAGAATATTTATGATCGGAATTATCCCCCTGTCGTTCCAATACGCTTTCGTGGACGGTCTTACCGCGCTCGGTCAGCCGCAATATGCAATCTGCCTGTCTTTGGGAAGAAAACTCGTTGTTTATCTCGGTTGCACGATCTTCCTGCCTATGTTCCTCGGCGTACGCGCTATTTTCTATGCCGAGCCGATCGCGGATATTTGTGCCTCGATCGCATCCACCCTCGTCTTTCTGATCGCATACCCCAAGATCCGAAGAAAACGCGAAGCCGCACAGGATACTTTACTGTAAAAAACGCAAGTCAGATACTGAAATTTTCAGAAATTTTAAAATTCAACCGCCTATAAGATATATTTTTCTCGCCGAACGGGTGATCTTTCGCCACGCTTCGGCGAGTTTTTCATCTGTGAACGAAGAATACATCTCCCTCTCACGGGTGAGCGTTACCGCTTCACCGAGATCGGCATACGTATCCGCATAATGCGAACACAGCCGCTCCGGATTGTCGTATAAAAATACCATATTCTCCCACAAAAAAGGCTTTACGAGTTTTAAAAACGCCGTCTTTTCCGCCGAACGCTCAAACTTGTCGATCAACGGCATAAACTTTTTCTTTTCCTTTCGCTTGATATAAGTCAGCCAGGAAAATACGATCTCATCGCCCTGTACGGAATAATTTCCCTCAACGGAATAAAAATGAAAGCCGTGCTCCTCAAAAAATTTAAGAAACTGCGCGTCCATTCCGTCAAACAGTGCGCTTTTCAGCCAAGACGCAGCCGCTTTCAGTTCTTCGTCCGCACCCGTTACATGATAGGTGACAAGAACTTGCAGATTCTTCCCCCTGCCCTTTTTACAAACGCTTTTTTCTTTCTCTCGTACTTTCAGCTCGGCACTGTATTCGTAAGGCAAAAGGAAAAGCATACCGAAAAGTTTTTCCGCCAACCGCTTATCCGATTCTGAAAATCCGCCGGCAAGAAAAATCTTCATTCCCCTGTTGAATAAACTCTGCCGCGTCTTTTCTAAATCCTCGGAAGTTATTTTTGCAAGATCGTCCAACGTTCCCAAAACGGAAGGACAAAAGCGCGCGTCATACCACTCCTCCCTTAAAATATCCGCCGCTCGGTTATCGTAAAACTCATATTCGTAAATTTCATTGCGGATCACCGCCATGACTGATTCAAATTCTTCTTTGCCGTATTCCTTTTGCGTCAGCATGGAATAAAGAAGCCCCAGTTGATCGGCAAAAACTTCCTTTCGGCAGGTAAAATTGAAACACATATGATTTTTTGTGGTGTACCCCATGATCTCCGAACCGCGCGAAGACATTTCCCCATTGATGTCAGCCGCCCGCTTTCCCCCCGCTCTTTCAAAAAACATATGCTCCGCAAAATGATAGATCCCCGCTTTCTCCTGCGGTACAAAAGGCAAAACGACGGAAAACGCCGCCGTATGCAAAGACGGCGCAGAAAAACTGATCAACTCCGCCCCGTTTTTCAATATTTCTATCGTTTCCGTAAATTCAGACATCTCTATTTTCTCCGACTTTACCGCTTTCCTCTCCGCCGATCGTAATTCGCGGAATTTTCCCACAAAATAACGCACATTCCCCCGTTTTTAGGGGAATTTTTTACAGATATACGGATATTTTACAAATATTGTACATTTATAGTACAACTTTTTCCACAATATACAGAAGTTATCCACAAAAGTTATGCACATTTGCACCGTGGTTTTATTCAGATTGGTCGCCGTTTTCTTCGCGCCACACCTTTAAAAACTCTTCCGCCGCCGAATTTCCTTTACGGTACGCGCAATAAGTGGTAAGGCGCGGAGTTACAAAGTTTTTAAGGCGGACTTCTTCCAGTTCTCCCGACAAAACGGCGTCTTTGGCGAGCCGCTCGGGAAGAAAACTGTATCCCAGTCCGTCTTTGAGGTAGCGTATCAGTTTTCCGCTGTTATCGATCTCGAATGCAAAAGTGTGCCGCAGCGGAAATAACCCCATAATATAGACGCCGACGTCTCCGTAAGCAAAATTACAGAGAAGATACTCCACTTCTTCGAGTTCTTCCTTTCTGATACCGTTTTTATAGGCGTTGATTTGCGGAGAAGCGTACAGAGCGAGCCTGTCCGAATACATTTCCACGCACTCATACCCCGCCTTTTTGAGCGGTACATAGGAAAACGCTACATCGATGATCTTATCCTGCAAAAGTTGGAACATATCCATGGAATGGCTGAGCGTGACTTTGAGAGTATAATCTTTTTTTTCGCGCATGAACCTGCTGATCGCGGGATACAAGCCGCTTTCGTAAACGGCGTTGATCGTTCCGATCTTCAATGCCTTTTTGTTGCGAGAAGCGCGGTTGATCTCCTGCATCAGCGCGTCTTCCAGTTCCCCGATGCGCTGTGCATAGTCAAGAAAGACCATTCCTTCTTCGGTGAGTTCCACGCCTCCCTGTTTTCTTACAAACAGTTTTTTGCCCGTTTCGTTTTCCAGCTCGAGTATTCGGTTGGTTACCGTTGACTGCGCCACGTACAGTTTTTCCGCCGTCCGCGTAAAGTTCTTGACCTTCGCAAGCATAAGAAATGTTCTGATCGATTCGGAATTCATTTTTCCCCACCTCCCGCGCGGGATTTCAATTCGTTTTTCAGATAATTACAATTAAAATTATCTATTTTATAAATTGTTTACAAATTATATCACATGTGATATAATACTGTCAAATTCAAAAAATAAAATTTTTGCGCTCTATATAATTTAAAGAAGAGCGGATAAGGAGTTATTTTATGGGAATGACAATGTCTCAGAAAATCCTCGCCGCCCACGCGGGTCTTGAAAGCGTCAAGGCGGGACAACTCATCAACGCGGAACTGGATATGGTGCTCGGTAACGACATCACTTCCCCCGTCGCAGTCAAAGAATTCGAAAAAGCGGGATTCCCTTGCGTAAAATGCCCTGAGCGGGTCAGCATGGTTATGGATCACTTTACCCCGAATAAGGATATCAAGGCGGCGGAACAGGTCAAAACGGTACGCAATTTTGCAAACAAATACGGCGTAGATAATTTCTTCGACGTAGGCAGAATGGGTATCGAACACGCACTTTTGCCCGAACAAGGACTCGTCGGAGCGGGCGATCTCGTGATCGGCGCGGACAGCCATACCTGCACATACGGCGCACTCGGCGCGTTCTCCACGGGCGTAGGCTCTACCGATATGGCGGCGGGCATGATGAGCAATAAGTGCTGGTTCAAAGTTCCCTCTGCAATTAAATTCGTTCTCAAAAACAAACCCGCGGAATATATCTGCGGAAAAGACATTATTCTGCACATCATCGGACTTATCGGCGTAGACGGCGCACTGTATAAGTCGATGGAGTTTGTCGGCGACGGTATTAAATACCTGTCCATCGACGACCGTTTCACGATCTGCAATATGGCGATCGAAGCGGGTGCAAAGAACGGCATTTTCCCCGTAGACGACGTAACGCGCGAATATCTTGACGGCAGATTCAAACGCGAGATCCGCGTATTTGAAGCGGATGCGGACGCGGAATACGAACGCACGATCGAAGTGGATCTTTCCGCTTTGAAACCCACCGTTTCCTTCCCTCACCTGCCCGAAAACACGAGAACTCCCGATCAATGGGGCGACGTGAAGATCGATCAGGTCGTGATCGGTTCCTGCACGAACGGACATATTTCAGACCTTCGCATTGCGGCTGAGATCCTCAAAGGCAAAAAAGTTGCCAAAGGTGTACGCTGCATCGTTATTCCTGCAACCAACACTATCTGGAAACAAGCAATGCACGAAGGATTGTTTGACATATTTATTGACGCGGGCGCGGTAGTTTCCACGCCGACTTGCGGCCCCTGCCTCGGCGGACACATGGGTATTCTCGCCGCAGGTGAAAGAGCGGTCGCTACAACAAACCGTAACTTCGTGGGAAGAATGGGACACGTGGATAGCGAAGTTTACCTCGCATCCCCTTACGTCGCGGCGGCAAGCGCGATCGCAGGCAAGATTGCAACGCCCGATCAGGTAAAATAATTTGAGGAGAATTTTACAATGACAGTCAAAGGTACAGTTTTCAAATACGGCAACGACGTCGATACGGACGTCATCATTCCCGCAAGATATCTCAACACCACTTCCGAAACAGAACTCGCTTCCCACTGCATGGAAGATATCGACAAAGAGTTCGTGAAAAAAGTGAAAAAGGGCGACATCATGGTTGCGCAGGATAACTTCGGCTGCGGTTCTTCCCGTGAACACGCCCCTATCGCGATCAAGGCGAGCGGTATCGATCTCGTTATCGCGAATTCTTTCGCACGTATTTTCTACCGCAACTCTATCAATATCGGGCTTCCCATTCTCGAATGCCCCGAAGCAGTCCAAAATATCAAAGCGGGAGATGTGGTTTCCTGCGATCTTTCCAAAGGCGTGATCGTAAACGAAACGACGGGTCAGAAATTTCAGGCAGAACCCTTCCCCGAATTTATTCAGAACATTATCGACAAGGGCGGCCTGATCAAATCCATCAAAGCGGGCAACTGATAACAGCTGTTTCTGCCGATAAAACAATTTTGTAAATTCAATCTTGATTAAGAGGTAAATAAAATGAAGAAACATATCGCAGTTCTCGCGGGCGACGGTATCGGCCCCGAGATCACGGACGGCGCGATCGCCGTTCTCAATAAAATCGGTGAAAAATTCGGTCACGAATTTGAATTTGAACAGCTTCTGATGGGCGTTTGCGCCATTGAAAAGACGGGCGAACCCCTGCCCCAGTACACGATCGATCGTTGCCTCGCTTCCGACAGCGTGCTTTTGGGCGCAGTCGGCGGCGCAGTCGGTGATCCGAGGATCAACAACCTGCCCGGACATCTTCGCCCCGAAGCGGGACTTTTGAAGATCCGCGCGGCTTTGGGCCTTTATTCCAACCTGCGCCCTGCAAAACTCTTCCCCGCACTCGCAGGTGCTTGCCCCTTGCGTAAGGATATTGCCGAAAACGGCATAGACCTCGTCGTTGTCCGCGAACTTACGGGCGGTATCTATTTCGGAAAACGCGGCAGAGGCACGGAAGAAGGCGGAGAATTTGCTTACGATACCGAAAAATACAACGTAGAAGAAGTTACGCGTATCGCAAAGATCGCGTTTGAACTTGCCATGAAGCGCAAAAAGAAAGTCATTTCTATCGACAAAGCAAACGTTCTGGAATCTTCCAGACTTTGGAGAGAAGTCGTGCACAACGTTGCAAAAGATTATCCCGAAGTGGAAGTTACCGATATGCTCGTAGACAATGCGGCAATGCAGCTCGTAAAGAACCCTGCTCAGTTCGACGTTGTAGTGACTTCCAACATCTTCGGAGATATTCTCTCCGACGAAGCGGCTATGATCACAGGCAGCATCGGTATGCTCGCATCCTCCTCCCTCGGTGCGACCAAGCGCGGACTTTATGAACCCATTCACGGTTCTGCACCCGATATCGCAGGAAAAGACCTCGCAAACCCGATCGCGACCATTCTTTCCGCGGCTATGATGCTGCGTGACTCTTTTGATATGCAGGAAGAAGCAAAAGCAGTAGAAAATGCCGTAAACAAAGTGCTCGACGAAGGATACCGCACTGCGGATATCATGAGCGAAGGCAAAACGCAGGTCAAAGGCAG
>CASEHS010000039.1 GCA_949287815.1 uncultured Bacillota bacterium | reverse complement strand
AGAATATCTCTCAAATTAAAAGGAATGAGCCCGGTGAAATACCGAACTCATTCTCAAACAAACTAATAATTCTTTGTCTAAACTTTGGGGTTCACTTCAATTTCACCGCCTTTTGTAAATTTGATTTGAAGATCATCTTCCAGACTTTTTCTTTCTGATAAGAACGATCGTAACGACGACACCTGCAACAACGACCACGCCTACCGGCACGAAAATCGCTGCCCACTGCCATGTCCAGCCGTCTGATTCGGTTTCATCCGCTTTATCGGAAAGCAAAAGCGCACTGGTCATCGAATCGGAAATATATTCAGCATCCTTCGACGTAACTTTACCGATCACGTTATAATAGTAAGACTGGTAATTCCATGCACCGTCCGCATCTTTGAGATTGCTTGCATCGATCGTATTATCATACTTCTCGCAAGCCACAAACGCTTTGAAAATCGCAAGATCATCTTCGGTATACTCCGCCGCGTGATCTCCCTTTTCATCCGTTACCGTCTCAGCGTCTTTGGTGTAGAAATAATATTTCGCCGCATTGCTCGCGTCAGAGAATTTTGCGGATATATCGGTAATTACGTCCTGTACGTCCTGATATTTATCGTTCAAAGCTTTCAGTCCGTTTCCGTCCGCATCTGCATTCACGGAAGGATTGGGCATTACATAGACATAATCTTCCGCATATGCTTCCGCATTCGCAAAGAAAAGATATCCGTTCACGATTTCAGGTTTATACCAACCGGACGCGTAATCGATATTGAGATATTTCGTAGCCCTGTATTCGTCTTCGATCTCGTTGTTCAGGTATTTAGCCGCATCGCCTTTATAATTCACTCTATAAAGCGCATTGCCGTTTGTTCCTGCCATCGAGAAATACAAGTAATCACCGTCAATATATAAAAGCGTTGCGCTTGTAGAACTGCCTTCCGAAGAATCGTCCGATGACCCGGAAGATGTGGCAAGATTTCTTGCGATCTTTACGCTCTCTTTCTTGGCATCTGCAGCCGCCGCATCTACTTCCACGCGCACGATCTCAGATCCGCTCGCATAAATATAATAATGCGTATCTGCATCGGTATAGAAAATCGCGCTCTCGTTGGCTTGCGTCGTACCTACTGCAATTTTATCGTTTTCTCCCGCATTGAGCGAAGTTGCGTTTGCGGTGATCGAATTCCATGTTTTTGCCTCTTTTGCAGCATCGATCGCTTCATCCGAAATGTAATAGAGAGGCGCAGTTCCGCCGACTGATGAAGCAAAAGCAAGGCTGTTCGTATAATATAATCCGCCGTTCGAATATTTTACGAGATCGTAAGTATATCCGATAGATTCACGAGCCACGCCTTCCTTATAATCCACATTGAATGTGCCGGGCTGGTCGATCGCACCGATTCCGTCGAATACGATTTCACCGTAGTTGGTGTATTCCATCTCCTTGCCCGTATCTTTGTCGACATAATCGGAAAGATCGAAATCATAAGCATCTTCTTCCGTATCTGCCGCATTGACTCTGTAAACCTGCTGATATTTTTCAGCCGCTGTGTCGGGATAACCGTAGTTACGCGCTACCGACATCGTATAATAAACAGTCGGGTTGGTGAGATCGTCGCTGTCGAACATGAATTCGGAATAACCCGAAACAAGCACGGTATCTTTATCCGTTTTTGTGTTATAGGAACGGATCTCTTTATTGGTCTCATCTACATAGAGACAATAAACCGTTCCCTCATCTTCTACATAACGGAATTTCGTAGCGTTATTTTCAAGACGGAAATAATAATCCTTCATAGTAGAAGAACCGTCGAGTTTGGAACTCTTGAAATCGAGATAAGAATTCTCAACTTCACCGTCTTTGTTCTTAGTGGAGGTCGGCGTAGCATAATATACTCTGTCGCCATAGATATAGACGCCCGAAGTATAATCCTGCGAAACCATCAAAAGCGGAACGACCGTATCCGTTTCAGAATAATTTCCTGCCGCAAGGTCGGTTTTGGAAATGCGCATGAGCGAACCTTTCACAACATTACCGAACTTATTGCTTGCCGTATAACTTTCCACCCCGTTGATAAAATAGATATACTCGCCTTTTTCCACGACAAATCCGCCGTTGGACTTCACTTCCCCCGAAATATCTCCGTCGAGCGGGTCAGAGGTGTACGATCCGCCGCAACCTGCGAACATAGCCAACGCAAGCATGAGCGCGAGTATCGCTATCAGAATTTTTTTGCCCGTTTTCAGCATAAACTGCGTAAGACTCCTTTCAGTCTGATTTATCCGCGAAGCCTGAAAAAGTATTTTCAGATCAAGCGGTACTTTACGATATTTTCTATTATATACCAAAACGGTCTTTTAATCAATTAAAAAAGATTAAAATCCCGTGAAAATTTCTTTATCGGAGCGAAAAAAACATGGAAAAATTCGGTATTTTCAATATTTTATCTGCTCTTTCGGGACTGACCCCCAAAGAAGAACCGCAGCAACCTGCAAGCGAACAGCCTCAGCCCGCGCCCGAACAGGAAAATGTACATAAACAAAGCGGCATCTTCACCCCCGATGAACGGGCAAACAGAGCGATAGGTATTTTAGAACGGCATGAACAGATCGCAAGAAAAATCGACCGTAAAAAATGAAATCCGTTTTCGGAAATTTTAAGGCAAGCACTCCTTTAAACCGTGCTTTACAGGACAAGCCGAAAATAACTTAAAATAACCTTTAACGCATTTATTCCCATATTTTTTGATAGATTCCGATTTAAAAAATCTTCTATACGCAAAACGCCGCGCAGTATCTGCGCGGCGCAACGTGTTTTGCCTGATGCGGATAATGACTCCGCAGCATTTGCCCCCGCGAAGATTATCTCTTCGAGAACTGAGGAGCGCGACGAGCCTTTTTCAAGCCGTACTTCTTTCTCTCCTTGGTTCTGGGATCTCTCGTGAGGAACCCTTCCTTTTTAAGTGCGGGACGCAGTTCGGGCTGTGCCTGAATGAGCGCACGCGCAATACCGTGACGGATCGCTCCTGCCTGACCGGTATATCCGCCGCCGCAGACGTTTACGATGATATCGTAAGCGGTTTCCGTTTGCGTAAGAACAACGGGCTGCTTGACGATATACTGCAACGTACCCTGCGGGAAATAATCTTCCAGAGTTCTGTCGTTAATAACGATGTTGCCGCTGCCTGCGGGAATGAGGCGAACACGGGCAATTGCTTTTTTCCTTCTGCCTGTTCCCCAGAACTGCAATTTCTTTTTCAAATTAGCCTTAGCCATTGTCTTACCTCACTAAAATAATTTAAGAGCTTCGGGCTTCTGTGCCTCGTGGTTGTGCTCTTCCCCTTTATATACTCTGAGCTTTTTGATCATCTTTCTGCCCAGAGAATTCTTGGGGAGCATCCCCTTAACCGCTTCATACACGGCAACATCGCTCTTTTCTGCAAGCATCTTGCGATAGGAAACTTCTTTGAGTCCGCCGATGTATCCGGTATGATATCTGTAAAACTTATCGTCGAGTTTTTTGCCCGTAAGCAAAACCTTGTCGCTGTTTACGACGATAACGAAATCGCCCGCGTCAACGTTGGGAGTGAATGTAGGTTTGTTTTTTCCGCGAAGAATCGCCGCCACTTTGGATGCAAGCCTGCCCAAAGGCACGCCCGCGGCGTCTACAACATACCATTTTCTCTCTACCGTTTGGGCATTTGCCATGTAGGTCTTCATGATGTTGTTCTCCTTGATTTTTTCTGTTCCGCTCCCCTTTGCGGAACGGAAGAATTCGCTATTTTGGTTTACTCAATAAATTTTATCTTATAAAAAAAATACTGTCAAGCGGTTTTGCTTTCGGTTTTGCGACTTTTTTTAAAAAAATTTTTTTTCTTTCGGAAAATGGAAAATATTTCCCTCCGACGCCGAAATTATTGCCTGTTTTTTATCAAAAAGACAGATTTTTTCTAAAAAATCATTTTTACGCCTATAAATCAGACAAAATTTTAAGGTAAAAAATAACCCGATCAAAATATTTCCGAATATATTAAAAATAAAAAAGATGCACCATTAAACCCGTACATCCCTTTTTATCTACACTCTTCCGAGAATAAAATCCACTGAACAATCAAAATATTTCGCCACTCGGACAAGATTGTCGATAGAAGGTTTGCTCTTTCCCGTCAGCCAATTATAAAACACTCCCCACGAAATTTTTGTCTGTTTAATAAAAAGATACTGGCTTGTTCCTGTCTCCCGCAAAATCGTACGCATACGCTCACTGAACGACTGAGACGGTTTATAACTTTCTTCCTCACACGGATATTCCTTTAACCCAAGTAAAAAATCAGCCGAACAATGAAAAAATTCGACTAACGCTACAAAAGTATCATAATTCGGCGCACGTTTACCCGTAATGTAAGAAGACATTTTTGAACTACACGTATTCATTGCTTCCGCAAGAGAAGTTTGCGTCAATCCGCGCTCCGCCATCAATTCTTTTAAGTTTTCAGATAAATTTAACATATCTCAGTTTTTCTAAAAAATTTTCTTTAACCCCTTCCGAGAATAACGTCTACCGAGCAATCAAAAAATTCGGATAGTTTGATAATATTATCAAGCGACGGCATATATTTTCCACGTTTCCAATCAAAAAACCTTGCTTTTGAAACATAGGTATGTGTATAAATTTTGTATGCCGAAACTTTAAAATATTTTATCAAAAAGTCCAACCGATCAGAAAACGGAGGACAAGATTTGAATGTTTCACATGTATTTTCATCTGTCAGCCCTAATAAAAAATCTGTTGAACATTTGAAATAGTCAGCAAGTGCAATGACCGATTCCACGGAAGGAAGTCTCTCCGCACGTAAATAATAGTAAATATTTGCTCCTTTAATCCCAGTTGCCTTAGCTAAATCTTTAACCGATAAATTTTGTTCTTGCATTAGTTCCGCAAGCGATTCACTGAATTTTGTTAAATTAACCATAAAAATTGAAAGTTGTTAATTTTAATTAAACTCTTCCAAGAATAAAATCTACGGAACTGTCAAAATATTGCGCAAGTCTAATCAAACTATCTACGGTCGGTTGAGTCTTCCCATTATGCCAACGATTTACAGTTTTCTCCGATAAACCTGTTTGCTTTTCTAATTTATATTTTGAAATTTTATAATGATTTAAAAGAAATGTAAGTTGTTCTGAAAAAGGCGGTCTTTGCTTAAATTCTTCCTCGCTAAGTTGATCACTCAGCCCTAACAAATAATCGGTAGAACACTTAAAATAATCTGCAAGTTTCACAAGCGTATCGACATAAGGAAGCCCATCCCCGCGTAACAGAGTCAAAATCGTTGACGAGTCTATTCCCGTTGCTTTTGCTAATGCCGGAGCTTTTATTTCTGCCTCTGACATAAGATCTTTAAGATTCTCAGATAAATTCGACATAATTCCCCAAAAAAACTTCTTTTTTTACAATATATTATCGGTCAAACTCCCCTGATTTTGTTGATTTAGGGGAGTTGGAACGGTATAATATAGTTACACAAGGCGAAGCGCGCCGCTGAGTGAAAAACAAAAGGAGTACATAAATTACTATGGAGCAGGAATGGAACAAAAATGCAGAAACTAATTTTCATACGGACGAAAAAAGTTTACTGGAAGAGATGAAACTCATTATAACGGACTTTTTTGTGTGTGATTTTATTGAAGAAGAAAACGCCCTGATTATGCGTTTGGCAAACGGACAAAAGTTCAAATTTACTTTAAAAGAAGTCAAATAAAAAATCCCCCTCCGCAAAACAATTTGCGGAGGGGGCAAAAATAAGAAAACTTTATTTTTATCTATACATTTTATCTATATAAATATATTAAATGGATTAATATCTGTTCAAGACGACAAGAATATTCTCAAAAAATAAAAAACGCGGCGGGATTTTGAAATCCCGCCGCGAAGCCGTATTTTACGGATTACTTATTCAAATTTGCTTTGAGGTTTGCAAGTTCCTCGGAAAGTTCTTTCGGCAAACGATCACCGAACTGTTTATAGAACTCTTCGATACCGTCCGCTTCCTTCTTCCAAGTCTCTTTGTCGATGGTGAGGATCTCTTTCAGAGTATCGAGCGTAACGTCTGCTCCCTCGATATTGATATCTTCTGCCTTCGGAACGAAGCCGATCGGAGTTTCCACCGCGTCAACTTCACCTTCGCAGCGTTTGATGATCCATTCGAGAACACGCATATTGTCGCCGAAACCGGGCCACAGGAAATGTCCTTCATCGTCCAGTCTGAACCAGTTTACGTTAAAGATCTTAGGCTGATTCTTGACTTTCTTGCCCATTTCGATCCAGTGTTTGAAATAGTCGCCCATATGATATCCGCAGAAAGGACGCATTGCCATAGGATCGCGACGAACTACGCCGACTGCACCGGTAGCGGCTGCCGTCGTTTCGCTCGCCATAATGGAGCCGACGAACACACCGTTGTTCCAGTCTTTGCTTTGGTATACCAGCGGAGCGGTCTTTGCTCTTCTTCCGCCGAATACGATAGCCGACAGAGGAACACCCTTCGGATTGTCGAATTCTTTGCTGATGCAAGGGCAGTTTCTTGCAGGAGCCGTGAAACGTGAGTTGGGATGCGCACCCTTTACGCCTGCCGCTTTTGCAGCATCGTCCCAAGGGTTACCCTTCCAGTCAACCGCATTCTTGGGAGGATTCTTGTCGAGACCTTCCCACCAAACGGTGTTGTTGTCGAGGTTATGCGCAACGTTTGTGAAAATCGTGCCCTGCTGTGTGGTATGCAAAGCGTTGGGGTTAGATTTCTCGTTCGTGCCGGGAGCAACGCCGAAGAATCCGTTTTCAGGGTTCATCGCCCAAAGTCTGCCGTCTGCACCGACACGGATCCATGCGATATCGTCACCTACGCACCATACTTTATAGCCTTTCTCTCTGTAACTTGCAGGAGGAATAAGCATTGCAAGGTTAGTTTTGCCGCAAGCGGAAGGGAATGCCGCAGCAATGTAACGAACTTCGCCGTTGGGTTTTTCAAAACCGAGGATCAGCATATGTTCAGCCATCCAGCCCTCGTTTTTACCGAGATAGGATGCAATACGGAGTGCAAAGCACTTCTTGCCGAGCAGAACGTTTCCGCCGTAACCGCTGTTGACAGACCAAATGGTGTTATCTTCGGGGAAGTGAAGAATATATCTCTTTGTTTCGTCAAGAGCCGCTTTGGAATGAAGACCTTTTACAAAATCTCCGTCCTTGCCCAACGCGTCGAGCACGTTCTTGCCGACACGGGTCATGATCTGCATATTCAGAACAACGTAAATGCTGTCGGTAAGTTCGATACCGATCTTTGCAAATTCGCTGCCGACGATACCCATCGAATAGGGAATAACATACATCGTTCTGCCCTTCATAGAGCCTTTGAAGATATCCCCTGCCATTTTATAGGCTTCTTTCGGATCCATCCAGTTGTTGATGGGACCTGCATCGTCTTTGCTTCTGCAACAGATAAATGTTCTGTCTTCCACGCGGGCAACGTCGTTGACTGCCGTTCTGTGGAGATAACATTCAGGCAGAAGATCCTGATTGAGTTTGATTATCTCGCCCGAAGCACAAGCTTCCGCACGGAGTGCTTCGATCTGTTCTTTGCTTCCGTCGATCCATACGATCTTATCGGGCTGGCAAAGAGCCGCGCTTTCGTCTACAAACTTCAAAACTTTCTTGTTTTCCGTCATAGCCATATTAAATATTCTCCTTAGAAGAAATTTTTCCTTATTCCGCGATTGTATTATAACTCAATTTTTTTGAAAAGTAAACCTTTTGAACACTTTTTTTCAGACGGAAAAAACTGAAAGTATAAAACACAGAAAAAACCCTAGGTTTTTCGCGGAAATTGTTTATTATACGACACAATTCTCCGCTTTTCGCGCAGGAATATCTTATATAATTCTTTCATATATAATTAAACGGGTGTTTCCCGAATCTTTTATGCCGCGGAATACGACACGGCGAAAGAGGCAAACCTTGGCATATTACACGAAAAAAATCTGTATTCTTAAACAACTCACTTCCGGTTTTGCAGAAGACGGAAAAAAAGTTTCCGCACTTCTTACAGCGGAATCTTATAACGGACGGTTGACTTTTCACTTCGCGCTGATCGGCTTTTCCCCTCTTTCGGAAGGAAGATACCGCGCCGTTGCGACCGATGAGCACGGCTGCGTCGAAATTTTTGATTTAGCGGATGAAAAGGGTGCGACGATCAAAAAAGAAAGCAATTTTTCCATGGAAAACGGGTTCGGGTGTCTGATCTGTTTTGTCGGAGGCAGAGTTACACCCGTGGCATTCGGAAAATGCGGCGACAAAATTTACGATGTAAGGAAAATGTGTGCACTGCTCGACGAAAAGGAAAAAAACCAAGCCACTGCACCTTCCGTTTCCGAACCACAGCCTGCCTATGACGACGAGATCGTGGCAAGCGAAAACTATTACGCCTTTTCGGACGCGGACATGGAAACACTGACTATACGGGAGCAACCAAATGACAGAAATAACCAGAATGAAAATGCCGGCACTGCTGGCGCAAATGCGGGAAAGCAAGCGCAGAAAGAAAAATGCGACGACCCTGGAAAAGATGAAAATGCTCAAAGCCTATTCCGACTCGCGGACGAACGCGAACGAAGAGCGGAAGAAAGTGCCTGTTATTACGAGTCCGTAAAGAAAGAACTCGACGTACTCTTTAAAAAATACCCGAAAGAAGAGGATCTTTGCAGGTGCATTCCGCTTTCCGACTGGATAAAAATCGAATTTTCAAAAGATAAATATTACACCGTAGGAATCATTTACGACGATAAAAAACCGAGATATATCTGCTACGGCGTCCCGACCGCGCAAAGAGGCGAACCGCCCGAAGCGCTCAAAGGAAAGTGTTCCTTCCTCCCCTCCTCTATTTTCGATACGGACGGAAAAGGATATTGGATGATGTACCAGGATGCGGAAACGGGCGCGTGCGTAAAGATAAACGAAGTCTGATCTTGTTATCAATAATTTCATAACATAATCAGTTTATCTGACGGTCTGACCATTTATATCTTTGTATATATTTAAAAATAAAGAAAAGGCAGTCGAACTGCCTTTTTTATCGGATTATTTATCGGAGTTTAGATGATCCTGCGAAATTTTCCGAACAGGTTCGGTTTTTTCCTTGATCCTGATCAGTGCAAGCGTATCGTTTTCTTCGATCACGGTCGACCCGTTGGGTACGACGGCCTTTGCGCCTCGCTTGATCATGGCAACAAGCGTCGATTCGGGCAACTGTAAGTCTTTTACGGTCACTCCGCACCAGTGATGATTTTTACCGATAAACTCCTCGTACATACCGATATCTTCACGGTTTTCAAACTCAGGCGCTGCCGTAACAAGCACGTCCCCCGCTACAATCCGCGTTTCTCCGTCCGGAACAAAGACGTCTCCGCCCCTCAAAATCAAAACCACAAGAAATTCTTTGGGCATGACGGTGTTTTTCAGTTTTTTTCCATACCACGGATGATTTTCGCCGATCTCGATTTTGACAAAACTGACGTCTGTTTCTTCCTGATAATCGTTGAATGTTCTCAATACGTCGTCATGATCGCCGAGCATATTGAACTTCTTACTTAAAAGAGGCAAAAACGAACCTTGCAATAGAATGGAAAACAATACGACGCAGAATACGATACTGAAAAGATCATACGGAAGCGTGTTTTCACCGAGATTGCTGACGGCAACCGCCGCAAATACTACGGAAGCAACGCCGCGAAGCCCCGCCCAACCGACAAGCGCGATCTGATTTGCTTTTGCGCGGAAAGGCATCAGCAAAACCGCAACCGATAAAGGTCTTGCAATAATCGTAGTTGTCACAAAAACAAGTAAAGCAGGCAGCAAAACTTCGGGACGGACAAGATGTTCGGGCGTTGCGAGCAATCCGAGCAGGAAAAAGATCATCATTTGCGCGACGCCGGTGAGCGCATCGAAAAAATGCACACAATCTCTTTTTTTCGGGATCCTTGCATTTCCGACAATGATTCCGCAAAGATACACCGATAAGTAGCCGTTCCCCGCAAAAATCCCGGGGAGTATCTGCGGCAAAGCAAAGGAAATGAGCGCGACCGCTATCACAAAAATCGTTCCGCCCTGCCCCATATTAAAGGAAACTTTCTTTAAAACGACCGCGGCAAGCACACCCGTTCCGATTCCGAACAAAGTTCCCACGCCGATCTGAAAAACAAACATTCCTGCAATTTCAAAGCCAGACAAGGACGTACCGCTGAGTGCGTATTTCGAAGAAAGTACGGCAATAAGAACTGCCGTCAGCATATAAGACATCGGATCGTTCGAGCCCGACTCCATTTCCAGTAAAGAAGAGGTATGATATTTGAGGTTCAGCCTTCTCGAACGCAGGATATTAAAAACAGACGCCGCATCCGTTGAGCAAAGAACTGCGCCGATCAGCATGCTTTCCAGCCAGCCGATCGGACCAAAGGGCAAAATCAAAAAAATAATGTATACGAAAACGCCGATAAGCCCGGCCGTCAAAGCCGTTCCAGCCAAAGATAAAACGA
This sequence comes from uncultured Bacillota bacterium, assembly GCA_949287815.1. GTDB lineage: Bacteria > Bacillota > Clostridia > Christensenellales > Borkfalkiaceae > Borkfalkia. The sequence continues at coordinate 6,135 of CASEHS010000039.1, read as the reverse complement.
CCGCTCTGCCGAGAACTGGACGGGCTTCTTTGAAATTCGTGTTAAAACCGCCGTAAAAGATGACAAATACCAGACAAACGGAGCAAACCACATTACCCAATTCATAGTCGGTAAAGTTTCCAAGTCCCGCGATCCTGAACAAAACGCCGAACACAACCCCAAGTGCAATAAAAAGAAGCAATGAAGGTATTTTGAATCTGACCGTTACTCGGTTCAACAAGAGACAAAGTCCGATGACGATGCCCAATAAAATCAATAAATAAATATAGTTGTTCATACCGTCTTCTCCGCCGCCGCGGATCTATCCGCGGTACATCATGAGTTTACCTTTGACGACTTTGACTTTAAACGTCAGATCGTCATATAATTCGCCGTCCACCTGCACGGTAAGTTTTTTTTCAGGGAACACCTCCACTTTTTCACTCCTTACAAACCGAGTAAAATTTTCTTTGAGGATTTTCCCCTGCATAAGTTTGACAAATGCCGCAGGTATATGCGATTTTTTCACATCGGTGCAAACGACAAAATCCAAAAGCCCGTCATCCATACACGCCTCGGGACACATTCGGATACCGCCGCCGATCTGCCGCCCGTTTCCGACGCAGGCAATGAGTGCGCTGTAATCATTTTCCGTTCCGCCCGCAACCGTGTGCATTTTATAGTTTTTAAACTTAAATAAGGATATGATAAGACTTATGATATACTGAAACTTACCTCGAAGAATTTTAGAAGCGCGGCAGCGCTTTAAAATTTCCACGTCTATCCCCGTTCCGATGACATTGATCCCCCTCACGCTGTCCATCTGCATAAAATCGGTGGGTTTGGGCTGTCCGTTCAAAATAAGATCGAGTGCGGCATCTGGATCGGACGGAATTTTAGCTGCCGCCGCAAAATCGTTGCCCGTACCCGCAGGAATAAGCCCGAGATTGCATTTTTCAAAATTGGTAAAACCGTTCACCGCCTCGTGCAAAGTTCCGTCTCCGCCGACGACGATAATATCCCCTTCTCCCTCGGAAGTCAGTTCCCTTGTCAGAAAAATTGCTTGTTTTTCTTTTTCCGTCTCAAACACGCGGTAAGGTTTTTTCAGAGTTTCGAGGCGCTCGACCACTCTTTCCAAGATCTTTCGTTTTTTTCCTCCGCCCGATCGGGGATTTGCTATCAGATTATACACCGTTTTTCCTTCGCCGCCGTATTTGACGGCTTTTTATCTTTTTTGTAAAAGGATTTTCTATATTATATAATAATTTGTGCGCATTTGCAATTTTTTTTCTCATTTGCTATAATAATTAAAAAGGAAAGAAAATCATTTCCTTTAAATGTAAATATTTAAAAGGTGCACGATGCTCATTGAAACGCCCGAAAAACTGAATGATCTTGCCAAAATATGCCCTTTCCCGCTGTACGCGGTGGGCGGAACGGTGCGCGATGCCCTTGCAGGGCTTCCGTGCACCAAAGACTGGGATCTTGCCGCCCCCGTTCCTGCCGAAAAAGTTGCAGAGTTTGCATTGCGGTGCGGCATGAAAGAAACCGCGGTATATAAAAATACGGGTACGGTCAATTTTTCAGACGGTGAAAATCATTACGAATTCACCTCTTTCCGTTCAGATTTTTACCGCGGCGGAGAACACGCGCCCGCGAAGATCACCTTTACGGACAATATCTTAGCGGATGCAAAACGTAGGGATTTTCGGTGCAATGCGGTATACTACGATATAGCAAAAGGTGAACTCATCGATCCTTTAAACGGTATCGAGGATATTTCCGCGCGCATTTTTGCCACGACGCGAGCGGCGGAAGAAGTTTTTTCCGAAGACGGACTGCGCCTGATGCGGCTTGCAAGGCAAGCCGGGGCAATGGGCTTTTGCCCTACCGAAGAATGTATGGCGGGGGCAAGGCAAAACGCGGACAAGATACAAAAAATTTCGGCGGAGCGAATTTACAGCGAACTTGTCAGTATTCTGCACGCCGATCAAAAATATGGTATCGCCGATGCGCATTACAAAGGGCTGAAAATTTTAGACGAAACGCGCGTTCTCGACCAAATTTTACCCGAACTTTCCGCAGGACGGGGTATGGCTCAGCGCAGCGATTTTCATAACTATGACGTTCTGGAACACACTCTGCGCGCCTGCCTTTATGCAGACAGAAAGATACGACTTGCCGCACTGCTGCACGACATCGGAAAACCGTATTGCTTTTTGCAAAACGGAAAATATCACGGTCATGACGTGGAAGGCGCACGAATCGGAAGAGATATCCTTACCCGCCTGAAAGCGCCAAAGAAGGAAACGGAAACAATCGTTCGGCTCATTGCAACGCATATGTACGACCTCGACGGGAAAACGCGCGAAAACAAGATACGTTCCTTTATCATCGAAAACTACGATATTTATCCCCTTATCCTGCTCATAAAACAGGCGGATTATACCGCTTGCAAAGACGATAAAAATATCTGTCCTGCCGTCAAAAAATTTGAAGAGATCCGCGCAAAAATGGTAAAGGAAGGCGTGCCTTTTACTCTTAAAGAGCTTAAAATCGGCGGAAACGACCTAAAAGGTCTGACCGATCCGAAAAACACGGGAAAGATCCTTGCCGAACTTTTTAAAAAATGCACGTTCGACGGACGGGAAAACGTTCGGGAAAAACTCATCCGACAGGCGCAAAAAATGATTGCAAAGGAGAATGAAAAATGAGTACGGTTTTCGCGGCGATCGCCGCTATTGCCGCTGTTGCAGCACTGATCATGTGCTTTGTTCTGCTCTCGAAGTCAAACAAAGGAAGCGCGGGAGATTTTACAAGACTGGAACAGAAAATAGACCGCGCAAATTATACCGCTGAAAACAGCGCGCAAAACTCTCAGCAATACCTTAATTTTCTCACGAACCAGCAAAACGGTGCTTTCCGCGACCTTACAGAAAAGATGGAAAACCTCTCCGCAATAACCGAAAAGCGGCTGACGGAGATAGAACGCACGGTTGCGGGCGAAATACGCTATTCCGCCGAACAGAACGCAAAAAATCTGGAAAATATCCGTCAGACCGTAGATGAAAAACTTTCCTCTACCCTCGAAAACAGGCTGAATAAATCCTATTCGATCATCAACGAACGGCTGGAAGCCGTGTATAAAGGAATCGGTGAGGTACAACAGCTTGCAGGAAGCGTTTCAGACATCAAAAAGGTGTTTTCCAACGTAAAACTGCGCGGAACGTGGGGCGAAGTTCAGCTTTCCGCTTTGCTTGCGCAAATGCTTTCCCCTGCTCAGTACAGGGCAAACGTGAAAGTCGATCCCCTGTCCTCCGACCTCGTTGAGTTTGCCGTTCTTTTGCCGACGGGCGGCGACAATATCGTATATCTTCCCATCGACAGCAAATTCCCGATCGAAGAATACAGGCGGCTTTTAGATGCTTCGGACGCACTCGATAAAGACGGTGAGATCAAAGCGACCAAAAATCTCGAACGCGCGCTCAGATTACAGGCGGAGACCATTGCGACAAAATATATCCGTCCGCCCCTGACCGCAGATTTTGCAGTCATGTTCCTGCCGCTCGAAGGTCTGTACGCGGAAAGCCTGAAAATGCAGGGACTTACCGATTTTCTTGCCGAAAAACGGATCATGGCTTGCGGACCGTCTACCCTCGGCGCGCTTTTGACCACCTTGCAGATCGGCTATAAGACGGCGGCGATCGAAAAACGCTCGGGTGAACTTTGGGAACTGCTTTCCGCATTCAAACACGAATTCAAAAATTTTGCGCTCATCCTCGAAAAGACACAGAAAAAATTACAGGAAGCGCAAGACACGGTTGAAAACGCGGCAAGAAAAACGCGCACCATCGAAAAAAAACTAAAAAACGTTTCCGAGATCTCCGAATCTCGGGCAGATCTTCTTCTTTCGGACGGACAGGACGATTGATTCCTTACATACCTGCAAAAAAGTATCTCAGAACTTTAATACTTCTGAAACATCGTGCATTTTTCCTTTCACGTCAATAATTATTGCTTTTATCCGCAATATACTATATAATGATGTCAAAAATCAAAAAATAATTACATTATAAAAAACAGCCATGAAAATTGAAAAAACGGCGGCTCTTCCCCTCGCCGAAAACGGGGAAGGATTTATCTTTTCCGAAAAAACCGTTCAAGGTGCAAAAGTCGGAAAAAAAGAAGACTTAACCTACATTATTTCACCCAGACGCTTCAAACTTTACACCGATTCCTGCGACAAACTCAGTATTTTAAAAGGAACGGGGTTTATCAAATGGAAGCGCGGCGAAACTCCCTTTTCAGCAGGCGATTCCTTTGATGTATGCGAAACGGGCGAGTACGAACTCAACGGAAACTGCGAATTCGTAGTGCGCCGCGGCGAATAGCTTTTTACATAAAATGAGGTAAAATTATGGTCAAATCCAATTTAAGTTTTGGCGGAAAACTTCTGCTGATAATAATAACCGTACTTTTGACGATCGCCCTTGAAGCAGGCGCGATCTTTGCAGTTTATAAACTGGTAAAAGTACGCAAACTATCCAACTTTTTCCTTGGCGATTCCGACTGGGTATCCGAAGATTACGACGGCACGATCGAGGATTTTGTCAAGGAGCTTTCCACCGCTTTAAGCGGAGAGATCACCGTAAATAAATTGACGGAGATTTCCCCGAAACTGGGCGAAAAAATCAACGGCGTAGTCGACAACCTGGAAAAAGCAGGCGTTTTCAAATTAAACAGAGAAAATCTGTACGCGACGCCCTTTGATCAGATCTCTTCCAATATCTCAGATATGCTCGTGATCACGGGAACACTGAATACTTTTTCCGAATCTTTCGGATTCAGTCTGCCCGAGCTTCCCCTCATCAGCGGAGAAAACGCACCCGATATTTATTCGCTTGTCAATAAAAACGATGACGGAAGCGTATCCGACACCATAAATGAAGAATTTCTCTGGGCGGAAACGGAATTTTCTTTCCATACCCGCGCTTTGCAGGCTATAACCCGCTACACCGATGAAAGCGGAATTGAAACGGAAATTGCGGTATGGAAGCCGGCAGATGTCTATACCCTTAACAACGTTACCGAAAAAGACGGCTATCTCTATTTAACAGGTAAAAAACTTTACTTTGCGGCTAAAAATACGGCAGACGCCGTCTATTATGCCCCTTTGACGTCCGATTCCCAGGCAGTTGTTTCTTTTGACGCCGAAACCTCTACCGCGCAGATCTCCCTTTCCGAAACAGAGGATGTGTGCATCGTTACGGGGCCGGATACTTCGGGAGAAAACGAATGGCTCTATCAATCGGTAAAGCCCGCTTCTCCCTCAGGTACAACTTCCGAAGCGGAAATCGCCGCACCTTACCGTTACACGCCGCTCTACGTTCAGGCAGACAAATCTCAAACGGGCGCAGTTCAGGCGGGAGACGCTTATTATATCTGTGCTAATGTCCTCGACTCCACGGGGAATTACGCTATTGACGAAACGAAAGGCGGATACAAAATCCACTCCGACTATAACGGCAAGCAACTGTTTGCATTGGAATATGTTTACTCCCCTGCCCTTTCGGAAACGGACGCAGTTGCAGAAGCCGCCAAGGGAACGGAAGTTTATGCACATACGAAAGGACTCGGGGATCTGCCGATAAAATCGGGACTTGATGCTTTGGCGGACGTATTGGATATCAAAAATCTGGCTTTAAAGGATCTGTCCGATTATTTCGGAGTGGCATTGACAGGAAATGCGATGACGGAGCGACTGCTCTATGTGCCTCTCGGCAGATTTTCTGAATCGGCAAACGGTGAGATCATGAATTTCACGCTCACGGACTTCTTTAACCTTGATCAAAATTCACCGAAAATCATGCTCTGGCTTGCCTACGGTACGGAAGGCATCGATTACACCATCGACGCCGAAGGCAATATCATCTGCGAAAATCCGAGAAAAATAGGCGAACTGACCGACAGTCTGGACAGCATGCGCATATCCGACGTCATTACGATAGACGATTCTTCCCACAAACTCATTCAGGCGATCGGAGACTGGACTCTTTCCGACTTTTCCAAAGCGGACAAAATCAATTCTATCCGATTGGGGGATGTACTGACCGTAGACGAAAATTCTCCCGCGATCCTGAAAGCGCTTTCCGACTA
>CASEHS010000038.1 GCA_949287815.1 uncultured Bacillota bacterium | reverse complement strand
CTATAACTTTTTCCTTTGACGTAGTATTCTCGTAGACAACAGCGCTCTTCTATGGTAAAATGGTGGTAGTTCATACAGATCTCCTTTGTGTAAATTTTGTTTCGTAGCTCTATTTTACCACAGATTTGTATGAACTCCTTTTTTCCTCAACTGTTGCACTTAATAGTATAATTCACCACATAAAAAATCGGCAAAACATCTTTTGATGTTTTGCCGTCCCATTAATCTTCAAATAGTTATTCAATTAAACATTTTCATGTATAAATCAGTTTTTTAAATCTTTCTTTTCTCCTTTCGAAAAAGTAAAATCACAATAATCATGCCCGTTTGCGATAAATCCTTGACCGCTATACACAACTTTCGGATAAAGTCCTGCAAAAGCGATCTCTTCATACCGACAAAACACTCCGCACAATTCAGGACAACCGAATTTTTTAGTGATCGTATGATAAAGACACCGATCTATCCTTAAAGAAATTTTTTCTTTCTCCTTTTGTGCAGGCTCGCGCGACCAGCCGGCAGCAGGGAATTTAGATTCACAGAATTTTTTAAAATTACGTCGGAACGCATGAAAAGCAAAAAATTTCCTGTTTTGGGCGGACAAAACTTCCGCACACTCCCTCGCTGCCCGTTCCGTCACTTTTTTAACGAGCAAAAGAGAATATTCCATCTTATAACCAAACGCCCGCAATGCTTTATAGTACGCTATTATCGGATAAGTCAGCCTTTTCAGTTGCGCTTCCAAAGCAATGCTTCCCTGATAATCCGTTGTTACCACAAGCTCCGCATATAATTTTGAAGACCTTGTAAACAGTTTCTCCCCTTCCGTTTCGCCGAATTCTCTCATCAGTTCACGTTTCAGAAAATAAAGTTCGGTCTTTTCGTAATTCATTTTCTCTCCGACTGAGCATTCCCCCTTTTAATCAGGAATTTTGCTCTCATTTTCCTCCATTATAATTCATACCCTTTAATTTTGTCAATCCTTCTGGAAATTTTTCAAAAAGTTATTGACTTTTTTTTATTTTATGGTATAATTATTAATAATAATTCTTATTAAGGTACACATATGAATACACGTAACACTATTCAGCGAAAGATTGTACTGGATGCAGTACAAAAACTTCACGATCATCCCAATGCTGAACGCGTCTATTCTGAAGTGATTAAAATCAGCCCAAGAATCAGCAAGGCAACTGTTTACCGAAATTTAAACTTGCTCGCCGAACAAGGAGTTATCCGAAAAGTAAATACCGCCGAAGGAGCTGACAGATTTGATTTCAGAACGGACGAGCATTATCATCTGCATTGCAGAAAATGCGGAAAAGTTCTGGATGCACCGGATTCAATATGTCCGCAAGCGGAAAGCAAAGTTGACGGTTTTACTGTTGAAAAAATTTATGTGGAATTTGTCGGTTTATGTGCCGACTGCCAAAATAAAAACAATAATAATTAAACGGAGGTTACTAAAATGGCAAAAGAACTGAAAGGTACCAAAACAGAAGCAAATCTGATGGCGGCATTCGCCGGAGAATCCCAGGCACGCAATAAATACACCTATTATGCAAGCAAAGCAAAAAAAGAAGGATATGTACAGATCGCAAACCTGTTTGAAGAAACGGCAAACAACGAAAAAGAACACGCTAAGATCTGGTTCAAACTTCTTCACGACGGTGATATCCCCAACACGGAAACCAACCTCACCGATGCTGCCGCAGGCGAAAATTATGAATGGACAGATATGTATGCTACTTTTGCAAAAGAAGCAAAAGAAGAAGGTTTCGATCACATCGCTTTTCTGTTTGAACAGGTTGCTAAGATCGAAAAAGAACATGAAAACCGTTATCTTGCCCTTCTGAAAAACGTCAAAGGCGGACTTGTTTTCTCACGCGATGAAGATTGCATCTGGCAGTGCTCTAACTGCGGTCACATTGTGATCGGCAAGAAAGCTCCCGAAGTATGCCCTGTCTGCGCACATCCCAAAGCATATTTCCAGCTCAAAGCAGAAAATTATTGATTTTCCTTTCCGTTTTCAATCGGAATTTCAAGGGAAAACCGCAAATCGAATCATCTGCGGTTTTCCCTTTTTACTTTGACTGTTTCTTGATAAATATCAAAAAAAAGAATCAAAATAATTTATTCAGATAAGGAGATTTTTATGAATCCTTCCGCTTTTCATGCCATGTCTTACGGCGTGTATATCATTTCCACATGGGACAACGGCAGACCTACGGGTTGCACGGCTAACTGCGCAGCTCAGATCACCGCAAATCCAGCAACGGTTATGGTGAGTATCAATAAAGAAAATTACACCAATCACTGCATACGCGATTGCGGACATTTTTCTGTCTCCATCCTTTCCGAAAAGAGCGATCCTGCCATTATCGGCACATTCGGATTCCGTTCGGGAAAAGATTTCGATAAATTTGAAAACACCCCCTATCGTATTGCCGACGCTCTGCCTGTCATATCCGACAGCTGTGCCTATATTGTCTGCCGCGTGATCGACACAATGGAAACTTCCACGCATACAATATTTTTAGGCGAAGTGATCGGCGCGGAAGTTACAAGCGATAATCCGCCAATGACTTATGCTTATTACCATAAAGTAATAAAAGGAAAAACGGCTAAAAATGCACCTACTTATATCGCAGAAGAAAAAACAGAAAATACGGCAGAAACAGCAGTAAAATATGTCTGTTCCGTATGCGGTTATGAGTATAACGGAAACATCCCCTTTGAAGAACTTCCCGATACATGGACCTGCCCTATTTGCGGTCAACCAAAGAAAGTTTTTCAAAAAAAATAATTTGTTGTTATATTTAAACGTCTTAAATTAAATTTGAAAGGAATATACATACCTGATGGGAGATTTATATGGCAAAATTCAATGAAACTAATTTTAAAGACGGCAACAGCATGTGCCAGAATTCAATTGAAGATCTTTTATCAGAAGGAGAAACGATCCTATGGCGCGGAAAACCCAACCGCAAATCATTCATTGCTTCTCAAATTCTTAAAATGCTACCCGTAGTTATCATCTGGCTCATTTTTGACGGTGTCTTTATAGGTACATTGATCGGTTTTGGTATTTTCGGTAAACTTCCGACAATTTTCACCGTATTGATCTGTCTGTTCTTTGCTTTTCATCTTCTTCCCTTATGGATTTGGATCGCAAATATTGTTACGGCAAGCAAGCGGCAAAAAAATATGGAATATGCATTTACCAACAGACGCATTATCTGCCGTGACGGGATCATCGGTGTTGATATCAACAACATTTTTTATACAGATATTAAAAACGTTAACCTTAAAGTCGGACTCATTGATAAATGGATGAAGACGGGAGACATTTACATAACCTCACAAAACAAAGCACAGGTTCTGTGGGATATTGAAGACCCTTATTCTATAACATCAAGACTTCAAAAAATCATCTCTGATATCCAGACGGATATTTATTATCCTAATGCCCTGCGCCCCGAAACCAATGAAGGTTATAAAACCAATTATAAAGAAAATTAAGTTGCTTTTTTAATTAAAACTTAATAATGACGGTTTTATCATAAACGCTCCGAAGCAGTTTTTTGCTTCGGAGCGTTTAAAATTTAACCCCGTTCTTTTGAAAGAACGGGGTTGTTTTTCATGATTTTAAAATCTATGATCAGCCTTCCATTTTTTCGAGAAGTTTAAGATCGATTCCCTTTTCGCCGATCTTGATGATCTCTACTTTAACGGTATCGCCTACGTTAAGAACGTCCTCTACCTGGTTGATACGCTTATCGCTCATTTTGGAGATATGGATCATACCGTCTTTGCCGGGAGCAAGTTCAACGAATGCGCCCATTTTGGAAAGTACGCGGACGACAGAACCGATAAACATATCACCGACTTCGGGTTCGCGTGCGATCGAAAGAATGATCGCCTTTGCGCGCTCTGCGTTATCGGTATTTTCACCGTAAGTCGCAATGCAGACCTTTCCGTCATCGTCGATATCGATCTTGACGTTGGTCTCCTCGATGATCTTATTGATAACTTTTCCGCCGCTGCCGATGACCTCACGGATCTTTTCAGGATCGATATTGAAAGACAAGATCTTCGGAGCAAACTTAGAAAGGTTTTTACGAGGTTCAGGGAGAACTTCCAGCATTTTGTGCAGGATGAACTGTCTGCCTTCGTTTGCCTGTGCAATAGCACGGCGCAAAATCTCTTCGGAAATACCTTTGATCTTGATATCCATCTGAATAGCCGTGATACCCTTTTCGGTACCCGCTACCTTGAAGTCCATATCGCCGAGGAAGTCTTCAAGTCCCTGAATATCGGTAAGGATCGCAAGACGATCGCTGTTGGTATCTTTGATCAAGCCCATCGCACAACCTGCAACGGGAGCTTTGATCGGAACGCCCGCATCCATAAGTGCAAGAGTCGAACCGCAAACACTCGCCTGTGAAGTCGAGCCGTTGGAGCTCATAACATCGGACACCATACGAATTGCATACGGGAAAGTTTCCGCATCGGGAACAACAGGTTCGAGAGCGCGTTCCGCAAGAGCACCGTGACCGATTTCGCGGCGGCCGGGGCTTCTCAATGCCTTTGCTTCGCCCGTAGAATATCCGGGGAAGTTGTACTGGTGCATATATCTCTTGGAAACTTCATCATCCAAACCGTCGAGTTTCTGAACTTCGCTGAGCGTACCGAGGGTGCAAGTTGTGAGAACCTGCGTCTGTCCTCTCGTAAATACAGCAGAGCCGTGTACACGGGGAAGCACGGAAGTTTCGCACCAGATTTTACGAACTTCTTTCAAGCCTCGTCCGTCGGGACGGATTCCCTTGTCCAAAATCTTTGCACGTACTTTTTCTTTGGTAAGATAATACAGGCTGTCCTTCATTTCGCGTGCTTTTCCGGGGAATTCTTCCGCAAAATGTTCGAGAACATCCGCTTCTACTTCTGCCTGTTTTTCTTCACGCGCCGCGCGATCGTATTCCTCAAGAGCTTTATCGAGCTTGTCTGACGCATAAGCGCGGACTGCCGCATCGATCTCTTCGGGAACATGATAAAGTTCCATTTCACGCTTGGGTTTACCGATTTCTTTCTGGATACCTTCAATAAACGCGCACTGTTTTTTGATCTCTTCGTGACCGAACAGAATTGCACCGACCATTTCTTCGTCAGAAAGTTCTTTAGCACCTGCTTCAACCATCATGATCGCATCTTTCGTTCCGGAAAGCCCCAACGAAAGAGTACTCTTTTCGCGCTGTGCGTTATCGGGGTTGATGACATATTCACCGTCAACCAATCCTACCTGCACGGAACCCGTAGGACCTGCCCAAGGGATATCGGATATGCTGAGAGCAATGGAGCTTCCGAGCATTGCAAACGGCTCGGGAGGAATATTTGTATCCACGGACAAAGCGGTTGCGATTACCACTACGTCGTTATAGAGTCCCTTCGGGAAAAGCGGACGAAGCGGACGGTCGATCAAACGGGAAGTCAAGATCGCTTTATCGCTTGCTCTGCCTTCACGCTTTTTGAATCCGCCGGGAATTTTGCCTACCGCATACATTTTTTCTTCATAGTCTACCTGCAACGGGAAGAAATCCATTCCGTCTCTGGGAGCATCGGACATGGTTACGTTCACCATCACAACGGTATCGCCGCAGCGCACGATACAGGATCCGTTTGCCTGTTCCGCATACTTACCTGTTTCGACGATAACTTTTCTGCCGCCGATCTCCGTTTCAAATTGTCTGAAATTGTTCGTCATTCTACATCTCCTTCTTGTTCTTGCGGGATTACTCCCTATATTTGACAAAAGGGCCGAGCCCCTGCTCCGCCCTTAAATGCACTTATTTTCTAAGATCCAGACGATCAATGATATCCCTGTATCTTTCGATATCCTTGGACTTGATATAATCGAGAAGTCCGCGACGCTGACCGACCATTTTCAGAAGACCGCGACGGCTGTGATTGTCGTGCGGGTGTGCTTTCAGATGCTCGTTCAGATGGTTGATACGCTCAGTAAGAAGCGCGATCTGCACTTCAGAAGAACCTGTATCCCCGTCATGTCTTTTGTACTCATTGATGATCTGTGTTTTCTTTTCCTTTTCCATTGTTTTACTCCTTGGAATTTTTATTCACGCAAACAAGGCTCGGCGAGGAGAACCGCACGGCTTTGATTACGCACCTATATAAGTTTATCATATCCGCTTGAAAATGTAAACTGTTTATCGCAACTTTTCTGAGAAAGAGTAACTCTTTTACAGTCTGAATGTCCTTTCGTATACTATCTCAAATTAAAAAGAGCCCTCTTTTCTTCAATGATCGAATCGATTTTTGAAATATACGTAGCAATATCCTTTGGCGCGCCGATCCTTTCGATCTTGTTTTCCGATAAAAACACTTTTTTGCCTACCGCATTTGCTCCACAGGCAATGTTATCGGTAATTTCTTCCATTACGTCGATATTGTATACGCACGCCTTGCCAGGTTTTGTCCAGCCCGTATTTTCGTAATTTCCAGCCATATACTTCTGGCGGTAAAGATAATACGGAACATACCCCGCCGCATACAGTTTTTCACGGGCATAGGAGATCATACGGGAAATATCTTCCACATACAATCTGCTCTCCTCTTCTTTGAGTTTTGCCCCCCGTTTCAGACAAAGAGTGTGAACAGTGATATTTTCAGGTGAAAGCGCAATCGTTTTATCTATGCTTCCGCAAAACTCGGCATAACTTTCACCGGTGAGTCCCGCGATCAGATCGCAGTTGATATCAAAGCCATACTTTTTCGTAAGTTCGTAGGCACGGTAAATATCCTTTTCCGTATGCAAACGACCGATTCGCCTTAATGTTTCATCTGAAAAGGTTTGCGGATTTACGCATAACCTTGTCACTGAAAAATCTTTTAAAACAGAAAGTTTTTCATCATCGATCACGTCGGGTCGTCCCGCTTCCACCGTATATTCCAGACCTTTCGTTACAAACGGAGCAAGTGCTGAAAGCACCCTTTCTATCTGTTTTGCCGAAAGTACCAACGGCGTACCGCCGCCTACATATACGCTTTTTAACTGACGGTAAAGCCCTTGACAAGCGGAAATTTCTCTTTCCAAAGCAGACAAATAATCTTCCACAAATTTCCCTGTGCGATTGATGTCCGCAGTAATAAAAGAACAGTAATTGCATTTGGAAGGACAAAACGGTATTCCTGCATACAAGTCTGCATCCCCGTCCTGTTTGCGATAGATACCTTTCTGCGCCGAAAGCACGTCTTTTACCAAAGAGATATTTTCTTCACTTACCCCGAATTTACGAAACAATTCGGCAAAATCCCTGTCCGACTCTTCTTCCGAATAGGCAAGTTTTGTAGGGCGAATCCCCGTAAGAGAACCCCACGGCATCACTTTGCCCGTTGCTTTACTTAAAGCAAGGTATACGGCAAGTTTTGCAAAACGTCTGGCGTATCTTTTATATTCTATTTCTCCTTCAAACGGCTGTTCTTCGCAAAATACAGACTTTTCTCCCGAAACAGTAACTTCGTTGATAAACCGCCCGTTTTCATAAATAAAATGATGGTAAACATCGGGCGCGGCTTCAAACAGACGAATGACATCTGAAATCTCCGCGCGTAAAAATTCCGCATTTGTTGTAAGCATTTTTCCGTTACGGCACACGCCGCCCCTTTTATTCTTCACGACTCATTGCAAGCCGCACATAAGGATTATACTTTCGTTCCCGATCAAGACTTGTCGCTTTACCGTGCCCAGGATAAACTTTTAAATCACCCACTATCAAAGATAATTTTTGCAGGCTGGAAAAAAGTTCATTTTCGTCTCCGCCGGGAAAATCCGTCCTGCCCGCACTGCCGTAAAACAATGTATCTCCCGTAAACAGACAATCTTCAAAAAGAAAAGAGACGCTGCCACGGGTATGACCTGGGGTCGAGATAACTTTAAAATCCATTCCGAAAAAGGAAAGCGTATCCCCGTCCTGAAAAGTAAAATCCGCGTTGAATTTTTTCATCGGAACGCCCGTCATCCCCGAAAGATTTTCATTTGACGACAAAATTTTTGCATCCTCTTTTGAACAGCCGATCTTTGCGCCCGCCTCTTGCGCTTCTGCACATCCGCCGATATGATCAAAATGACCGTGTGTCAAAAGTACTGCACCGATTTTTAATCCCTTAGATTCGGCAAACTTAAGAACCTCAGCCCCGCCGCAATCGATCAGAACTGCATTTTTATTATCCTTTGTAAGAAGATATGAATTTGCCTGCAATAATCCCGCAGGTACGATATCTATCTGCATACTTTCCCCTTTCATGTATTCCCCGCCGTTCTGTAAACTTCGTTGATGCGCTCATCCGAATCTATTTTTTTGATCAGAAGGTCAATATCCTTTTTGCCGTTCAGGCGAATATTGGCTTCTATGACGGCATCTTTATTTTTATCAAAACGGGAAGTAACGCCCGTAATGACCAGCCGCATATCCGCAACCACGCTCGTAAGCACAGACAATGCGACACCCTGATCTTTCGCTTTAATGACGATACCCGCTACAAATCTGCCTTCCTGCGCAGCATCCGACCATGAAGCAGGCAAAATTCTGCCCTCTTCTTTTTCAAGATCCTTTACGTTCGGACAGTCCGCTCTGTGAATGACCACACCTCTGCCGCGCGAAACAAACCCGACTATATCATCTCCCGGAACAGGATTGCAGCATCCCGCAAAGCGCGTCAAGAGTCCGTTCATTCCTTTTACGACTACTCCGTTTGAATCGTTCGGGGCATGACTGCCGTGATAAACAGGACCTTTGGGAATTTCTTTCTTATAAAAATCAATCAGTTTATATAAGACCTGATTGACCGTGATCGCACCGTACCCTACCGATGCAAACATTTCATCCTGATTGGAAAAGGAAAATTTTTCGGAAACTTTAGCAAAACTCTGCTCTGTAAGAATGTCTGTAAGTGCATAACCGCGCCTCTTTGCTTCCGCATCCAGCATACTCTTGCCAAGTTTAATATTTTCATCTTTCATCTCGCGCTTGAAAAACTGCTTGATCTTTGCGCGGGCGCTCGATGATTTCACTATTTTCAGCCAGTCCCAAGAAGGGCCTTTCGAGTTCGCAGACGTTATGATTTCCGCAACGTCGCCCGTATGAAGGACAGAGTTGAGCGGAACCATTTTTCCGTTTACGCGCGCCCCCACACATCTGTTTCCGATCTCACTGTGAATGGCATAAGCAAAATCTATGGGGGTTGCGTCTTTCGGAAGAGAAATAACTTTGCCCTTCGGAGTAAATACGAGCAGTTCATTGCTGTATAATTCCGTTTTAAGAGATTCCATAAATTCTTTGGAATCTTTTAAGCCGCCGCCCCAGTCGAGAACCTCTCTTATCCAGGAAAGACGCTCGGTAAACATTGTATCTTCCGATTTCTTTTCTTTGTATTTCCAGTGCGCCGCGATACCGAATTCGGCAATACGGTGCATTTCAAACGTACGGATCTGTATTTCAAACGGCTGTCCGAAATTGGTCACGACCGTCGTATGCAAGGACTGATACATATTCGCTTTCGGAGTCGCAATATAATCTTTTATTCTGCCCGGGATCGGCTTCCACTTCTTATGGATCTTTCCGAACACTTCATAGCATTCGTCTACCGTTCCGACGATAACGCGAACAGCGGTAAGATCGTAAATCTGATCGAGGGTCTTATTCTGCGCCTTCATCTTTTTATAAATCGAATAAAAATGCTTAGGTCTTCCGAATACTTCCCCTTCTATTTTACTCTCATCCAAAATCTCGCGGATCTCCTTGACTACCGAATCGACAAAGTCCCTGCGCTGGTCGAGTTTTTCATGAATGTTCTGAACTAAAAATTCGTATGCTTCCGGTTCAAGATATTTAAGACACAGATCTTCCAGTTCGCATTTGATCTGCGAAATACCCAGTCTGCCCGCAAGCGGCGTATATACGTCGAGTGTCTCTTTCGCCATTTTTATCTGACGTTCTTTTGATAAAAAATTCAATGAACGCATATTGTGCAGGCGATCGGCAAGCTTGATGATGATCACGCGAATATCTTTCGCCATTGCCACAAAAATTTTACGAAAATTTTCCGCTTCTTCCTCTTCCTGAGATTTAAAAATAATCTTATCGAGTTTAGTCACGCCCGAAACAAGTTGAAGGATCTCCTCACCAAAGTCTTTTCGGATATCTTCCGCCGTTACAGGCGTATCCTCGATCACGTCGTGCAAGAAGGCGGCGGCAACCGTGGCATAATCTAACCCCAATTCCATCAGGATCTGAGCCACTGCACAGGGATGAATGAAATATGCTTCGCCGGACGCACGCTTCTGACCGCTGTGCGCCTCTTCGGCATAATGGTAGGCACGGATAAGAGTTTCGCGCTCTTCACCGGAATAATTACTATAAATTTTTTCCAAAACTTTTTCCATTCTTCACCTCCGTACACATTTTCTCTCTGTTTAAAAGCTAAGTTTTAATCGATGAGCCGCCCGTAAGTTTTCCTCACTCTTGTTTTAATTGAACATATCAAAGGAATTTTTTAATTCACAGACTGCATTATAAAGACAAGACTTATTTAAATCTGTCTTTTTACCCGTGACAAAAGAAACTTTTCCGTTAATAAATTTTAAAAGACCAAGTTCTGAAAATACTTCTGCCGCAAAAATTACCTGCTCGGCAGCATATCCCGTTTCTGAACCCGTAGCAAGCAATACACTGTTCTTTGCAACTTTACTTTCTCTGATCAGACGGTAAATTTCTCCGAGCGTTTCCCTGCTCGTATCGAGATTTAAAATATCTTTAAAGCCACACCGATCCTTGTTCACTAGAACTCGTTTTCCTGCTAATGCAGGAATATTATAGTCGGCAGGCGTATCAAGAAAAATCACTTCCCTATAATAATTCAAAGAAACATCCGAAACGGGCGAAATCAGTAACACATTTCCCGCATTGGAAGCTGAAAGATAAAATACATCCCTTTCCATTCCCGAAACCGAACTGCTTAACCCGGAAGGGACTTCCTCGTTTGAGATTATGACAAGCCCGTATCTGCATTCATTTCTCAAACGCTCAATCTCTGCCGTGATCTCAGTTTCCCCTTTCATAATCACATCTACGCCGAATGTTTTGTTCTGTAAACGGAGAAGATTATTTCTGAAAAGATACAAGCGTGTATCTCCGCGAATATCGGAATCAAAAACCATGTCCCGAATTACGCCTCGCGCGTTTGTTTCGCCTCGAAAAGTTGAAACCCCGCATTCAAATATAAATTTTTTCCCGACCCCGGACTCTATCAGCGGTATTGCTTTTTCTCCGCCGAACCAAAGCAGATCCACCTCTCCTTTCTTTATTGCAATATGAGGAGATCCGTCTTTCAGGCGGCGAACCTGTTCACTCTCTGCCGAAATACTGAACAGCGGTTTTCGGTTACCCACACCGCAAGGTTCGAGCCGTTCCAGTTCTTTTGCCAATGACGGTGTTATTTTAAAGTCCGCTTCTTCGCAAACGCTGATAGCGGGAATAAAATCCTGCTCCGTATAATTTTTATCGAGATATTCAGAAAGTGCTTTCTTTAACTTTTCAAAATCAGATTCTTTTACCTTCACCCCCGCCGCCTGCGCGTGGCCTCCGAATTCTTCAATAAACTCCGAACATGCTTTGAGCGCTTCGTATATGTTTACATTGTCTATTGTACGGGCAGAACCTTTTAAAGAATCTCCGTTTTTAACAAACAGAATCACAGGTCTGTTAAATTCTTCGGAAATTTTAGCGGCTACTATCCCTACAAGTCCCGTACTCCATGTTTCGTCATAGAGCATGATCACATTTTCATAGACACCGCCCTCTTCCAGACGCTTTTTTACGCTCTGATAAACCGCATCACAGACCTGCTGGCGTTCCAAATTAAATTCATTGAGTTTACAGGCAAGTGAATAAATCTCTGATGCAGATTCGCTCGTGAACAGGCGAAGCGCACAATTTGCTTCCCCCATTCTGCCCGCGGCGTTCACGCGAGGAGCAACCGTAAATGCGAGCGATTGTGCCGTTATCTCGTCCGTTTTCCCAGCTAAAAGATATTTTATCGCTTCGCGCGGATGATGATTGATAAGGAGCAACCCTTCATAAACGATATCACGGTTTTCACCCGTAAGCGGCACACTGTCCGCAACCGTGGCGATCGCGGCAAGATCGGCAAGTTTATAGGCACTTTCTCCGAGCAAAGCACACGCCGTTTTAAACGCCACCCCCGCGCCGCACAGATTATCATAAGGATAATCATCTACCAGCTTAGGGTTGACGATCACACAATCGGGCAATATGTCGGGAAGTTCGTGGTGATCCGTTACAATTACTTCCACCCCGCGAGAACGGATATATTCTACCTCTTCTCTGTTACTGATCCCGCAGTCGACGGTAATAAACAGCCCAGGAGCCTGCTCGTTTATAATTTTATTCAGCGCAGAAACGTTCATACCGTAGCCTTCCGCACGTTCCGGAATATAAGCATAACAGTCTGCCCCCACTTCTCTCAAAGCCCAAACCATTATAGAAGTAGCACATATCCCATCCGCATCGTAATCGCCGTAAACGACAATTTTTTTACCCGATTCTTTCGCCGATAGGATGCTTTCTTTCAGTTCACGCATCCCGCGCATCAAAAAAGGTGATAAAAAATGCTTCTTAGAAGGATTGAGAAACTTTTCTGCTTTTTCGGGAGTGTCCGCTCCCCTTGAAAATAAAATCTTTGCAGTAAGTTCACGAATTCCGCACTTTGACGCGATCGATCTGATTTTATGAAGTTGTTCTTCGGAAAAAGAATATTCCGGAACGATTTTTTTCATTATTTTCTCCGACCGCCAAACTGCGGCAACATTAATTAAATCATCTTTTCTGCCATTATCTTCCGATTAAATTTGCACAGAAAAAATTATACAGTTATAAACTTCCCTTATAAAACAAACGGGCGGTACTTAGCCCGCCCTTGTTTTTAATATAGTATTTTGATATTGCAGACAGACCCGACTTTTTATGATTTTTTCTCTACAGCTTTTTATCGATAGCAAATCATTCCATTGAGAAAAAACCAAATTTTATTGTCCGATCTTTCAGGATTCACTGACGGATTCCGAAGGTTCAGAAGTTTTGTCAGCAACTTTTGCTGCCTTTTTATTTTTCTTTTCCGATGCGTAATTATATCTCGCTTTATTTGCACGTGCAGCATCCGATCTCTCTTTGACCGACGCGTAAATTGCGGGCGAAAGGACAAGAGAAGAATACACAGAAACACCGACAGCCAGAAGAGATCCGAGCATGAACCAAAGTAAATCCGCACCGAGGATCGCACCGATCACACCGCTTACAAGAAGAACAGCGGCGGCTACGATCGCGGTCACATAAACACCTTTTCTGCTTTCGGAAGAAGAAAGCGCAACCGCTTCACGTGCAGGCAGATCTTTACGTTCTTCCGACCTGAAATCTTTACGCATTTTACCGAACACAAAGAGATTCATAAACACGGAAAGGATCAAAGAACAAGCCGCGATTCCGATCACAGCCGTCCCCATCGGGATGCGCAGCAACGCGATCAGGGCAAGCGTAAGCAACACATCATGTATTGACGCAACAAGCGTCGTCACGCTCATACCGACACGATAACGTATAGCAACATACACAAACACGAGGACGAGCCCGACCCCCATTGCGATCGCTGTACGCCAAATATATTCGTAATGAGGACGATATACGTCTTTATGATAGGTTTCCCCTTCGCCCTCCGTTACGGTAAGCGCACGAAGTGAAGTTTCCAAAGATGCAACAAGTTCTGCAGACTGAGTTTCCGTCAAGTCCTTTTTCAGAACAAATTCAAATAAACCTCTGCCGCCAGCTGCTTCTTCCGAATATTTTACTTCAGAAATTTTATATCCAGCCTCAGCAATCGTATCTTTACCGGTCTTTTCAATTTCATCCAGAAAATCTTGTTCATTGAGTTTTGTTCCGTAATAGGAAACCTCAATTTCTGAATAATCGGATGTTACAGAGTTTGTATTAAAACCGACAAAGCCGAATATGAACGCACCTGCTACAATCAAAACAAGGCTTACGATCAGGCTGATCAGAAGGCATTTTTTCGTAGTAATTTTACTCATCTTCCGTTTCCTCCCTTCTGAAACCGACAAATGCTATTTTATTTTTAGGTTGAGCAAGGAACATATACAAATAGAAACGAGTCAAAGCCACCGAGCAAATCGCGGAAATCGCAATGGCAAGCATCAGTACCAAACCGATAAACACTACCACTCCCGTGGAAATCAAATACATCGCAAGTGAAATAAGGAAAAGTATGATATGAACATCCAAAGTCGCTGCAAGACATTTTTTATACCCTGCTTTGACCGAAGCCGTAAGCGTTTTACCCGTCGCAAATTCTTTTTTGATACAATCAAAAGCATGGAAGTTGCTTCCGATAAAGATTGCAGATGCCAAAGTTACCGCCAAAATACAACCCGCTGTGATCTCTATACCAGGGATAAGCGTTACGCAAAGAACCAAAGCAAGCAGATAAGTCAAGAATCCATAAGTATGAGCAAGTCCCATTCCCTTGAATTTAACAAGCGCAAAAATAATAGATGCCACAGCAAGAACTGCAAGTGCAATACCCAACGCAAGTGCCGTATAATCACCCATGGTAGGCGCGAATTCATAATATTCGGGATACTCGAAAGATAAATCAAAAATATCATCTTCATCGAGCACGGAATTAATTACAGCAGCTACCGTTTCAGCCGAAGCCTTTGTATAGTTACCAGTAATATATACCGTACTCTGGTTAAGCTCTTCACTGACAGTTGCACCCATCAACTGCTCATCGCCGATATAAATATACAAAGTTGCACCCGAGCCGTCCGTAGAAGAGGAAGCAAGCGAACCGGTGATCTCCGCAAATTTTGCTTTACCCGCTTTGGTAAACTCGATAGTTACAGCATATCCACTGCTACCGGCATTCGAAACCCCTGCTTTTTTTACATATTCGCTCGTTCCGTCCATAAGAACGTTTTTATTTGCCACATTTTTATCCGAGTCGCTGAAAATCAACCCGCCCGAATATCCGAATGCAGTAAACAGAGTATCAGGACTTTCATCCGTTTCAGGAACTTCTACGCGAATGGTATAATCATCCTGAACACGTATGGTATAATCGGAATAGCCCTTCGCTTCAAAACGACGCTCAACGGCACGCAATGCTTTATTAAATTCAGAATTGAACGTTTTAGACACAACGCCGTCTTCGTAAATATCGTTAGAAAGGTAAATACCTTTATATGCCGCATAATTCTCTTCGGGATTCTCTATATCGGAAGGTATAGCTTCACCCGATTCTTCCGCATCGTCTTTGGCATATTCATAGTCTGCCTGTAACCTTTCGTAGTCTTCTTTGGAAATTACTCCCTCGGGATAATAAACGGTATAGTATCCACTGCTTAAATCGGAACCGAGGTCGACCTTGTTGATCAGCGCATTGAAAGAACCGATCTCGGACAACGGAAATGCCGGTGCGAAACATAAAAAGAGCAACGCTGCGAGTATGAGCGTTATCAGCACTATCAGCACAACCGATTTTTTCTTGCCCATTGCACCCTCCTGCAATCATAGTTTAATTCACGCGAAATGTATGCCCTACGGGAAGCTTGTCCCCTTTCAGGCACGGACGCCGAAACAAGCGTCCTTAAAAATATCGCAGAATCAGAAATATACTCACTAATTATATAAAAGTTTAATAATTTAGTCAAGTGTAAATTGTTCTTTTTTTTCGGATTTTATCTTTTCTTCACAAAAAAAGGCAAAATACCTTGCCTTTAAATCCTATACAAACATAAATATAAAAAACAGCGCCCGTTGTACTTTACGGACGCTTTAAAAATCATTCTCCTTCTCCCGCCGCTTTATACTCATCAGCAAGACGGATATATGCTTCGGCATTCTTTCTGACATTCTCTTTATCGTTTTCGCTAACAGGTCTTACGATCCGAAAAGGATTGCCGAAAGCAACGCTCCCGGACGGGATCTTTTTCCCAGAAGGAATAAGCGTTCCCGCACCGATAATACAATCATCGCCTATGACTGCACCATCAAGTATGATCGCTCCCATACCGATCAGGCAATTATTCCCTATCGTACAGCCATGGATCACCGCATTGTGCCCTATGGTGGTATAATCTCCGATAACCGCAGGCAAACCGTAACCGACATGTACCGTCACATTATCCTGTACATTTGTTCCTTTTCCGATACGCACAGGCGCAATATCTCCGCGAATACACGCACCGCACCAGATATTCGCATCGTCCCCGAGGGAAACTTCGCCCGCAAGATAAGCCCTTTTATGAATAAAGACCCGTTCGCCGCGCTCGATTTTTTTCATTATTTATTCTCCGATTGCCGAGCCTTTCTTTCCGCAAGAATGTGCATAGCGTTTTCTGTGCGCTTGCGCATCATCTCGCAGGTGATTTCAAAAGGCTTGTCAATATCACCGTTATAATGATAATTGTTCGCGCTGCATCCGCCGCTGCAAATAAATTTCGCAAAGCAATCCCCGCATTTTTCTCTCGTAAAGAGACAGGAATTTCTGAATTTATTGCGAATGGTTTCATTGAGTTTGCCGTCGAAGACATTTCCCATCAGAAAATCCTTATCGCCAGCAAACTGATGGCAGGGGTAAATATCGCCGTTCGGCACGACGGAAAAATATTCGTTTCCCGCGCCGCACGCACTTACGCGCTTAGCCAGGCAAGGCCCGCCTTCCAGATCGACGTTGAAATGGAAGAAATTAAAGCCCTTCCCTTCCGCTTCGCGTTTGAGATATTCATCGCAAAGCTTGTCGTATCCTTCATTGATGACGGGCAAAAGTTCCTTTGTAATTTCAAGGTCTTTGATATCCGTTACAACGGGTTCCATGGAAATGCTGTCAAATCCGCTATCGGCAAGGAACAACACGTCTTTATAAAAATCGGTATTCTTCGCCGTGAACGTACCGCGCACATAATAATGTTTATCCCCGCGGATCTTTACGAAATTTTTGAGATTTTCGATAACAAGATCAAAGCTTCCTTTACCGTTTGCAGTCTTTCTGACTTCGTCGTGCACTTCTTTGCGTCCGTCAAGGCTTAAAACGACGTTTTCCATTTCCTCGTTCAAAAACTTTGCGATATCGTCTTTCAGCAAAAGTCCGTTTGTCGTGAGCGTAAAGAGAAATTTCTTGCCTCGCGCAGCCGCCCTTTCCTTGGCGTAATAAACCGTCTCTTTTACTACATCAAAATTCATCAGCGGTTCACCGCCGAAAAAGTCTGTTTCCAGGATTTTGCGATTCCCCGAATTTTCAATCAGAAAATCTATCGCTTTTTTTGCCGTTTCCAAAGACATAAATTCCCTGCGGCTATGATATGCCCCTTCATCGGCAAAACAGTATCTGCAACGAAGATTACAGTCATGGCAAATATGCAGGCAAAGCGCCTTGACCTCTTCCGATTTCGGAGGATAAACTTTCGTTTCCTCCGCAAAGAGTAAGCCCGCTTTTTTCAGTTCTTCAAAATCCTCTTCGTATAATGTGCGCTCTTTTTCGGAAATTCGGGAGGTATCTACTTTCTCCCCAAGTTTTTCTCTCAATAAAAGTGCAGCCGTTTCGTCACATTCATGAAGAGAAGAACTGCCCGTATCGAAAATATAATATTTATCTTTATAATTAAATACGTGTACCATCTTTACTCCCGCCCGACCTTACCCTGACCGCAGTTGAACTCACTGCTCCGATACGCGGGCAAAATTTAAGGAGCAGGTTGCCTGCTCCTTAATCCGTTCAGTTATTTTTTTCGGGATTGTTTTCTCTGGAAATGCGCTCGCAGGACTGATTTCCTACCGTGCAACTCGTTTTGCAGGCAGACTGACAGGTGCTTCTGCATTCGCCGCAAGCCGTTACTTTTCTTGCCTGAGGACGGGCAACCGTTTTAATTTTGTTCATAAACAATCTCCTTTTGCAGTTTTGGTTATTTGCAAATATTATAATATAACACAAAAAAAATTGCAAGCGTTTTTTTGCCTGCAATTTCCGTTTCTGCATTTTATACCTTTTTAAACCTTTTTCAAGTTGTTTTCAGCCCCTCGTCTTTGCCGAAGCGGCAATAATCCCGCTGATACCTCCCGCAAGGCAGCCGAATATGAGATCGAGAACATTGCCCCATCCGAACGAGATCGCACCTGCAAGCGCCGCAAATAAAAAATAAGTAAGAAGAACAGACAAAAGTCCGCTCGCTATACCCTTAAAAAACGCCTTACCCGGTTTGATTCCGAAAAAGCAGCCTAAAAACACTGCAAGCAATTTGATGATCTGATTGACCGGCATGATCACAGACGAACCGATAGAAAAAAATCTGATACATAAAGCAAACAGCAATACTGCCGCAAGCGTGAACACCACCGATATGCCTGTACTTTTGCCGATCTGGCGTACCGCTTCACTTCCTCCGCTCTGCATAAAAAAACCTCCGCACGATTTACTTTTATCGTATGCGGAGGTCTGCGCGATTATGACGCACGATTACTTGTTTTCTTCTTTTTCGGAAACTTCTTCCTTTGCTTCCTGTTCAGCGGGAGCAACTTTCGTCTCTTTTACCGCTTTTACTTCCTGTGCGGGATCTTCGGGTTTAGCGTCTGTCTGATAGATAGCCTGTTTATCAAACTTCATATAGCTTACGCTGTTACCGTCGCTCGTACCTGTTTTCAGAACAAAAGTGTTCTCTTCGTCGTTAACTTCCACGACCTCGCCGCATACGCCGCCGATCGTCTTTACTTTACTGCCGGGCTTTACCGCATCGATCGTACGGTTGAATTCTTTCTGCTTCTTTTTCTGGGAAATAGTGCTCCACACAAAGAAAGCAACCAAAGCAACCAAGATAATACCGATGAATACCCAACTCGTCGCATTGCTTGCAAGCAAACCTGTAATCATAATCAGATGTCTCCTTTTTCAGTAGATTGATAATATATTACCTTTTTTAACCGTTTTTGGCAAGTGTTTCATTCTGCAAAAAACGTAAATCAAGTCAATTTTTACAAAATTTTCAAAATTCAGCTGTTTTTTCAGAATTTATCGCCATATTTCGCATAAAATTCTGCCGCAAATTCGCGAACCCCGCCTTCCAAAATTGCATTCCTTAAACCACGCATCAGTTTATTCAGGAAAGTAATGTTGTGCATGGATAACAGCATCGATGAAAGCATTTCACCCGCATTGATCAGGTGACGCAGATAGGCTTTCGTATAATTTCTGCAACAATAACAATCACATTCTTCGTCGAGCGGCGTAAAATCTTCTTTATAGATCGCATTTCTTACTACAACTTTACCTTTTGACGTAAGCGCGGTTCCGTTTCTCGCGATCCTCGTCGCCAAAACACAGTCAAACATATCTATCCCGCGAAGCACGCCCTCTATCAGACAATCGGGACTTCCCACCCCCATCAGATAACGGGGAACGCTTTCAGGCAGATGCGGTTGCAAAACATCCAGCATTTCATACATAAGAGGTTTCGGCTCACCCACCGAAAGTCCGCCGATACCCAATCCGTATTTAGCGTACGGCTTGGCGGCGGCAAGGCTTTCCAGCCTCAGATCTTTATAGAAATTACCCTGCACGATCGGGAACAACGCCTGCTCTTCGTTTTTATGCGATTTGTCGCACCTCTCCAACCAACGCACCGTACGTTCAAGCGCGCGCGTGGCATATTTATAATCCGCCCCGTATTCACTGCACTCGTCAAATTGCATGATAATGTCTGCCCCGAGCGCATTTTCTATTTCCATAACCTTTTCAGGCGTAAAGAAATGCTTGCTTCCGTCAATATGCGAACGGAACCACACCCCTTCGTCTTTTATGTCGTTGAGTTTTGCAAGTGAAAAAACCTGAAACCCGCCGCTGTCCGTAAGGATAGGCTTATTCCAGTTCATGAACTTATGCAATCCGCCTGCACGCTTTACAAGTTCATGTCCGGGGCGCATATAAAGATGATAAGTATTTGCAAGGATGATTTGCGAACCCGCCGTTTCAAGATCGCGCGGCAACATCCCTTTGACCGTAGCCTGCGTTCCTACCGACATATAGACAGGCGTTTCGATATCGCCGTGCGGCGTATGAAAGATACCCGCACGAGCACCCGTATCGGGATCTGTTTTGATTACTTCAAACGAAAATTTATCTGCCAAATGAGTATTTCCTTTTTTCTGCATTTTAAACACCGATCAAAACGGTGTATTTTTATCTTTTGATTACAGCCTTTTATTAACTAATGATCATAAGATCAGCATGGCATCGCCGAAACTGAAAAAACGGTACTTCTTCTCGACAGCCTCTTTATAGAGCGTGAGCGTCTGTTCCCTGCCCATTAAAGCGGATACAAGCATGATGAGCGTACTTTCGGGGAGATGGAAATTTGTAATAAGAGCATCCACACACTTGAATTTATAAGGCGGATAAATAAAAATTTCGGTATTGCCGCTGCAAGGCTTCAAAAATCCGTTTTCGTCTGCCACGGTTTCAAGCGTTCGCACAGACGTTGTTCCTACGGCGATCACTCTTCTTCCCTCACGTTTTGCAGCATTGACCGTTTCGGCAGCCTTCTCGTCGACCATATAAAATTCCGAATGCATTTTATGCTCGGTCAGATCTTCTTCCTTGACGGGCCGAAAAGTTCCAAGCCCGACGTGCAAAAGCACTTCCGCAACTTCAACGCCCTTCGCACGGATACGGTCGAGCAATTCTTTTGTAAAATGCAATCCTGCTGTAGGAGCGGCGGCGGAACCGTCCGTCCTGCAATATACAGTCTGGTATCTGGTCTGATCTTTTAGTTTTTCGTGAATATACGGCGGAAGAGGCATACTTCCCACACGGGTCAGGATATCTTCGAACACCCCGTCGAAATGAAAATCCACGATCCTCTCACCCGTTTCCGTTCTGCCGACGACCGTAAGAGACAGCTCGTCCGAAACTTTCAATTCCGTCCCTTCTTTCGCCTTTTTACCCGGTTTTACGAGCACTTCCCAGCGGTGCAAGTCATATCTTTTCAGCAAAAGCACTTCTACCTTTCCGCCGTTTTGCGTATAACCGTACATTCGGGCGGGCAAAACTTTCGTGTTATTGATAACCAGCACGTCACCTGCATGAAGATATTCTTCTATATCGCGAAAAATCCTGTCTTCCGTCTTTCCCGTTTTTCTGTCATAAACGAGCAGTCTTGAAGAATCGCGCGGCTCTGCGGGAGTCTGCGCGATCAATTCTTCGGGTAAATCATAATAATAATCGGATTTTTTCAGCATATTTATTCCTTTATCTCTTCAAAAACAACCTTGTCAGTCTTTTTCAAACATGGAAATCTGCATTTTCTGTTTTTCACTCATTTTCATGCCCATATGTTCATATCCGCCTTTCAGGCATACTCTGCCGCGAGGCGTACGAGCAATGAATCCGAGTTGCATAAGATACGGTTCATAGACATCTTCTATCGTATTTGCGTCCTCGTTGATCGTGGCGGCAAGCGTTTCCAGCCCCGCTGGTCCGCCGCCGAATTTTTCGATCAGCGCGCGCAAAAGTCCGCGGTCGGTTTCATCCAATCCCAAATCGTCTATATCCATCTTTTTAAGAGCATACCTGGCATCTTCGTATTTCACGCAGTCATTTCCTTTCACCGCCGAAAAATCACGCACGCGCTTTAAAAGCCTGTTGGCAATTCTCGGAGTTCCTCGAGATCTTCTCGCAATTTCTTTTGCAGCACTCTCCTCTATGGATATCCCGAGCGTAGACGCCGAACGGGTAACGATCTGAGCCAACTGCTCGTTAGTATACATTTCAAGGCGGCACATTACTCCGAATCTGTCCCGAAGCGGAGATGCAAGCATTCCTGCCTTTGTAGTTGCGCCCACAAGCGTGAATTTTTTGAGTGTAAAACGAATATTTCTCGCCGAAGGGCCTTTCCCGACAATGATATCGAGCGCATAGTCTTCCATAGCGGAATATAAAATTTCTTCAACCGAACGATTGAGCCTGTGAATTTCATCGATAAAAAGAACGTCACCGTCGTTGAGGTTCGTCAGAATCGCCGCAAGGTCTCCGCTTCTCTCGATCGCGGGACCGCTCGTTAAACGGATCTGCACTCCGAGTTCATTTGCTATGATATGGGCGAGCGTCGTTTTACCAAGTCCCGGAGGCCCGTACAAAAGAACGTGATCGAGCGGTTCGCCGCGCATTTTTGCAGACGAAATAAATACGCCGAGATTTTCTTTGACTTTATCCTGCCCGACGTAATCATTCATCGTTTTGGGGCGAAGAACGTTTTCTTCCGCGTCAAATTCGCCCTTTGTACTCATAACGAGCCGTTCGCTTTCAAATTCCTCTTCAAAATCCATACTTTATCTTCCTTGTGTTTTTCAGCCTTGAAAAAATCACATACTCTTTAATGCGGTCATAATAATATCTTCTACGCTCTTTGCACCGTTTTCCACCGCTTTTTTAACGGCACGCACACTTTCGCCGCGCGTATATCCGAGAGACATCAACCCGACAATCGCGTCTTCTTCCTTATCGGACATCTTCTCGGGTATGCTCTCCGCCTTCTTTGAACCGCTCTCCGCTATGATCTCCGAAGCCGAAACTTTTTCACGAAGTTCAAGAACGATACGTTCCGCGCTCTTTTTCCCCAAGCCCTTTACTGCGCACAGAGATTTAACGTCGGAAGATGCGATCGCAACGGCTAGTTCGTTCACGTTCATTGCAGACAATATTCCGATACCCATTTTCGGCCCCACTCCCGATACGGAAATGAGTTTCAAAAACATATTTTTTTCTTCAATACTGTCAAACCCGAAAAGCGAAAGTCCGTCCTCTTTTACCTGTAAATAGGTATAAACCTCGCCTGCGCCGTCCGTAACGAGCCGAGCAAACGCCGCCCCTGAACACTGCACTTCATAGCCTACGCCGTTATTTTCTAAAAGGACAACACCCGAACCCGAATAAATGACCTTACCTTTAAGATATCCTATCATATTCACCTCTGCCGCAGACATACTGCTCTGCACACATATACGTTACGTTTATAAGCCTATAATTAAATACCGAAAAGAGACGAAAGGCGGGAAGTAAACGAATGACACAGTGCGACAGCCAACGCGTCCGCCGCATCGTCAGGACGCGGAATCCCTTTCAGATGCAGAAGATTTGCCGTTACCTGTTGGATCTGACGCTTGTCCGCACCGCCATAGCCAGTAAGAGCCTGCTTGATCTGCATCGGCGTGTATTCAAACAATCTTCCACAGCGTTTAACACAAGTTAACAGTGCAACCCCGCGGGCGTGTGCCACAGCAATACCCGTCGTTACGTTTTTACTGAAAAAAAGTTCCTCAACCGCAACTTCATCGGGAGCAAATTTATCAAGGATCTTTACGATCCCCTCTTCCAACATAGCGAGCCGCACGGGCAGACGCTCCTCTTTCGGGGTAAGCACTACTCCGTAATCCTCCGCTATAACGTTTCCGTTTTTATCCTTGTTCAGAACTCCGTATCCAAGCGTGGCAAGTCCGGGATCTATGCCGAGTATTCTCAATTTTCTCGCTCCTGCCTGACAAATTTTATAAAATAGCTTGAATTTTTTCAGGAAATGTATTAAAATAGTATCAACGCAAATCCTTTTTTATGTAATTCAGTATTTTAATGAACTAACAATATTATTTTAAGGGTTTCAGCGCAATAAGTCAATTAAATTCGACTCAAAAAAAATTACGGAGAAAGAATTATGAAATTATGGGAAGGAAGGTTCACTGAACCGAGCGCAAAAAACGCGGACGACTTTAACCAGTCTCTTTCGTTCGACTACAAACTTTACTGGCACGATATCCTTGCCAGTATCGCACACGTAAAAATGCTCGGCGAAACACAGATCATACCCAAGGAAGAAGCCGAAACGATCGGAGATAACCTCGTAAACATCCTCGCGGATATCGAAAAAGGAAAACTTACCATCGAAGGCGCAGAAGATATCCATACATTTGTGGAAAACGAACTTGTAAAACGTATCGGCGTCAAGGGCAAAAAAATGCACACCGCCCGTTCCCGCAACGATCAGGTGGCTACCGACCTTCGCCTGTATACGAAAGACAGCATCGTGAATGTCAGTAACCACATCAAAAACCTGATCACTACTTTACTTGATATCGCAAACAACAACGTTCAGTATATTATGCCCGGTTATACGCATATGCGTAAAGCTCAGCCCGTTTCGGTCGCTCAGTATATCAACGCATACAGCGAAATGTTCCTGCGCGACCTCGAGCGCTTTACCGACTGCTATAAACGCACTGACGTAATGCCGCTCGGAAGCTGCGCTCTTGCCGGCACAGATTTCCCTATTGACAGGAGAATGACTGCGAGCCTGCTCTCTTTCTCTGAAATCTCACAAAACTCCATAGATGCCGTTTCCGACAGAGATTTTGTCGCTGAATATATTTTCTGCTGCTCAACTCTTATGGCGCATCTTTCCCGTTTCTGTGAAGACCTCATCATCTATTCGACGGATGAATTCGGATTTATAGAAATTTCAGATGCCTACTCTACCGGCTCTTCCATTATGCCGCAGAAAAAGAATCCCGATATTCCCGAACTTATCCGCGGAAAAACGGGAAGAGTTTACGGCGACCTGACGGCGATCCTCACAGTTATCAAAGGAATTCCGACTTCTTACAACAAAGATTTACAGGAAGATAAAGGAGCTCTCTTCGATGCAGAAGATACCGTCCTTGCGTGCCTGTCTATCTTTACCGACCTTTTGAAGAACATTTCTTTTGACACTCGCAAAATGCGCTTTGCTGCAGGCGGCGGATTCACTACCGCAACGGACATTGCAGATTACCTCGTACAGAAAGGAATGGCATTCCGCGATGCACACGCCGTTACGGGACAGATCGTGCGCTATTGCATTGAAAACAACAAAACATTGGACAAACTCGATCTCTTTGTATATCAGAATTTCTCCTCCCTCTTTGATGAAGAAATTTTGCAAAGAGTGAAGGTCGGAAAATCCGTCGAAGCGAGAAAAGTCATCGGCGGCAGCGCAAGAAGCGCGGTACGCGAAAATATACGCTCGATCACAAGACGTCTCAACAGAATGTTTAAGGAATAATCATCTATTAAATTTAGACAACTTATAACAATAAAATCACACATAGCGAGTTCGGTATTGCATCGGACTCGCTGTTTTTATTTTAAGATAGTTATCGCTGTTGTTAAGCAAACCTCTGCATTTAATGCGATAGTTTTTTTACTTTTTACCGTTGATCAAAATCTTTAAGAAGAATAAAAAACAAGCTCGGTTAAAAGCCAAGCTTGTTTTTTCTGTTTCATTAATAATCATCTATTCCATAAAAAGCACAAAATTATTTTACTTTTTAAGCGCGGGGATACTGAAAATATGCTTTCCTCCCTTCACGGCATATTTCTTTCCGTTGGGAAGCACTATTTCCGCTTCAATATCTGCGGGAATCTCATATTCAAAACGTACAGAATCTATTGTATAACGCCACGCCGCACGAATCGTCCCTTTTCGGCTTTCAAAAACAATATCTGAAAAGCCCAGTCTCTTGTCGGGCTTCGGCGCGATCCTTATTTTTCCGTAGCCCGCCTCAACGGGAACAATACCCGCACTTACTCCGAAAATCCAATCAAATACCGCACCGTAGGCATAATGGTTGAAAGAATTCATATCCTTACTCCATATCCGCCCCTCTTCATCTATACCGTCCCAATGCTCCCACATCGTTGTTGCGCCTCTGTTG
Source organism: uncultured Bacillota bacterium (assembly GCA_949287815.1). Classification (GTDB taxonomy): domain Bacteria; phylum Bacillota; class Clostridia; order Christensenellales; family Borkfalkiaceae; genus Borkfalkia. Next base: position 5,090 of record CASEHS010000038.1, on the reverse strand, counting down.
ACGGAAAAGAGCCATGAGGGCGCTTTTTCCTGCAACAACAGATCGTACGCAATATCCGAGCGACCGTTTTCAGACAATGCGTGCAAAATATATGGCGTTCCCAGAAAACCTGTGGACATTCTTTTACCGCTCTGCTCAATCAATGAAACAAGTGCATCGGTAAGCTTAGATTTATCTTCCTCTCTGCAAAGCCCGAAATATAACATTAGCGCAAGTGCTGTCTGAGTATAACAAGTAGGTTTTTCGGTTTTCCCTAAAATCGCGGGCTCGCCTTTCGGAAATCCGTTTTCCGTGTATTCCAAGGCAAACGCTTTTCCGATTTCTTTACGCAATACTTTATATTCGGAAGCATCCATACCAAGAGTTTCTCTCGCGCGAATCACAAGATCTACCGAATAAGCATAAAACGCCGTACAAACCAACCCGATATCCGTTGCACCCACACATGTACCATAAGGAGCATCGGTTGCAAGCCAGTCACCGTAATGATTGCCCGTATTCCATAAATAAGGATTATCACCCGTCGATTTTATATAGGCGACCCATTTCTCCATACTTTCAAGACTGTCCGACAAAATTTCTTTATTGCCGAATGCTTTGTAAATTTCCCAAGGGCAAATAGTGAGCGCATCCCCCCAGCCCGAAGAAATACGCGTACCCAGTTTTCCCGCCTTTGGTGAAACCCCTTCTATGCTCCCGTCCTCTTTCTGATCGGCACGAAGATCTTTAAGCCATTTTCGGAAAAACTTTTCCACATCAAAATTTATGGCAGCCGTGCGGCAGAAAACCTGCGCATCGCCCAGCCAACCGAGACGTTCATCTCGCTGCGGACAATCGGTAGGAACATCTATATAGTTACTGAGCTGTCCCCAAACAATATTGCTGTAAAGCTGATTTATCTTTTCGTTTCCGCAAACAAAACGACAGGTACGCTTTATATCTGAGTGTAACGCAAGTGCCGTAAATTCATCAAGATCGATTTCCTTGTCCGGATATTCGTCAAGGCGTATATAACGAAATCCCTGAAAACTGAAAACGGGCATAAACTCGTCATCACCGCCGCTGAGCGTATATGTACAGACGCTTGAAGCCTTACGGTAATTCTCATTATAAAAATTACCGTCTTTGTCCAGTATCTCCGCAGGAACAAAAGAAATTCTATCGCCGCGATTTCCGTGAATACGCACGCGTACCCATCCTGCCATATTCTGCCCGAAATCAATGACACGCTCCCCTTTCGGAGTTATGATAAGCTCACGCGGATAAACCGTTTCATCCGCTATTATCTTTTCACCGATCTGTCTGATAATTTTGGCGTGTACATTAGTCTTCTTCGCCTGTCCTATTTTTTGGGGGACAACGCGGGCATCCTGCACTTCGCCAAAATATAATTCGGAATATAGAATGCGGCTTGTCCAAACCTCCCAACTTTCATCGGTAACGATTTTTTGGCTTGTTCCGTCGAAATACGTAAGCGTGAGAGTTGCGCGAACAGAAGGGAAAGGCGCATAAGGTCGGTCTTTGGCGACCCACCCGAGCATTTCCGCACAAGCCCAACCGTCCCCAAGCAAAACCTCTATTTCCGCAGTTTTTCCTACACACAAAGATGTTACGTCATAAATTTGTTCTTGCACGAAATGATTATAATTCGTCCACCCCGGCATAAAAGCACCGTCCGTAACGCTCTTCCCGCCGATATAAGCGCGATAAACGCCCATAGCGGTAATGCGCAGTACTGCTTTTTTCAGATCTTTCTCCACTGCAATACTTTTACGCAAAGACGGACAACACCCTATTTCCTGCGGAGCGCAGATCCATTGAGCAACCTTCATAATTCCCCTCGCTTTTACCCGAAAAATTAAAAGAATCGGTTGTTTTTTATTTTATTTAAAAATTTTTGAACAAAAATCAACGCAACTGCTTAAACAAAGCCCTTGCTTGAAGTTTCCAAAATTTTCAGACCTCTCATTACTTGTTTATCGAAAAAATGATAAACTCCTCACCTTGTTTATTTATTCCTTTCCAATACGATAGCAGGTAAACTATCCATCGATGTAATCTTACAAAAACAAAGATCGAGTTTCTGCCTGAACTTTTCATCACTTACCGCATCGTAGCCAACACAAGCGATTTTCGCGGCAGCTGCCGCTTTCGCCCTGGTATCCGAATCCTCCACTGCTATTGCTTCATCAGCAGAAACTCCGCAAAGTTTTAACGCATGAAGATAGACATCGGGCGCAGGTTTAGCTGCTGCAACTTCATTTCCGCAAGATAATTTATCAAATTTATCCGCAAGCCCCGTAATATTCAAAATTTTTTCTACATAGACACGATCGGAAGAAGAAGCTACTGCCGTAAGAAATCCTTCACTGCGCAACGAGCAAATTGCTTTCTCCACACCGGGATTCGCTTTCAGTCCGGAATGTTCGGCAATATCCATCAGAATTACAAATTCTTCCTGCGTAAGTTCTTCCGCCGTAAGTGAAAGTTGACATTCCTTAGCCACTTCACCCCAATACAAGCGCTTACTTTTTGCATAAGCACGAGGCGAAAGTGCGGCTACATCAAGTCCGAGTTTCGCAAGAAGAACATCCCGCGATTTTTCATGCAAAGGTTCCGTATCGGCAAGAACCCCGTCCATATCAAATATAACAGCTTTAATCATAATAATCTTTGACCTTCAAATGCCAGTGTCAACTTTTCTGCATCTTCCCTTAAAGTCGTCTTGCGACAGAATAACTTAAATCAATGATCCAATTATAAACCCGCCTACTTTTTAAATCAAGTAAAAATTAAAATTTTATGATATAAATTATTAACGGCAAAAATTGACGCATAACAGATATCTCTGTCTGAATTTTACATCTAAATTTTAAAAATCATGCAGTTTAGTAAATATATCGCCAATATAACAAATTTGCCGAAAAAAGAAATCCTTTTTTTCGGCAAATCTACAGTTAAAGAAATTACACTATTTATTAAAAATAATCCTTTCGCTCTTGAACATTTTTGTAAGCACAAAAACAAGCAAAGCTACGTATACAAGATTGCTTACAACCGTTATAATAAAATCGATAACGGAAAATTGCATCGAGAAAATGCCCGACATCACCTGAACGCAATTAAAAATCGGAATCAGACAAGCTACATGCGAACCGCCCACAGGGAAGATCATGGAAGACAACCCGATCAGAATGATTACCACCATCAAAGGCACTGCATAAGCCGTTGCCTCTTTTACGCTCTTTGCAAAGGAAGAAATAATCGAGATCAGCGTTACAATAAGCAGGACTGCCGTGAGCATGACCGCAAACAAAGCCAAATATTCTCCGACCGTATACCCTGCTATCGCTGAACCTATACTTCCGCCCATCAGTTTCGGCATCGACAAAAACGTACCTATAAAAGAACTGATTGCAGATAGTGCCGAAAGCACGGACAGTGCTAAAATTTTCCCTATTGCAATTTCGCTTCGTTTTACAGGCGTGACCAAAAGTGTTGCAATCGTTCCGCGCTCTTTTTCGCCCGCAATGGACTCAGGTGCAATGCCCATACATCCGCTGTACATAAACGTTAAAATCAAAAACGGCAATATCATGGCGTAATAAGAACCTTCCGCTTCCTTCTGCGTGGAAAGGTCTCCGCCCTGTCCTATATTAATATTAAATAAATTCGCGGCAACATCTTCTATACCATTTAAAACTCCTGCCGCAAGATTATAAGCGGATAAAGACGTAGTCGACGCGGAATCGTAATAAATTTCCACGTTCGGCGGATTTTGGCTTATACCTGTTGTAAAAACGTCGTCAAAATTCAAGGGAAACACGATAAGAAGATCTATCTTTCCGCTCTTTACTTCCTCGATCGCGCTGTCCTTATCCGTTTCAGGAATTTCTTCAAGATTGAGAACCTTATCGTCCGTCCCGAGCGATGCTGAAAATACCGCGCTCGGATTGATCACTTTTGCCGTATACTCCTTGTCTGTCGTATCCATTACCGTGCCGATCAAAGTATAGAGAACAAATATCAACAAACCCGGTAAAATGATCGTTCCAAAAACTAGCCTTTTATCCCCGAAAAAGCGGGCAAATTCTTTTTTTATGATCGTCATTATGTTTTTCATAAACTTCTGCCCGTCCTTTCATAAATTTCAAAAAAAGCATCTTCCAAAGAACTTTCGCCGCAAATCTCCTGCAAGGTACCTTCCTGAACCATTTTACCGCCGATAATGATACCGATTCTGTCACAAAGCTTTTCTGCCAAAGAAAAGATATGTGTAGATAAAATCACACTCTTGCCTTGTGCTTTCAACTCTTCCAAAAAATCGGTCACTACCTTTGCCGTAAGAATGTCGAGCCCGTTGGTCGGCTCGTCAAAAATAACAACAGGTGGATCCTGCACGATCGATACCACAAGCGAAACTTTCTGTTTCATACCCGTAGAAAGATCCCGCACTTTCACTTCCGCAAACGCGTCTATACCGAAACGGGAAAAAAGGTCTCTTCGCCTTTCCTCCACCACCGATTCATCTAATCCGTGCATTCTGCCGAAAAAGCGGAAAAGATAATTCGGAGTAAAAAATTCTTCCAGTTTGAGCTCGCTCGTCATAAACCCGATAGATGAACGCACTTTATCCGGCTCGCTGCGCACGCTGTATCCGTTGACAAACGCATCACCGGAGTCCGCTTTGATAAGGGTTGCCAGAATGCGAAGCATTGTCGTTTTACCCGCGCCGTTAGGACCGAGCAATCCGTATATTTCTCCTTTGTTTGCAGTAAAAGACAATCCGTCCAAAGCAACTTTTTTGCCTGAAACGCTTTTTTCTATTTGCTTTTGTTTCCTTGTAAGCGTAAACGTTTTGTGTACGTTTTCCGCCCTTACGATCACATCCATAGCCACCTCAATTTTGTTTTAACCGTAATTTTTTATCTTTAACAAAAATTTTATCCGCCGATTATGATAAAGCAATGTCATACAATTTGTCAAGTATTCTCTGATATTTCCATGGTCTGATTTTGTCAAAAAAGCTCATTCTATTATACCGGCCCGCCGCGGTGGGTGAGAGTCGTGGGGGGGTGGGTGGGGTGGGT
>CASEHS010000037.1 GCA_949287815.1 uncultured Bacillota bacterium | reverse complement strand
GCGAGTAATTCATCATAGCCTATTTCGCTTGCGGCAAGCCGCAGAAAAGTGTCCGCAAGCTCGCGTTGCGTGTAGTGAAGTTGAATTCCGTTGAGTTCAAGCACGACAAGCATGGCATGCGCACCGATGCGTTTATTTCCATCAACAAACGGATGATTTTGCGTGAGGCCGCAAGCCAATCGAGTAGCCTTTTGCTGGATAGTAGGGAACAATTCAGACGAATCAAATGTCTGCAAAGGTGAATACAGTGCCGATTGTAACAGATTTTTATCGCGTAGACCTTGACTTCCGCCAGTGGCACGAATCAGCTCATCGTGCAGATAGATCAGTTGTTCTTCCGTAAGCCAAGTCATTTTGCAAGTTCCCTATATGCTTCGGCATTCTTTTTGATTAAAGCTTCAGAAATGGAAGCAATTGTCTGATCGGATGCCATAGAAATATTTCGTGTGACTTCAAAAGGGATACGCTGTTCTCTGACGGCTTGCTTTGCAAACATCGTGATGGCAGCGCTGAGAGAGAGTCCGAGGTCGGAGAAAAGCTCATCAGCTTGTTTTTTCAGATTTTCGTCCATGCGGATTGTAACATTTACGGTAGCCATTTTGATTACCTCCTTTGAATTTCTACTAATATTATATACCTTATCTTACGAATTGTCAATAGTATTATGTGCAAAATATGTGCAAATTATTTGCTGATTGATAAAAATGAGGATCATCTAAATGACAGGCAAGAAACTATGCCGTATCATACGGCAAACGAATTAAATAAAAAAAGAGGAGAACCGAATGAAAGAAAAGGCACTTAAAATCAACAAGAAGGATTATAACATTGCAAAGTCCCTGAGCGACAGGGACTTCGGAACGCTCGTCAGGGCGCTGTGCGAGTATGTCTATTTCGGTATCGACGCATCGCCCAAAGACAAGATTTTGAAAGTGTATTACGACAATTTCAAAGAGAAGATCGACATGGAAAATTTCTTCCGCGAGACGGGCAGGCTCGGCGGAATCAAGAGCAACGAGTTGAGGCAGAAGGCAGAGGAAAACCGCTCGGTTGTACTCGACGTGTTTAACGTCAAAACGGTTGACGAGCTGCTCAGAATCATTTTGGAAAAAGGTCTCGGCGGTTGTTGTAAGGACGATGAGGTATGAAAAAGACTGTTCAAAATGAAGGACAGGGGCGGATTGAAAAGTATGAAAATGTAGCGAAAAGAGGCTGATTTTTGAAGCAGGTAAAGAAAAAATCATAAAACTGATTTTTGCGGCTTTGAGACGAAGTGGGAAACCCACTTGTCTTTTACAGAAAATCACGAGAAAGGAGAGCAATGACGAAGAAAAAAGAGATAAGTTGCGGCGCAAAATCCATCGTTTTGACGGACGAGCAAATGGTGGATGCAATCAATGAGTTGCTTGCAAAATCCGATTACAATTACAACTTCAACAAACTTGCAAACGATCTGCTGGCGCGCGGAATCGACTCGTTCAGAGCGGACGACAAGCCGACGGAAGAGGTAAAGCCTAAGGAAGAAGAATGGGAAGACGGGAGCGAGTCGGTACAGGTGTGTGAGTTTATGGAAGAGCTCGTCGGACTGATGAAAGAGAACATCGTGTATTTGTCGATCATCAAATCCATTGTGTCCTCGCTCTTCAACGGAAAGGTGGCGGAGCTTGACGGACAGCCTTTGCCGAAACGAACTTTCGAGAGCGGCGCTTACCGATTCACTCCGTCGTATTTGGAGGGATACGAAGTCAGAGCGTTTGAGTGTTGTGACGGGCATCATGTTTGCGAATTCGGATATGTACTGATTGATGAGCAGTTTAATATTTTAGAAAGAGATTGCTTAACCATAGATCCGGGACATAAATTCAAATTAACAGGCAGAGAACATGAAAGTGATATACAGCTTGCTTTCCCGGAAGAAGTGTACTATTCAAGCCCGAAGTTCGATTTTTATTATGACAGGATCAAGGCTTTATTGACCATGAAAGAGTGCCAAATTATAGGTTTCTCGTTATCCAATGATACGGGCTTAGAATAAATGTAAGCATTTATAAATAAGGAATGCAAATATTTGAAAAAGGTGGTATAATGAATGGGAGGCGGAGGAGTTCCGAGCGGCGGAGTGACTATTAAATACGGCAAGCGAGGCGATTTGGATACGGAGTTCACACCAAATTCTCGGCAGGATTTGTATGTCAACGGGAAAAAAGTTCAAAGCAGGTGGTTTGATCACGAAGGAAAAGTGATCCGAAATCGTGATTATGACCATCAGGACTCGCATCATACGCATATTTTCCCGCATGATCATGATTGGGTTTGGAAAGATAATCGCCCGATACGTGACACTCAATGGGTAGATCCCGATTTTATTCGTTATCCGGAGGATAAATCATGAAAGGAAAAACCGAACTTGTACCATGCGAGATATGTGGATATCCGGTCGTGCATTATGAGTATGGCGGTTATTCTTATTGCGAAAAATGCGGATGGAGACGCGGCGGAGATAATATAGAATTGGAGCAGCAATGGGGAATCAGTTACCCGATGCTCGTATCGCTTTCGCATGCGCGAGAACAATACAAACAAGGTCTGCCGTTTAAGGCCGATTTTGATGAATTTATCAAAGGATTATTATTTTACAGCGAAATGCTATTTGACTATCAGGGAGAAACATATGAGGCGTATTTGTATCGGAATAAAAATGTTGAACCCTATAAATTTGTCTTTTGCTGCACGGAATTTCAGCAGGAATATTTTTCGGAAAAGGATTTTCGCGAAAAGGCAAATATCCTTGGAAAATGCTTGAAAGATATATGGGATGAAGTGCAGGATCCTCGTTATATGTAATAGAGGGGAATTGAGTAAGGGTATCAATTCGAACCATTTGTGTTCAGATTGGTACTCTTATTTTTTTTCTTAACAAGCATTTTAGCACTGATTTTGAGGCAAAATCGCCTTAATTCGGTGCTTTTTTGTGCTTTTTAGAATAACTTTAAAAATTGCACAAAATTTTCAAAATCAACAAAATTTAGAATGTAAAATTAAAAATCAACGGAATCTGAACCGTCTTGTACAATTTGATCAGGATGATATTTATAATAGAGTTCCTCAATTTTATTTGGGGTCATGTATCTTAAAAATGAGTGAGGCCGTTCAATATTGTATTTTTCGATATACTTTTTTATTGAAGTGTATAGTTCTTTTTCAGAATGGTAATTTGTTCTCCATAGTTCTTCTGCTTTTAGATGACTGAAAAAAGATTCGTTTACAGAATTGTCATAAGGGCTTCTTTTTCGACAAAAAGATTGTTTTACTCCGCATTGTTTTAAGAATGTCGTAAATGTTTTTGAGGTATAGTTACTGCCATTATCGGTATGAAAGATAAGTCCTTCTTTTGGTTTTCTAGATTCATAAGCGATTTTAAAAGTTCTTTTTGTGTGCTGGGTACTATTTTTTAAAGAAATATGATGGGTAAGGACTTTTCTGGAATATAAATCAAGTATAACACAGATATGATATTTCTTATCATGATAGCGAAAATCGGTAACATCACTGGTCCAAACTTGATTTGGACGAGATGTAGAAAATTGTTGCTTCAGTAGATTCTCGCGTCGTTTTTGATTTTGGATATAAAGCGTTTTAGCACTTGATCTGATGCTGAACATACCGTTTTCGTGCATAATATCAGCAACAGTTTTTTCGGAAACAGAATAGCCGCGATTTTTTAAAATTACAGTAATTTTTGTTGAACCGTATGTTTGGCGGCTATTATGAAAAATATCCTCGATAATAGGTTTTAATTCAGCTTTGTGCTTAGCATAAACTGAATTTCTTTTTATTTCGGAAAATGTGATTATAATAAGTTCCTTTTGCAACTTTCAGTGCCTCGCAAAGAATATTGACATTATAATCTTTTGACATTAAGACAATCGCATTGAGTTTTTCGCGAAGAGGAGCGGAAACTGAACACGGCGCTGTTTGTAAAATATGTATCATACGAAGCGATCTTTCATACTGTATTTTAAGTCGGGAAAAATCGCGGAGTTGAATTTTTTTACTGGAACTTTTTTGCTCCCTGCGTATCCATAAGTAAATGGTACTTCTTGCAATATTCAATTCTTTTGCAAGTTGTATAGCAGTTTCGCCATTCAAATATCGTTTAACTATTGTTTGTCGTTGTTCTTTTGAAACTCGTTTTGACATAATAATATCTCCTATTTTAGTGCTATCATTATAGCAGCGGAGATATGAAAGTAAATCGTTATATTGGGTAAGAATATCAATTCAAATCATTTGCATTCAGATTGGTACCTTTATTTTTATAAAGTCATTATTAATATTTTTATAGGGTCGTTAAAAATAATGTCATCGATAATCGCAATTTAGGAAAATACATGGCAAAATGAAGTTAAGCATTAAAGAGATGATGCAAATTTGAAAATAAGGTGGTATAATGAATGGGAGGCGGAGGAGTTCCGAGCGGCGGCGTGACGATTGTAAAAATATCTGAACAAAGGAGTTTAAAGCCGACAGGCAAACCAAACTCACGTGCAGATTTATATGTAAACGGTAAAAGGAAACAAAGTCGATGGTACGACTATAAAGGTAAAGCAATAAGAAATAGAGATTATTTTCATCAGGACAAAGATCATACGCATACTTTTCCGCATGATCATCCATGGGATTGGAGCAAAATACCTCCGAGAAGTCCAAATGGAATATCTCCTGATTATGAAAACTATCCGGAGGGAAAATAACAGATGAAAGAAAAAATCAAATCAGAAATTGTTTCCTGCGAAATATGCGGATATCCTGTTGTCAATTATGAATCCGGAATTTGTATGCGTTGTGAGAAATGCGGATGGCAAAGCGGTGGGAACAATGCAGAGTATGAGGTGAAATATGGTATCAGTTATCCTATGGTGGTGCCGCTTTCACGGGCAAGGGAGCAGTACAAAAAGGGGAAGCCCTTTAAGGCAACTTTCGAAGACTTCATCAAAGGATTGGATTTTTACAGTGAAATGGCTTTTACCTACAAAGGGATAAACTATGGTGTATGCTACAGAAAGGATTATTCGATACTCTTTTATAACGGGAACAAAGCCTGGACATATCAGACAAAGGATGAATTTTATAAAACCGCAAACATTGACGGGAACCTGTTAAAAGATTTGTGGGACGAAGTTCAAAATCCAAGATATATGTGATAATAGGGGAAAAAATATGTTTGAATCTACAGAATATGAGTTGCAAAAGAGAAGGCACAAGCAGGAGCTTATTCGTAACGAATTTGAAACAGCGGGGAAATATCAGATTCCGCTGATCCGCAAACAAGATATAGACCTTGACACGATTAACCTGATCGGATATTCCGACACAAAGCGAGATGATAAAGAGAATGCTTATAAGACCGTTCATTTTTTTACCTATGATTGGCTATTTGACAAAGTGTATGAAAAGGCAACTGATTTGGCGGGAAAATTAAGGCAGTATTATGCGTTGCTTTCTCCGGATTTCAGTATGTTTACGGACATGCCGAAAGCATTGCAGATTTATAGCGTTTTCAAAAACAGATGGTGTGGAGCTTATTGGCAAAGCCTTGGCTTGCGCGTGATTCCTACGATCAGTTGGGGAGATGAAAGCAGTTTTGAATTTTGTTTTGACGGGGTGGAACAAGGGGCAACGGTCGCCGTTTGCACATATTATCGAGAGAATTGTGAGGAGGAATTTATGCTCGGGTATAATCGCATGTTAGAAGTGATTAAACCGCAATCAATTCTCTGTTATGATGAGCCGTTTTCTTCGATGAAAGGAAATATAAAGTCTTTTTTACCGACAACATATGAATGGACAAAATCTTTAAGTTGGCAGGAACAGGCTAAGTTTCAAATGGAAAAACACTCGCGAAATATAATTTATAAATGAGAAAGTTCGAGTCTGTACAAAAAATAGGACAAAATATCTTTTTTGTTCGGGCTTGCCAAAGATGTTTTATCCCGTCGAAATGTAATATTTTGGCGGGATAAAACTATATTTTGTTATATTTTTAATTTTTTTAAGCGTCTCGTAAAGAAAATGATATGCACCCCAAAAGTTGGACGAACTTTTGGAGGTGCATATATTTATGAAAATAGGAAAGGGATTTAACACAAAATACTCGCCAGAATTCAAGATATCAGGTTTGCATGAAATAAAATATAGGGTCAATGCATTGCCAGAATATGATCTTTCAGAAACAATATTCACGGTCAAACTGTATGCAGAGGCGGATGAGCGTGCTGACGGAGTAGAAATAATAGCAAAGGAAGATCCCAAGGTAACAAAAATCGAAGGCGGAGAAGATTCCTACGACATCTATTTGATTTCACAGGGAGGAGAATTTCCGAAATTCAAGATTTGTGATAAGGATACAGGCGAAGAATTACACGAAGATTATAATTATTATATTCGTAGGTTTGAACCGAACTACGAAGAAAATGAGGTTATAAGCGACTCATTGAGTGGCAGAGGAAAAATCAATTGGGCTTATGTGCAATTTAAAGGAAATGAATTGTATCAGCCGTCGTCTTATTATTTTTATGTAATTTTTTCGGAATAAGAAATTAATATGCACATTGATTATGATTGGCGGAAAAACGGTGTTAAATTAAAGTTGTCATGGGTTAGCATTAATTAAGGTTTATAAATAATATAAAGAGATTTTATATTAAGTTGGTATTGAAGTTGTTGCTATTTTTCTGAAAAAATGATAAATTATAAGAAGATAAAAAAACAAAAGGAGTTTTTTGTTATGTCATACGTAGAGAGCGTTCTTGCGCGCATCAAAGAGCAGAACCCCAACGAACCCGAATTCCATCAGGCAGCAACCGAAGTTTTGCATAGCCTTGAAGCAGCGATCAATGCTAATCCCCAGTACGAAAAGGCAGGACTTTTGGAGCGTCTTGTTGAGCCTGAAAGGATTGTTATGTTCCGTGTTCCCTGGGTGGATGATCAGGGTAAAGTGCAGGTTAATAAGGGATACAGAGTTCAGTTCAACAGTGCGATCGGACCTTATAAAGGCGGTTTGAGGTTCCACCCGTCGGTAAACCTTTCCATTATCAAGTTCCTCGGCTTTGAACAGATTTTCAAAAACAGCCTTACAGGTCTTCCCATCGGCGGCGGTAAGGGCGGCAGCAACTTTGACCCGAAAGGCAAGAGCGATGGCGAGATCATGCGTTTCTGCCAGAGCTTCATGACCGAATTGTACCGTCATATCGGTGCGGATACGGACGTTCCTGCAGGTGATATCGGTGTCGGCGCAAGAGAAATCGGCTATATGTTCGGTCAGTACAAGAGAATCCGTAATGAACATGTTGGCGTTCTTACAGGAAGAGGCCTTTCTTACGGCGGAAGCCTTGCAAGAAAAGAGGCTACCGGATTCGGACTTGTCTATATTGTAGATGAAGCATTGAAGAGCAAGGGCGATACTTTGGTAGGTAAAACGGTTGCGATCAGCGGTTCGGGCAATGTTGCAATATATGCTTGCCAGAAAGCACAGCAGTTGGGCGCAAAAGTTGTTACCATGAGCGATTCTAACGGATATGTTTATGACAAGAACGGTATCGATCTTGATGTTGTCAAACAGATCAAAGAAGTCGAAAGAGGCAGAATCAAAGAATATGCTGCACGCGTAAAAGGTGCAGAATATCATGAAGGATGCAAGGGTGTATGGACAGTGAAATGCGATATCGCGCTTCCTTGCGCAACGCAGAACGAATTGGATGAAGAGTCTGCTAAGATCCTTGTGAAAAATGGCGTGAAATATGTCGGTGAAGGTGCAAATATGCCTACGACTCTTGCCGGTACGGAAGTATTCCAGAGCAATAAAGTTGTGTTCCTGCCCGGTAAAGCAGCGAACGCCGGCGGTGTTGCAACCTCCGCGCTGGAAATGGCGCAGTCGAGCGGCAGACTGTTCTGGTCTTTCGAAGAAGTAGATGCAAAACTCAAAGGCATTATGGCTAACATTTTCAAAAATATCGATGCTGCGGCGAAGAAGTACGGATTTGAAGGAAACTACGTTGTCGGTGCAAACATCGCGGGCTTTGAAAAAGTTGCAGATGCTATGATGGCTCACGGTATTGTATAATCCCTTTACGGATAAAATAAATCAAAGCGGATACAAGTTTTTGTATCCGCTTTTTATTTGGCAAGAGAGCGTCTCAAATAATTTGAGACGCTCTCTTGCATTTGTATATTCAATTACAGAATAAGTTGATTTAGCTGTTTTTTTGTAAGTTTTGTTGTTTGCGGTATTCGCTCGGTGTCATATTTTCCAGTTTTTTGAAAGTTTTAAGGAAAGAACTCACTTCTTCATATCCCGATTGCAGGGAAATTTCCTGTATAGGCAAAGAAGTGGTTGCTAGCAGATTTTTTGCCTTTTCCATTCGTTTTGCTATGATGTATTGGATAGGGGACATTCCGCTGTATTCTTTGAACAGGTGTGTAAGATAATAGCGGGATACAAATAAGTTTTTGCAGATCTCCTCAATACTTTCTATTTTTGTATAGTTCTCGTCGATAAATTTTCTGGCAAAGCGATAACATTCGTTGGTTTTAAAATTTTCTTGATCGTTCATCGCAAGCAGACGAAGAATCAGATTGAGAATAATTTTGACGAGTGCGCGGGAAATTTCGTCGTAATAATAGGATTTATTTTGTACTTCACGAATAAGGTCAGAAAAATATTTTTCAAAATCCTGTTCGAGGAGACCCGTGTGAAATACAGGGCAATCGTTTTCTCCGAGAAGAGTATTTTCGGATTTATTTTTCAGATGCAGACAGTCTATTCCGCAAAAGTACAATTCAAGTTCCTCGTTTTCGCTGCACGACTCGGAATGAATCGTTTCTGGGTTATAGATAAGAAGATCTCCCTTTGTAACAGAAATATCCTTTGATTTTGTATGTAACAGCCCCGAACCCGACTTGACAAATACGATTTCACAGAAAGAATGAGAATGCAACTGTTCTTTCCAGTGAGAAGTTTTTTTCAGTTCGCCGGCATAGAGTATACGGGCATTACTGAAACCTGTACTTGTTTTATTCACGGTATAATGCGTTCGAACGTCCGTGTTTTGTCTGTGAATTACTTTCATGTTTTTATTATATCATAGTTTTTGAAAGAAGACTATATTTTTCAGAAAAAGTTTGACTTTTTTGCTCAATAAATTGGGCAAAGGAGTCTATTGAAAAGAGAATGAGTGTGTGGTATGATGATGGAAAGGAGAATGATTATGTTAAAAGGTATACCCAAAGAATTGTCCCCCGAGCTTTTGAAGATACTCTCCGAAATGGGGCACGGGGATGAAATTGTGATTGCGGACGGAAATTTTCCCGCTGAAAATTTAGGCAGACGCGTTGTCCGTGCGGACGGGCATGGCGGAATTAAAATGCTGGATGCAATTCTCAGCGTAATTCCGCTGGATACGTATGCAGAAGAAAATTTTATTCTTATGCAGGTAGTGCCGGGCGATAACGTAAAACCCACAATTTGGGAAGACTATCGCAAAACGGCGAAGGAAAAAGCTCCGGAAGTCAAAGAAGGGCAACTGGAACGCTTTTCATTTTACGATCGTGCGAAAAATGCTTACGCGATCGTTGCAACGGGTGAAAGTGCAATTTATGCAAATATAATTCTGAAAAAAGGAGTGATAAAATGAAAACGAAAATCGGTATACGTCCGACCATTGACGGAAGATGGGGCGGAATTCGCGAAGGGTTGGAACAACAGACAATGAAAATGGCGCAAGACGCAAAAGAACTGATCGAAAAGAATGTTTTTTATGCGGACGGCACGCCTGCACAAGTCGTAATTTCGCCTTGCACGATCGGCGGCGGAAAGGAAGCTGCGGTTTGTGCGGAATATTTTGCAAAAGAAAACGTTACGGCAACGCTCACCGTTACTCCCTGCTGGTGTTACGGAAGCGAAACAATGGATCTTGATCCGCTTACGACGAAAGCGGTTTGGGGATTTAACGGTACGGAGCGTCCGGGTGCGGTATATCTTGCGGCTTGTATGGCGGCTCACGCGCAGAGAGGACTTCCCGCTTTTGCAATTTACGGCGAAGACGTGCAGGATATCGGTATGAGCGGTATTACGCCCGACGTTGAAGAAAAGATCTTGCGTTTTGCGCGCTGTGCTTTGGTCGTGGGACAGATCAAAAATAAAGCGTATGTTTCCATAGGTTCTGTGGCAATGGGTATCGGCGGAAGCTTCCTCGATGCTAATATGATGCAGAAATATTTCGGGATCCGTGCAGAATGGGTAGATATGACGGAGATTTTGAGAAGGATTGATCTTGAAATCTACGATAAAGCGGAATATGAAAAAGAACTTCGCTGGATCAAAGAAAAATGCAAGGAAGGTAAAGATCATAACGGCGATATCTGGGAACAGAAATACTTTACGCGCGAGGAATTGGATAAACAGTGGGAGTTTGTCGCAAAAATGACTCTCATCATCCGCGATATCATGCTCGGCAACGATAAATTGAACGAGATCGGCTGGCATGAAGAGGCACTGGGCAGGAATGCGATTCTTGCAGGATTCCAGGGGCAGAGAATGTGGACGGATTACAAACCGAATGGAGATTTTGCGGAAGCGATCCTCAATTCGACGTTTGACTGGAACGGAAAGAAACAGCCCGTTCTTCTTGCAACGGAGAGCGATAACTGTAACGGTCTTGCCATGCTCTTTGAAAACCTTCTCACAGGCAGGGCGAGCGTGTTTGCAGACGTAAGAACTTACTGGTCACCCGAAGCAGTCAAGAGAGTGACTGGCTGGGCTCCCGTCGGGCTTGCCGAAAAAGGATTCATGCACCTTATCAACAGCGGCGCGGCTGCTTTGGACGGAACGGGCGCTTGCAAAGACAAGAGCGGCAACTCTGTCATGAAAGAATGGTGGAACGTAACGGATAAAGATGTAGACGCAATGCTGAAAGCGACTCGTTTTTCTCCTGCAAACAGGGGTTATTTCCGCGGCGGCGGATTTTCGAGTACATATTCCACGGAAGGCGAAATGCCCGTTACGCTCGTGCGCGTAAATATGGTGGACGGAATAGGTTATACAATGCAGATCGCAGAGGGCTGGACGGTGGAACTTCCCGAAAAGGTGAATAAAACTCTTCTGGACAGAACGGACAGGACGTGGCCTTCCACATGGTTTGTGCCTCGCCTCAACGATACGACTGCATTTTCGAGCGTCTATAATGTAATGGCAAATTGGGGCGCAAATCACGGCGCGTTCGTGTACGGCCATATCGGAAAAGATCTGATCACGCTGGCAAGTATGTTCCGCATTCCCGTATCTTTGCATAATATTGAGGAAAAGGACATTTATCGCCCGCATTGTTGGAGTGCGTTCGGTACAAAGGACGCGGAATCCGCCGATTACAGAGCTTGCGCTAATTATAAGGAATTGTACAGGTAAAGAATATGAAAATTCAACAGATGTCCGTAAAAGAGCAAGTGCTTACGGCAATGCAGAGGGTTTACGGAAATGCTCTTACGACTACTTCGGGCGGAAATATTTCCGCTATGGATGAAAACGGGCATATTTTCATTACGCCGAGCGGAATAGATAAGGGAACTTTGACGATAGACGATATCGTCGAAGTTCTTCCGGACGGCACGAAGATCGGAAAGCACGCGCCTTCCATGGAATTGCCTTTTCATTCCAATATTTACAAAACTTGCAAAGATATCAAGGCGATCGTACACGCACACGCGCCTGCCGCGGTGGCGTATGCGTGTATGAACCTCGCTCCCGATCCGCATTGCGCGAGGGTATATGCGGATGCACTCGGCGAAATCACAACAACAAAATACGCGCTTCCCGGAAGTTTGCAGCTCGGCGATATCGTTATGGGCGGATTTGAAAAAGGATACCGCACTGTCATGATGGACAATCACGGCGCAACGGTGGGTGCGCCTACAATGGCCGAGGCACTTTCCAAATATGAAACGCTCGATTATCTTTGCCGCACGCTTTTCCACGCGGCAGGACTCGGCGGCGCGAAAAATATATCCGAAACTATTGCTTTGAAGAGTAAGGATTATAAAATTGCGAAACTTTCTGCGGAAGAAAGCAAGAAAGCGGAAATCGTTGCTTTTATTAAGCGAGCCTATAAGGGACAGTTGGTCGGCTGTGGCTGGGGAACGCTTGCCCTGCGCGACGGAAAAGGTTTCTTATTTAATCCGCCGAGGCTTTCTCCCGACGATCTTGAAAAAGAGGATATCGTTAAATTTGAAAACGGGGCATTATCTGCGGAAACAAAGTGCGCATATATTCCTCTGATAGAGCGTATTTTTGCCGAGCGTGAAGAGGTGAATGCGGTATTTTTGTCTATGCCTGCCGCAACGATGGGGTTTGCCGTTTCCAATCGCTTTATTGACGCAAGGCTGATCCCCGAAAGTTATATCATGCTCAAAGACGTTGTACAACTTCCTTATGCCGTAATGGATGATTTTTCTCTGATCATAAAAGCGTTGACGACAAAGTCGCCCGCAATCGTTATTGATAACGAATGTGCGATCACGATCGGAAAAAATGCGACAAAGGTTTTTGACAGAATGGAAGTGCTCGATTATTCCGCGCGTTCCATTCTTCTTGCAAAATCGGTCGCGAAGATCAATCCGATCAATGAAGAGGAAGTCAAGGCAATAGACGACGTGTTCAACGGTTGGTGAGAAAATGGAAAAACCTGTAAAAGTTCTTGCGATAGATCTGGGTGCAAGTTCGGGCAGAGGCATTGTATACAGTTATGATAAAGATCGCCTTTCGGACACCGAAGTGTATAGATTTTCAAACGGTGCGAAAGAAAAGAACGGGGAACTGTTCTGGGATGCAGCTGAAATATACGCACATATCTGTAAAGCGATCGAAAAGGCCGACAAACAGTTCGGCAGAATAGACAGTGTCGGTATAGATACCTGGGGCGTGGATTTCGGGCTGATCGGTCAGGACGGGGAACTTTTATGCGATCCGAAGCATTATAGAAACCCTGCCAATACAAAGATGCGCCGAAAATATGCGGAAAAAGATGAGGAGTTTTTCCGTATCGCAGGTATATCCGTAAACGATTTCAATACCACTTATCAGTTGCTCGCGTTAAAAGAGCAGGGCTTTGACTGGTCGAAAGTAAAGCATCTGTTGTTTATGCCGCAGCTTTTCGGGTATATGCTGACGGGAGAAGCCGCTTCGGAGCCCGCAATCTCTTCAACGAGCGGATTTTTTAGGGATGGCGGCTTTGATGAAGAATTTCTTCGGAAAGCGGGCGTGCCTTTGCTCGTATTTCCCGAGGTTAGAAAAACGTTCGGTAAACTCGGATACCTGAATGAAAAAAGTAAAAAGGCGGCAGGGATCAGTTACGATCTTCCCGTGTTTTTGACGCCCGGACATGATACCGCTTGCGCTGTATTGTGTTGCAGAGAAGAAAAAGATCCGCTATATCTTTGCAGCGGAACGTGGTCGCTGTTCGGAACTCTTGAAGAAAAACCGATCATCAGTAAAGAAGCGTTTTTGGGTAAGTATACAAATGAGAGAAGCGCGGAAGGGAAAATTCGCTTCCTGCGCAATATTATGGGGATGTGGATCATTCAGGAATGCCGCAAGGAATGGGCAGAAGAGGGAATGACCCTCGATTATCCCGAAATCGTTCGTTTGGCGGAAAGTGCAAAAGAATCAGATTCACTTATCAACGTAGATGATGAAACGTTCTTTTCGCCGGGCAAAATGGCGACGAAGATCAAAGAATATATCCGAAAAAAGGGAGAAACTGTTCCCGAAACGGTCGGCGAAGTTGCCGCTTGCGTTTATAAAAGTATGGCGGAGGCATATCGGTCTGCTTATTCGGAGCTTTGCCGAATCACAGGAAAAAGTTATACCGCCTTGCAGATTTTCGGAGGTGGTTGTAAAAATAAATACCTTAACGCCCAAATTTCCCAACTTACAGGTTTGGAAATTGTTGCAGGACCTACCGAGGCAAGCGCCTTGGGAAATGCCGCAGGGCAGCTCATCGGGCTGGGTGCTGTCGATCTTGAAACGGTCAGAAAACTTGTGTCAATGCAGGATTAAATCTGATTTTTGGTAAAAATAAAATATTTTTCTTGCCGTAATCACTCGTGCTTATTGCTTGACTTTTTCTTTTACGGTTGGTAAAATAATAAAAAAATCGGGAATGAAGTTCTCCCGGGATAATTCCGAACCGCTTATGAAAGCTGATGACTTCTGCGTATGTTAGCGCGAAGTCTCGGCTTTTTTTGTTGTTTAAAAGGAGTTTTTATGGATTTTCTTACCTCTTTTGTAGTCATTTGTCTGTGCGCTATGATTTTGGGAAGCATTTGCTCTGCGATCAGGCTTCCGCCATTATTGGGAATGCTGATCGTAGGTATCGTAATGGGGCCTTATGTTCTTGATCTGATCGCACCGCAAATTTTGGATATTTCTGCCGATTTAAGACAGTTGGCGCTGATCATCATATTGCTTCGTGCGGGGCTGAATTTGGATTTGAAGAACCTTAAAAACAAGGCGTTTCTGCGGTGTTTCTCTGTTTTGTTCCCGCATTCGTGGAAATTTGCGCATATGTGCTTTTCGGCATGCTTTTACTCAATATGGCAGCAGTCGACGCGGCAATCCTCGGTTGCGTAATGGCGGCTGTGTCGCCTGCGGTGATCGTACCGAGAATGCTGAAACTTAAAGAACAGGGCTACGGCAAGGATAAGGGGATACCCGATATGATCATGGCGGGCGCGTCGGTAGATGATGTGTTTGTCATCGTCCTTTTTACTGCGCTTACCGCTATGGCGGGCGGCGGAAATTTTTCCTTTGCCATTATCTGGCAGGTGCCTGTTTCCATTGTTTTAGGAATTGCGGCAGGCGGAGCGATCGGTTTTTTGTTTTCTGTGTTTGTGAAAAAATTTCATCTTCGTGACAGTGTGAAAGTTATTTTATTGCTCTGCTTTTCCTGCCTTTTTGTCGCGTTGCAAAATGCGGTGGGGGATGTTGTTCCGTTTTCAGGGCTTCTTGCCGTGATCACGATGGGAGCAATGCTTTTTGCCGTACACGGGGAATGTGCGTCTCGCCTGTCTTCAAAGTTCTCCAAGCTTTGGGTGTTTGCGGAAATTTGTCTGTTTGTTCTTGTCGGGGCGGAAGCGGATATTCGCTATGCTTTTGACAATATCGGCTTAATGGTTGGGGTGATCGCGCTTTGTCTGCTCGTTCGTATGGTCGGGGTTTGGCTTTCGGTATGCGTTTCGGGGCTGAATCTGAAAGAGAAATTGTTTTGTTCCATTGCCTATACACCGAAAGCTACGGTGCAGGCGGCAATCGGCGGTATTCCGCTAGCTATGGGACTTGCCTGTGGACAGACGGTACTGACAGCGGCAGTGCTGGCGATCCTTATAACTGCGCCTGTCGGAGCTTTTGCGATCGATCTTACATATAAAAAACTTCTTTCCCGTCCGAAAATTTTATCGGAAGAAAACCTTTCAGAGATAAAAGAAAATCCTTGCGGAGAAAGCGTTGACAATCAGAAAGAATAGCGATAAAATAGATTGCGGATTTTGAGGAGAGAGGATAAGAATTTGGATATTACCGATTTATTTTGGGATCTTGCTGTAATTTTACTGTTTACGAAATTATTCGGCATGCTGATGAGAAAACTCGGAATGCCGCAAGTTGTCGGTATGGTCATAGCGGGGCTTCTGATAGGACCCGCTATATGGGGACAGTTCGGCTGGTGGTCGCCCGTAAATCCTACGGGTTCGGAAAAAGATTTTATAGACGGCGTGGCGGAAATCGGCGTCGTTCTTATTTTGTTTTCGGCGGGACTGGAAACGGACGTTAAAGAACTTAAAAGATCGGGGCTTGTTTCCACATTGATCGCCGCAGGCGGTGTGATCGTGCCGATGGGGTTCGGATTTTTGATCGCAGTACCGTTTCTCGGCGGTTTTTCAGCGCTTGGAAATTCACATGTCTTGTTGGATGCCGTTTTTGTAGGTGTTATCCTTGCCGCAACGAGTGTGGGTATCACTGTCGAAACGCTCAAAGAAATGGGAAAACTCAAAGGCAGGGTAGGAACTACGATCTTGTCGGCTGCTATCATTGACGATGTGATCGGAATCGTAGTGTTGTCCATTGTTCTCGGTTTCAAAGATCCTTCCGCAAATCCATGGATGACAATATTGATGACGGTTTTATTTTTCGTCTGCGCAGTCGCTATCGGTATTTTGCTGAAAATTCTGTTTAAGAAACTTTCCGAAAAATATGATCATACGCGCCGTATTCCTATCTTCGGGCTTGTGGTATGTTTTCTGTTTGCGTTCAGTGCAGAAAAACTGTTCGGCATAGCGGATATTACAGGTGCTTATGTGGCTGGTATCGTGTTGTCTTCCTTAAAGGATACCGACTATATTGATAGAAAAGTGGATATCAATTCATACATGATTTTTTCGCCTGTGTTTTTTGCAAATATCGGGATAGGGGCAAGTTTTGAAGGATTTACTTTGGATCTTTTGTGGTTTGGATTGGCTTTTGTTGCGGCAGGAATTCTGGGTAAGATCATCGGATGCGGCGGACTTGCGAAATGCTGTCGTTTTAACTGGAAGGATTCCGCAAAGATCGGCGTCGGCATGATCGCGCGGGGTGAAGTGGCATTGATCGTGACGGAAAAAGGGATTGCCGGAGGATTGCTCGGTCCGGAATACCGCGTAATCGTGGTCATGCTGGTTCTCATCAGCTCCGTCCTTGCGCCGATATTACTGAAATTATTGTTCAAGCATGACGATCAGCTGCCCGGCGGGTGGAAGGAAATAAAGGTGTCGCCGACGGAGCCGAATCCGTCCGCGGAAGAAACGGCGCAGAGCAACGGATTGTCGGGGAATGAAGAGGGAAAGAATCTGTCGGAGAAGAATCCCGCTCAGAACGGAGTGTAAATGAACAGATTGATCAAGACGCTGATATACGGCGGAGAAATGAGTCTTTGCGTGATGGATACGACGGATCTGGTGAACGATGCGATCCGTATCCATAAGTTATCGCCGCTTTCCGCGGCGGCATTGGGCCGCGTTCTGACCGCGGCGACGTTTATGTGTGCGGGATTAAAAAACGAGAGCGATAAGCTGTCGGTCAACGTGGTCGGGGACGGGGTCGGCGGCACGATCACCGTATCGGGAAACAGCGCGCTCGATATGCGCGGTACCATTGAAAATCCCCGTGCGGAATTGCCTCTGCGTGCAGACGGCAAGCTGGATGTCGGCGGTTGCGTGGGAAAAAACGGACGCCTTACCGTCGTAAAGAGTATGGGAATGAAGGAGCCTTATTCGGGAAGCTGCCGCCTTGTCAGCGGGGAGATCGCGGAAGATTTTGCGGCGTATTATTTATACAGCGAACA
>CASEHS010000036.1 GCA_949287815.1 uncultured Bacillota bacterium | reverse complement strand
GATAATTTAAATTCGGGTGAGTACTTTGTGTTAAATTTCTTTCTTCTTGCCATAAAAATATGCACCTCCAAAAGTGTCTAACTTTTGGGGTGCATATCATGTGCGCAGACGGGCGTTTTTTTAGTTCTTATCAACCTTTCGTAATTAATCATTTATGCTAAAAAGTTTTTCTTTTATAAACGTTTTCGTATCCAGATCAACATATCGCTTTCTCCCCTGTTTGCATGAGCAAAATAAGGAATAAATTTTAGTCTCTTTCTTTCCTCCAAACTTTCATTTGCATCAAAATATAATCGGCTATCACTTTTATCTATGTATCCGACGGTTTCAAGCGTGTAAAAGCCATGGAAACTTTTTTCAGTCGATACAGTTATAGTCTCTTTGATATCCACAGAAATTCGCCGCAATCTTTCCCCGTTATCTACGCCTTCCAGACAATAAACCAACGGACCGTATGTAAGAGCTACTTTCCCTACATTTGCTGAAACAAGCGGGTTTGCTGCCATGAATTTAGGTTGTATACAAAAATCGAGCTTAATTAAAAACTTTTTATCTGTTTTAAATTTTATATAACCGTCAACGCTTTTTACCTCTGTTTTTATCCCGTTCATCTCCGCTTTAATTTCATTACACCATTCCGGTATTCGCAAATAGATTGCATTCGCCATATAATCTTCCGAACGAATTATAACGGTTCCTTTTGTGGCATACTCTTCCTCTATTATAATTTCACCCAACTTAGAAGATATTTTTGAAGAGATATACTGTTCTACTGCCAATCCGTCTTTATCATAAAAGGCGATCACATCACCGAGTTGCGCGAAAAATCGGTTAAGATTCGGAGGACAGCAAGAACATCCGAACGATTCCACTCGCTCCGTCAATGCCATATGCTCTCTGTTTTCCGGCAAAGACGCAATTTCTCTGTCTTTTTCTTCCAATGAAATTTCCAAAGGGTTTTCATAAAAAAACTTTTTTCCGTCAAGACTTTCAGAAGTAAGCAAAGCATTGTACAAAACTCTTTCCGTCAGATGACCGTACTTAGCATCCCTGATCATACGGCGCATTCGCATGGCAAACAGAATCAAACCGATCGCGCAGCAGCTTTCCGAATAGGCAGTCGAATTAGGCAAATCGTACGCTACCGTAAATCCTTCATAACGAAAAGTAGATCCGACACCGCCGCTGATATAAAGTTTCCGCAAAACAATATCATCAAACAACCCATTTAAAGTTTTTAAAAGTTCTTCATCTTTTATCTCTGCCGCATAATCTGCCATACCGCAATACAGATACAAAGCACGCACAGCATGACCGTTTGCCTCTGTTAAATGCCTTATATCCGCTTCATCCTGCACGTAATATGCACTGCCGCATATCAACTGTTCTTTATGCTTGCCTCTGTTTTCCAGAAAAAACTTTGCAAGATCAAAATATTTTTTATTTTTTGTGTATGCGTAAAGTTTCATGAGAGCAAGTTCTATTTCCTCATGCCCCGGCGTAACAAAAGCCGCTGTTTTCTCTTCAACAAAAGCCTTATAAATGCAATCGCAGTACCTTTCCATAATTTGAAGCAATTTTTCTTTACCTGTCGCCCTGTGATAAGCGATCGCCGCTTCGATCAAATGTCCCGCACAATACAACTCGTGATTGCTCCTGTCTTTGAACTTCTGTTCAGGACAAATTTGTTGTACCGTTGAATTCAAATATCCGTCCTCACGTTGAGCCGCTTCCATACAGTTCGCAATCTCATCGATCAACCTCTCATTTTCAGCCATGCTTTCCCCGTCCTTTTCAGCAATATAACCCACTGCTTCAATCCATTTAGCGACATCCGAATCATAAAAAAAGTGAGGTCTCTTTCCGTTTTTTAAAAAATTGAACCGCAGCGCATCAAATCTTCCCGTTTTTTCGAAAATATCCCTTACACAATTAACAGAAACTTCTTTATTCAATTCATATCTGTTTTTCCAAAATCCCTCACCGAAATCGACCTGACGAAACGAAACATTTAAATTGTTATCCATTTTTTATTTCACCCCCCCCCTTGATTTTTCCTCCCTATTATACTATAATTTTTTTGATCGAAACAATGCAAAAATACACGATCAGGTGAAAAAATCCGACATGATTACTCTCAACGAAAATATAAAACTTCAATTTTCAAACATGGGACTTTTTGACTTTCACGGGGAATGGATTCACCCGACCGTTACCATTGACAGTTTTGAAATTATTTATGTGATGGCCGGAGAAATCTTTATTCGCGAAGATGACAAACATTACCTTCTGAAACCGGGTGAAACACTTCTTCTTTCTCCGCATCATGAACACGGCGGTACAAAAGTAAATTTTGGACATACCGCGTTTTATTGGCTGCATTTTTATTGCGATCAAATTGATTTTTTCTCTGTTCCGAAGCAATTTTTGCCCGATAAAACTTTGACTGAGCGCAAAATGAAAGAAATTTTACATCTTCAAAAAGAGAATCCTACCCTTGCAGAACTGTTCCTCGCCGAATTTTTACTTACCGCTTTTACTGTTCCCGAATTTCACAATAAACTTGCTTACGAAACTTCTGAATATATCCGTATCAATTCCAATAGAAATATTACTGTAACAGAACTTGCCAGGTATTTCGGCTACAACGGAGATTACCTTTCGAGAATTTACAAAAGCGAATTTGGTACTGATTTAAAAACAGGTATAACCAATCAGCGCATTTCCTATATTAAATCTGTTTTACTGAACACCGATTGCCCTATAAATGAAATTGCTGACGCCTGTGGCTTTCAAGACGACAATTCGTTTGTAAAATTTTTTAAATACCACGAGGGAATTACCCCGACAAAATACCGCAACAAATTTTTTCACACCCACATGAATAATAAATAAAAATACGGACAACTGCGAATTAGTTGTCCGTATTCAATTAAATCATATAGCGACCTGAAATTCAAAGAAAAGTAACCTACCGCCCAGAGATTTCTGTATTATAAAACCTTCCTTTGTCTTTTTGGCTGTCAACGGTTCACTACCGAAAAAATCCGTTTCAAACAAGATATCTTCGTCTTTCATTGTATACTTTCCTTCCAAAGTTTTTTCTTTCCCTTTGTTCGGGCGAACTGTCAGAAGAAATTTCCCGTCTGTAAACAGATCGATAAGGATGGACTTATAGTCTTTTAAAAGATCCTGATTTTGCAATCTTGCCTTTACGCATTCATATTCACAAGCGTGCACCTGTGCAAATTCAGAAAGTGATGACAGATTTTCCGGTTCACAACCTACGATCAATCCGCCCAATAACATTGTAAAAAGAATTAAAAGAACTAATAATCCTTTACGAATCAGATTGCCAGCCCCTCTTTTTGATTGATTTTTCATAAATTTCCCTTTATAATAGAATTACTTATTTCAGTTATGTACAGTATAAGCAAAAAACAAAGGAACATACGCACTTTTAGGAGTTATAACATGAATTTTGATGTGGAACTGGTCGGTAAAATCGGCTCTATGGCGTTGATCGATAAAAAAGATAATATGATAGACTACACGCGCGTTGCAAGGTTATCACGCGAACTTAAACCGGGCTACGTGTGGATTTCCAGCGGTGCAACGGAAATCGGAAGACTGGATTATATGATGCGTGCAGGAAGCGAACTCCCCGAATCAGAAGACGCAAAAACCGATTATGCCGCACAAGGTCAAACCATTCTTATGCAAACATACCGTCAGTTTGTCGACAGTAAATATTCCGTTCGCCAAATTCTCGTAGAGCATCACCATTTTAACGACGAGATCAAGCGCGAACATCTTCGCAAAATGCTGCTTCGCTGTAAAGATCAGAACGCTATCCCTATCATAAACTACAACGACGCGGTTTCCGACTCCGAAAACAGAAGAATGGAAATTGCCGCCCTTTCCAAATCACACAGCAAAGTTTACGAATGTGTGGATAACGATGAAACGGCTGCACAGGTCGCTTGCCTCGTCCACGCCAGAACATTGCTTATTCTCACAAGTGTGGACGGTATTTATTCCGATCCGCACAACCCGGAAAGCCTGATCGAAGAAATTTGCGGTAAAGACGACCTTGAACTCATTGCAAATATCGAGGAAGCGAAAAAATGCTGTGACGGGGCTTCCCGAAAAGGTGCAAACGGCGCAAAAGCAAAACTTGAATACATAAAAGATGCCGCCGCACAAGGCACGAAAGTTCTGATCGCAAACGCAAAATACTCTCTTGCCGAAATCCTCGGAGGAAAAGTTCGCTGCACGAAAATTTATATAAAATAATTTTCTGCTTTGGTTAAAATAATTAAACCAGTATTAAGCCCGCAGTCGCATTTTGCGACTGCGGGCTTAAAGATTTATACGATTAGGCGCGGCAGTCTTTTATCTGCCGCGCCTTATTTTTACTAAATTAAATTTCTGCTTTTAAAAACATTTCTTTTATTTTCTTTGCCCTGGAAAACGCATCCGCGGAAAATTCTTCAAAACTTATCCTTGCATAACGCTCGTTTTCTGTTCTTCCCGGAATTCGCCTCGTTTTCAGTTCAAACGTAAAATCCCCTTTATATCCTGCTTTTTTCAGCCTTCGGACAATACCTTGCCAATCAGCTTTACCCTCAAAAGGCAGAAGATGAAGATCATCCGTCCAGACAATTTTTTCGCCGCTCTGCCCGAGGTTATCATTAAGGTGCGTCGCTACGACCTTATCCGCATATTTCCCGATAAGATCTGCCCCGCCGTTATAACACATTTCATGACCCGTATCGATACAGAACTTCACATTTTTACGTGAACCGTATACCTCAAAAAGTTTTTCAAGATATACTTCGCCTTCGGTATTTTCGAGGGCGATCGTTATTCCGAGTTTTTCCGCAAATTCAAAAAGTTCTCCGAACCTGTCTACCCCCATTTGTGTAGGAGTATTCCTCTCCATTCCGATAATTGCGTGTTCTACGACAAGATCTACGCCAAAATCCGCACATTCTCTCAGACATCTTTTTTGACGTTCCAGTTCTTTTTGTCCTTCTTCCTTGCTTTCCCACAACAAATAAATATCTAAAAACGGCGCGTGCACGGACTGATAGTATAAACCCGCATCTTTGATGAAACGGGCTGTCCCGCGGTTATCTGCATTTTCATTCCAGACAGAAAAAGCACCTTCCCATCCTGTTTCTTTCATCACTCGGGTCTGTTCCTGTACGGATTCGCCGTGATCCGTTAAACCCATTACAAGTTTATACACGCATTTTTCCTCTGCATCGATTTTTATCTATTTACAAAAATTTCTATCATGATCTGATTTTTCCGCTGTTACCATGATCGATCAGACTTTTTCCTTCCCATTCTGAAGCAGGTGTAGCCCCCATCAGATCCGCTATTGTAGGCGCGATATCAAGAATAGATACTTCATTCAATTCTTGTCCCTTAGCAAACATATCTCCGCGCATGATCACAGGGATCGTAACATCCTCTTTCATATCTGATCCGTGCGTACGATCGTGTCCGCCGTGATCGGCACAAAGTATAACCGTATAACCGTTTCCGAATTTTTCCACGACCTCTTTCACGCAATCGAGAGCGGCTGAGAGTCGGCAAAGATATTCTTCGGACATCCAGCCGAATCTGTGCCCCGCATCATCCGTTTCTCCAAGATATAAAAACGTAAAATCAGGTTTATATTTTTCAATACAGGCAATCGCACAATCCGTAACCGTTCTGTCCGTTTCCGCTTCTTTTGTTTCACTGCACATAAAAGAAACAGACATCATTCCGGGACGGGACAGATCACGCAACTGCTCCCAGTTATAAAAGAAAGCGCACTTTTTACCAGCAAAATTCAGCCTTTCACACAACCCGTCGACAGGACGAACCTGCGGCACATATGTATTCGTGAGAACCCCGTGACGCTCGGGCGGAACACTCAGAAAAAGTGACATATGGCAAGGTAGCGTAACCGACGGCAATACCGTTTTAGCCTCTAAAGTATATGCACTTTCTTTTAATAATTTCTGCGCATAATCATTTGAACAGGTCATAAACGCATCCGCGCGCATTCCGTCTATCAAAATAAGGATAACACCTTTTTGTGTGTTCATATTTTCCCCTAACCCCATTATCTATAAAAAATTCATTTAAAACAGAAAAATCTGTCGTTGAATAAAACACCCGACTGTTTTGTCGGGTGTCTAAACTTTATTTTTCCCTCAATATCTTTCTGACATCAGTCAAATTACTTATTGAGTCGTTCGATCATTTCTACAATATCGCCCACCGTTTTTACATTGACGATATCATCTTCGGGAATAGAAATCCCGTATTCATCTTCCAAAGAAATTAAAAGTTCAACCACGTCCAGCGAATCCGCACCCAAATCTTTGACCACATCGCTTTCACGGGTGATCTTATCCACCGAAAGATTCAATTGTTTTGCGAGCATCTCTCTTACTTTTTCGTACATAATTATTTCCCTCCGAATATTCGTTCGTATGCGCTCATTTTTTTAACGCTTATACTTATTTTACTAAATATATATTTAAGTGTCAATGCTTTTAAGAAATCAGTTTGCTTTCGCACGAGGTTTTTTCATTGTAAGCGCTATACGGTTCTTCTTCACGTCCACGTCTTTGACCCACACCGTAACGCTCTGCCCCACTTTCAGTACATCCGAAGGGTGCTTGATATAACGGTCTGTGATCTCCGAAATATGCACCAATCCGTCCTGATGCACACCGATATCGACAAACGCGCCAAAGTCTACTACATTACGAACCGTACCCGTCAATTCCATACCTGCGGCAAGATCTTTGATATCCATAATGTCCTTTCTGAGAACAGGGCTCGGCAATGCGTCACGGATATCTCTGCCCGGTTTTACAAGTTCAGCCACAACGTCTTTCATTGTAGGAATATCCATTCCCGCCGCTTCCGCCGCCTTACCTTCTCCGTATTCTTTTACTTTTAAAGCAAGATCAGAAATTCCGCCCGCCTTCACGTTATCGTCAGAATACCCGAAAAGCGCAAGAAGTTTCTCTGCTGCCGCATAGGATTCGGGATGGACTGCCGTATTGTCCAGAATATTGTCACCGCCAGGTATACGCAAAAAGCCTGCGCACTGCGTAAACGCCTTCTCTCCGAGTTTAGGAACTTTTAAAATTTCTTTTCTTGAACGGAATTTCCCGTTCGTTTCACGGTAACTTACGATATTTTTTGCAATACCTGCATTCAGTCCCGCAACATATTTAAGAAGCGAAACGCTTGCCGTATTCAAATCGACACCGACGCTGTTTACACAGTCTTCCAAAACACCCGACAATACGCTGTCCAGACGCTTTTTATCCATATCGTGCTGATACTGTCCGACACCGATGGATTTCGGATCGATTTTGATGAGTTCCGCCAAAGGATCCTGCAACCTGCGAGCAATGGAAACCGCACTGCGCTCCGCAACGTCATAATCGGGAAATTCTTCCGCTCCGAGAGGGCTCGCCGAGTATACGGACGCTCCCGCCTCGCTGACTACTACATAAGCAACTTCTCTGCTTGTTTCCTCTTTGATCTCTTTGATAAGATCAGCAACAAAAATTTCGCTTTCCTTTGATGCCGTACCGTTACCGATGGAAATAACTTCAACGCCGTATTTTTCGATCAGTTTTTTCAGTTCTACTTTTGCCGCATCGATATTCTGCTTAGGGCCGGGCGTCGGATAAACAACCGTTTTGTCCAATACTTTACCTGTACCGTCAACAACCGCTATTTTACAGCCTGTCCTGTATGCAGGGTCAAGCCCTAAGGTGATTTTGTCCTTTACGGGCGGCTGCAAAAGAAGCGGACGCAGGTTTACTTCAAACATTTTTATTGCCTGCTCGCTTGCGCTCTCTGTAAGCGCCGCACGAACCTCGCGCTCGACAGAAGGATAAATAAGGCGATCGTATGCGTCTTCGCCTGCTTCGCGGACAAGCTCGGTACTTTCTCCGCCGTCTTTCAGATACGGCGCGCAAGTGATACGCTTTGCGATCTCTTCATTAAAGACGAGTTTAACTTTCAGGAAGCCTTCCTTTTCTCCACGGTTGATCGCCAAAACGCGGTGGCTTTTTATTTCCGCAACGAGTTCGCTGTAATCCGCGTACATTTCATAAGTATCACAGCCCTTCTTTTCCGCTGATTTTTCTTCTTTCTCTTTATCGATCAGCTTCGTAACAATTTCGCCGTTGCTGGTAAACAGATTACGAAGTTTCTTACGAATATTGGCATCATCAGAAATGATCTCTGCGATAATATCTTTCGCGCCCGCAATGGCATCGTCAACAGTGGGAACGCCCTTTTCTTCGTCTACATATTTTTCCGCTTCGACACGGACATTTAGATTTTTATCCTGTGCCAGAATAAGATCTGCAAGAGGTTGTAAACCACGCTCGATCGCAACACTTGCGCGAGTTTTTTTCTTTTGTTTGAAAGGACGATAAATATCCTCCACTTCGGTCAGCGTTGTTGCAGCAGAAAGCGCAGCAGCAATTTCGTCCGTCATTTTGCCCTGATCCGTGATCGATTTTGACACATCTTCCTTTCTCTTTTCAAGATTACGAAGATACGTCAGTCTGTCGCTGAATTCACGCAACACCTGATCGTCGCAACTGCCCGTCATCTCTTTACGATAACGCGCAATGAAAGGGATCGTATTTCCCTCATCGATCAAATCAATAATGTTCTTTGCTCTGTCTTCCCTGATAGAAGGAAATTCTTCCGTCAACTTCTTTAAGATGTCCATTGTTCTCTCCGTCCGATACTAACCGCAGAAAAGATATCTGCGATTTTCAGGCAGTCCTCTTTCTTTTTTCCGCATTTTCGTACTGCCTTTTATTATTTTACCATATCCTTAAAAATTTTTCATCACTTTTTCAAAAGTTTCAGATAATTTTTTTGCGTTTCGTTCAACCTGTAACTTTCCCGCGCTTTCTGTATAGCCTTATTGACGGTTTCTTTACCAAGCGGACAAATTTTCAGATAATTTACACCGTCCTCATAATATTTCACGAGCACTTCCGCAATCAACCACGCCGCTCCCATATGTACATAATATTTGCTCACGTCGGCAATTTCCAGTTTTTCAAAAATGAACGGAAGATATTCTTTTTCCATATAGCAACCGAGCAACATAACATACCCGAAACGCTGATAAAATTCTCTCCCGTCTGCAATACATTTTTCGATCAACGGCAAAAACTCTTTCCTGTACTTTTTTACCCGTTTCAGCGTAGAACAAAACAAATCGCAAACAGCCCAACCGTCCAAAACGGGCAGACATTTTTCCACTTCGGAAAGCCACTCTTCAAAGGGTAGCCGCGCATACCCGACACAAAGACATTTCAGCAATCTGATCTCATATAAGTCGTTCGGAAAAGAAAATAATGTTTCAAAAGAAAAGTCGCTTTGCCCAACCAATTTCTTTGCATATTTTCGCAACTGCGGCGTTCTTACACCGATACTGCTGCCGCTTTTTATATTTACGATCCGCTCGTTAAACACCCTGAATTTTTCATCTTTATACTCTGAAAGCGAAGCGATGATCTCTTCGTATGTAAACATTTTTAACTCCTAAAATATGTAAAAAGTAAATATATTAAAAATAAAAATTTTAACAAAATTTTAAGCAATTTTTATCACAACTTAAACTTTGCTAAATTATTTTTTCAATTTTTTTCGACTTTTATTTTTTAGCAAAAACCGTATCCAAAGCGCCAAACCAGATCGATTTATCAAACCGAGGATTTGCGGGACTTGTGGACGGCATCAATAAATAAGGAACGTTTTCCACCTGTCCTTCAAGATAGATTTTCTTTGCCGTAACACCGTTTAAAAGAACCAATTCAACAGAACTTTCCTTTATGACTTTTTCCACGTCTGCCCGTATATACTTTCGGATAGAAGCATCAGAAGATCCTTGAATTTCACATTCATAAACCACATCCCAAAGCGCAACGCCATGCTTTTGCAAAAAATCTTTCTTTTCGTTTACCAATGTTCCCGCACTTTCACCGAAATATTCCGAAAGAACTTTCCAAAATCTGTTTTGCGGATTTCCGTAATAGAAACCGATATCCCGACTCTTCACAGAAGGAAAACTTCCAAGAACCAACACTCTGCTTGTTATCTGAAAAAACGGCTCAAAACCGCATATTATGCGTGACATAATACCTTGCAACCTCTTCAATTTTATAAATAATTGTAAAAAACAGGCAGCCGCAGGTTTGTCCTGCGGCTGTTTTATTTAAAAGGTAAGCGGCCTGTCCACTTTACCGATTATACTGCTTGCCCGATATTTTTCATCAAAATTCATCGAGATCGCCCTTTCACAATCGGATAAAGTCAATGAATCTATCTTACCGATCCTCGCCGAAAAATCAAACACTTCGTTCTTAAACAGCATTTCCTTTCCGTACAGAATCATTTGAGAAGCAGTGTTTTCCTGAGCAAGGATCAGTGAAGATTTTACCTGCTCCTTACCCCTTTCAAACTCATCTTTTGTAATACAATCCTTTTTCAAATCATCGATACAGCGAAGAATTTCATCCACCGCTTTCTTTGTGTTTTTCGGATTTACGCCGGCATATACGGTAAGCAATCCCCCCTCTTCAAATGTGGAAACATACGAAAACACCGAATAGGCAAGCCCCAATTTTTCCCTGACTGTCTGAAACAATCTCGAACTCATTCCTCCGCCTAAAACGGTATTTACAATTTGTACAGCATCGCTCAGTTTATGATCGCGAGGCAGCGAGGGATAAGCCAATGCAATATGCGCTTGCTCAATATCTTTTTTACGGAAAAGATTTGCACCTTTTAGTGATATCTTCTTTCCTCTCGGAACGAAAGCACGCTTTTGCATTTCTCTTTCAAAATATTTTTCCACAAGTTCTTCCGCATATTTTTCATCGATATTGCCCGCAAAAGAGATCACTATATTTTCGGGATTATACCGCTCGTGAATATATTTTTCTATATCTGATTTTGTAAAAGAAGAGACGTTTTCCGAACTTCCGAGGATCGGTCTGCCATACCCTTCATCCCCGAAATATGCCTGCGCAAGAACGTCGAGACACAGATCGTCGGGCGTATCTTCCGTCATGGAAATCTCTTCAAGAACGACCCCTTTTTCCCTAGCTATTTCTTCTTCCGGAAAAACCGAATGCAGGAAAAAATCGGAAAGAATTTCAAACGCTTCCCCTGCATGATCGGAAGTAGATTTGGAATAATAACAAGTTATATCCTTAGAAGTAAAAGCGTTCACCTGCGCACCGATCCGATCCATCGCATCGGATATTTCAAAGGCGTTTCTCTTCTTCGTACCCTTAAACAGCATATGCTCGATAAAATGAGAAATCCCGTTTTCTTCTTCTGTTTCAAAGCAGGACCCCGTCCCCACCAGCACTCCGAAACTGACCGACAATAACCCGTCGATTTTCTTTACTATAAGCCTGAGTCCGCTGTCAAATTTTTTACTGTAAGTCATTTTTTCTCCTTTCGTATCTTGCCCCGTTCATACGGGTTGTTTTTATTTTTTGCATACTGATTTTTCAAAATCAGATTTGTTGCGTACCTATATTCACTGATACGGGAACCTGTTTCAATTCCAGATCCTTATACCGCTGCAACACCGCATCCAAAGCCTTTGCCGTACATTCCGTAGGATGCATAAGTATCAGATCCCCACTCTTCACGTTTTCGGTTGCGCGCTTGTAAATCAGATTTTCATCCTTATCGCGCCAGTCAATCGTATCTTTCGACCACATGATCACTTTATAACCTAAAACGTCCGCCGCATCCACCGTCTTTTCCGAATACGCACCCGAAGGCGGAGCAAACAGGAGAATATCCCTGCCCGTCAAAGTTTTTAATAGCGCACCGCACGTTTCTATTTCTGCCTTATTTGCCTCAAAAGAAAGTTTATCCTGATCTTTATGGAAATATCCGTGATTGGCGATTTCATGTCCTCTGTCTGCGATTTCCTTCACCGTTCCGCCATGATCGTCCGCCCAGCATCCACCAAAAAAGAACGTCGCCTTTACTTCGTATTTATCCAATGTATCAAGTATAGACGGCAAATAATCATCGCCCCCATAAACATTGAACATCAGGGATACATAAGAACTTTCCCGATCCCCGCCGTAGTACACGCGATCACTTAATTTGCCTGCGGTTGAAACACCTAACGGAAAGAAACAAACCGCCCCGACCGCCACCACTACAAGAAAAAGTATCAGATTGGTTACAATGTTCATTCTGAGCGAATTCTTCATTTAGTTTACCTCTTTTCGGAATTTCTTTGCGAAAAACGCAATATTCTCTTAAAATATATTCCGAATCAAGGTCAAATATGAAAAGCAAAACGCCCCATTTTCTATTTTAGTTTGACGATCGTAACCCCCGTTTCCCCCTCTCCGTATCGTCCGGAACGGAATTCAGCCACATTTTTATGAGTTCTAAGATGATTCCTTATCCCTTCTTTCAATTTCCCCATACCGATCCCGTGAATGATTTTAACCTCATCCAAGCCGCTGAGCACTGCCTGATCGAGAAACATATCCACTTCCTGCACCGCCTCCGATACAGTTTTGCCCAGGAGATTGATTTCCGTTTTCACAGCACCGCCAATTCCGGAAGTGATATTTTTAACCACTTTGACTCCGGCGTCTTTTTGTTTTTTACTTTTTGAAGCAACGCCGCCAAGATCGGAAATTTTTACGTTCATACGTATATTTCCGCACAGCACCTGCGCTTCTTTCTTTCTCGGATTTACAGACAGAACAACTCCTTCGCTCTGCATATTGGAAACAAACACCCTGTCGCCTTCTTTAAGAGAATTTGCATCCACGGGTTTTCTAGGCGACACAGATTCCTCCGCTTCAAGATCGTACGCTTTATCCGCAATCTTGTTTTTCAGAGTTCTGGCACGGATCAGATCAGCTTCCGTAATTTCCTGAGATTTCGCAATTTTTTCAATTTCCTCAAGCAAGTCTTCGGCCGCAGCTGTCTTTTCATTGACAATACGCCGGCTCTCCACTTTTGCCGATAAAAACAACTTTTCTTTTTCCTTTTTTAACTTCTCGCGCTCAGCATTTACCTCAGAAAGTTTTGCCGCCCATTCTTCCTTCAATTTTTCCGCTTCGTGCTTCGCTTCGTCCGCTTCGATCCTGCTTGCTTCCGCCGTACGGAGAATATTTTCAAATTTCTGCGCACCGTCCGAAAGGTTATGCAATGCCTCGTTTAAAATGCCCTCAGAAAGCCCCAAACGGCGCGAAATGGCAATAGCATTACTACTCCCGGGCACACCTATATTCACCCGATAGAGCGGCTGTAACGTGTTCATATCAAATTCCATACACGCATTCTCTATTCCGTCCCGACTATAAGCAAATTCTTTTAATGACGTATAATGCGTAGTAATGATTCCTTTGCACCCCATTTTCAAAAGCGCAGAAACCACCGCCTTGGCGATAGCCTGACCTTCTTCGGGATCTGTACCGCCGCCCAGTTCGTCTATCAGAACCAGGCTGTTTTCATCCGCATTGTCCGTGATCTCTATTACGTTGCGGACATGCGAAGAAAAGGTCGATAAATTTTCCTCGATGCTCTGCGCATCGCCTATATCGCAGAATATTTTTGCAAACACCGAAACAGTACTGCCTTCCGCCGCAGGAATAAAAACCCCACAACAAGCCATCATGCAAAACAATCCGCACATTTTAAGGGTCACCGTCTTACCGCCCGTATTCGGACCGGACACAAGCAACAATCTGTAATCAGAACCAAGTGCTACCGATACGGGTACCGCTTTTACAGGATCCAGCAAAGGATGCCGACCTTTACGGATATCGATCTCACCTTTTCCGCTCAATAAAGGTCTGATACATTTATTTTTATAAGAATACTCCGCTTTGGCGTATGCCACATCCAATTCACACAAAACATCCAAATCGGACATAAGCCTTGCAGACATTGCGCCCACTCTTCGCGATAAAGCAGAAAGAATACGCTCTATTTCTTCCTTCTCCGCGCTCATCAGTTCACGCAGCTCGTTATTCATTTCCAATATATATTCTGGCTCAATAAAAAATGTAGCACCGCTGCCCGAACGATCATGCACAAAACCGCGGACCCGAGATTTATATTCGGCACGGACCGGCAAAACATAGCGGTTGTCCCTCATCGTCACTATGTTTTCCTGCAAAAAGCCAGCGTGTTCCCCCGTGAGGTATTCCGAAAGCTTATTTCTTATCCGCTCGTTCAGTTGGCGCATTTCGCGTCTGATCCTGTAAAGTTCATCACTTGCCGTATCGCTGATTTCTTCGTCCGACAAGATTTTTGAAAGAATATCCTCTTCCAACTGCCGATCAAAATAAATTCGGGACACAAGTTCTTTCGTAAGCACGAGCCGATCATCCGAAACAGCGTTTACCGAAGTATAGGCGATCCTTGCAGACCGTAAAAGCGCCGCCGCCGCAAGAAGTTCTCCGCAAGAAAGCGTTGCCCCCTTTGCCGCGCGTTCCGTTTCGTCTGTGATTTGAGGAAAACACTCCACTTTTCCCACACCGTATCTGAACAATAAAAGATCCGCCTCTGTTGTAAGATCGAGTACTTCTTTTGCTTTTTTTAACTCTGTTTGCGGTATCTCTGATTGTATTTTCAGAGCCGATGCGCCAAGCACGCAAAAAGAAGATACTTCTTTAAGAATTTTATTCAGTTCGAGTTTTTCCATCACCTTTTTATCCATACACACCTCACCCGAAACTCAGTATTTCCCGAATTCACGTTTAACGCACTCCCGTCTGCGTAAGCCCTGACGTATAATTACTTATACTTTGCTTTAATTCCTTACCGGATTTTGTTAAATACGCAATGATCTGATCATCAGTAAGCAATCTGAAATCAAATAGATCCTGCCCCGTTTTTTCCGTAACCAGCAAAGCACTATTAAACACTTCAAAGCGACACACCGAATTTTCATACCTGAAAAGCGGGAACACTCTGCCGCCCTCATCCGTCAAAGAGTAACTTTTACGCTTATCGCAGGTTTTGCAATTCCTGCCGAACGGACAATGTCCTAACTCCATGATTTTCATGCTTCCGCCCGAAAAACGGTAAACTTGTCCGAAAGGTTCATTTTCACGCGCAGAAAGTTCCCAAGAAACCGCGTAATCATTAACCCCTTCTTCTTTCAATGCTGCCACATCCGCATAGTTAAAAACATTCATTCCCAAGCCGCCAAACAAAGGCTTACCTTTTTCGCGGCAGTATTCAAGAGCAAAAACTCCGTCCGCATATATACCGTCAAACAAATCCAGCAAATTATTGACCGCTTTTAAATCCTCATCCGTCACATATGCGGGAAGATATAAATATTTTTTATCAGCCAGGTCTTTTGAATCAGCGAGGAATTTTTTGACAGACTCGGCATTCCTATAATCGTGCGGAGCATATACCGCTATGGAAAAACGCTGTCCCTTATAACAACTTTTACTGAAATCATCGTCTATCACGACAATTTTATTCTGTTTTTCCGATCGAGAAATCCCCTTTTCGAAAGGAATTGAAAACGGCATTTCCTCCGTATCAGAAATCTGTTCGCGGCGCGGAACAAGCATTTTATATATTTCGTCAAATACATCACGGCGGAACGCATTCAGCGCAGAACGGACTACAAAAATATTCTCACCTACAATGTGCTTGCCGAATACAATTTCAAAAGGTTTTGTATCTGTTTTACAAAAACAACTTTCGATATCTTTTTCCGAAAAAGCACAGCTGTTTGCATTTTCAACAACAAACTCAGAGAAAAACACTCTTTCTCCGAAAGGACCGTGAACACGTACTTCCGCTTTTTCTCCCTCTTTTAAAGTATAATCCAGCAATAATTTTATTTTTTTACGGCGTTTTGAAACTTTATCCGCAAACGCAGTATCCAAAGTAAGGCATACAGTATCACCCACCTGAAACTTTCCTCTCGGAAGATAAAACCCTCCTTTTTCCGATTTACAATTAGCCGACCAAGTAGTTCCGCCTACTTCAACACCTTTTCTGAGGATCTTAAATCCGTCACCTTCACAAGGAACATATTTTGATCTTATAAATACCTTGCCGTCTTTACATACGGAAGCAACTTCTCCGATCTGCTCTCCCGTATGCCCTTGTATTTTGTCAAAAATAAGCGTTTTGTCCTGCCCGTATAAATAACCCCGAGTATAGTTTCCGCGGTTATAAGAGCGTTTAAGCTCCGAAAAATCAGAACCACAACTCTTTTCGGATAAAAGATTTTTATAATAAGATACCGCCGCCCCCACATAAGCCGCAGAGCGCATTCTGCCTTCGATCTTAAACGATGATACTCCTGCCGCAATCAATTTCTGTAAATCCTGCCCGAGGCAAAGATCAGAAAGTGAAAGTTTATAAGAAAGCTCCTCATAGCCATAGCGGTCTATCTTATATTTTTTTCTGCAAGGCTGCTTACATAATCCCCTGTTCCCGCTGTTTCCCCCCGCAACTGCGGAAAAACGGCACTGACCAGAAAAACAGGTACACATTGCCCCTTGAACAAAGACTTCCGTTTCAATAATTGAAGTAATCTTACGGATAGATTCGAGAGGAGTTTCTCTTGCAAGTATCACCCGTTCAAAGCCGTATCTTTTTGCAAGTTTCGCCCCATACTCATTACAAACTCCCGCCTGTGTGGAAAGATGTAAGATTATTTCACTATATTTTTTCTTCAACGCAGCTCCGAGAAAAATATCCTGTATAATAAGCGCATCAGCTCCGGCGTTCCATGCCCCGACAGCACATGAAAAAAAACGCCCGAGTTCTTCATTTTTAACGAGCGTATTCAAAGCCACATACACTTTTACACCCAGAATATGCGCATAATCGAGATAACTTTTCAGATTTTCCAACGAGAAATTTTTCGCCGACCTTCTCGCCGAAAAATCCGTAAGCCCCAGATATACCGCATCCGCTCCGGAATGCACCGCCGCATAAAAAGATTGTTCATTCCCCGCAGGGGCAAGTACTTCACACATATTTATATTGTATCATTTTTCAAACTTTTTGAAAAGAGAAAAACAACTTTTCATTTAAAATTTCCTGCATAGCCTGTTTGAAAAGCCTTTTATGGGATCGTTTTGTCTTCTTGAAACTTATTTTTTTTCTGAAAAATGCATATTCCTGAAAAAACAAATTTTTTTTAAAAAACAAAGAAAACCGTCGAATTTTGATTGACAATGCAGGTATGTTTTTGATATAATCTTTTAGCGTTGTGAATGCGGGTGTAGTTCAATGGTAGAATTCCAGCCTTCCAAGCTGGCTGCGTGGGT
Source organism: uncultured Bacillota bacterium (assembly GCA_949287815.1). GTDB lineage: Bacteria > Bacillota > Clostridia > Christensenellales > Borkfalkiaceae > Borkfalkia. Next base: position 2,296 of record CASEHS010000036.1, on the reverse strand, counting down.
CCGATTCCCATCACCCGCTCCAAAATTTTTTCCGAAGAGTGCCTGTGATATGCGCCTGTAGCTCAGTAGGATAGAGCAATGGCCTTGTCAGGAGTTCGAATCTCTTCAGGCGCGCCAAATTTTATGGCGGGTGTAGCTCAGTTGGTTAGAGCGCCAGATTGTGGCCCTGGAGGTCGTGGGTTCGATTCCCGTCGCCCGCCCCATAAAATTTTTATTGGGGTGTAGCCAAGCGGTAAGGCACCGGATTTTGATTCCGGCATTTCGTAAGTTCGAATCTTGCCACCCCAGCCAATCAATAATTAATATGGTCCATTAGCTCAGTTGGCAGAGCACGTGACTTTTAATCACGGTGTCCCGCGTTCGAATCGCGGATGGATCACCAAATTTTGCACCTTTAGCTCAGTTGGTAGAGCAACTGACTCTTAATCAGTGGGTCCCGGGTTCGAGTCCCTGAAGGTGCACCAAACAAGTTTTAATCCGAACAGTTTTTTCAAAGCTGTTCGGATTTACTTTTTTATTTACAGAATTTAAGCAAATATTTATTTGTTTTTTTATCGTTCGACATCCCCTATTTGCAGTCTGTTATCTTGAATTAAAATTTGTATTTCATATTTCCATTGAAGTATACCCGTAAGAACAATAAGACGAACGATAAACTTTGTATCAGTAAAATATTGAAGTTTTGCTGTATTAATTAAAATTTGCAAAACCTCATTACAATCATCTTCTGTACACTCTGCACATAAATAATTACCTTCCTGCAACTCTATAAGATTCTCTATGGCTGAATATTTTTTACAAACAGTAAATAACCGCTTCAAATTACTTGCTTCATAAATACCTGCTATATCTTCAAACTCAAACTTTTCTTTTTCGCTTTCCCCTATTTGCAAATAAAAATGCCGATGATAGTTCCATAAATTATCGATTGTCGGTTGACTCAGTTTATCCGAAAGTAATATCGTCCGTTTCGGCATTTTGCGTATAAATAAATTTTGTTTTGATTTTTCCCCTATTTTACTCTCATAAAAATCTTTTGCACGAAGAATACGTTGCTTAGCTTCATGTAATTCGGATATTTTTTTATCTGCACGAATCAAAGCATCTTGTAAAAATTCTACAATTTCCTCTATACTATTCAATTCTATTAATCGTTTTATTTCTTTAAGAGGAATTTCCATACAACTTAATGAATGAATGGTGTTTAGTTTTACAATATCCTTTTCCGAATAATAACGATATTTACTCCATTTGTCTATTTTAGACGGATGAACCAAACCAATGCGATCATAATAGCGCAATGTTTCGGTTGTCATATTAACTATTTTTGCCGTTCTGCTAATAGAAAATAATTTTTCCACTTTTTTATTAAATCTCCTTGACCTTTGTGTAACACAAAGGTTTATACTTATTTATCAAGAAAATGTACGTTAGTCAAATAATTTTAAAAAGGAGATTTATAATGAAAAAATCGGTAATAGTTTTAATGGTTATTCTTTCTTTTGCGTTTTTAATGTTTAGTGGTTGTAGCAATAGCGGCACATTTATTAATAAAACTTTTTCGTCTGAAGAATTGATTTTCAATAGTGTTATTTTAGATGTTTCAGACCGAGAAGTAGAAGTAACCGCATCCCCCGATAATCAAATTCATATAGATTATTTTGAAAGCGAAAAAGAATATTATGATATTTCAAATACAAATGGAATATTAAATATGACTCTTGTTTTTGATAAAAATTGGACAGATTACATCGGAACAAAAGCAAACAAGAAATATCGAACAATTAAACTTGAAATTCCAAACAAACTTTTAAATAATTTAACCGTTACAACAACAAATGAAAAAATTAAGGTCACCGAACTTGAAGTTAAAGAAAACATTTCACTTAATTCTAATGGCGGCAATGTGGAATTTGAAAAACTTTCAGCCGGGGAAATTATAAACTTAACCGCTAAAAACGGAAATATTAAAGGCTCTGTTATAGGCGGTTGGGATGATTATACTATAAAAATATCGATCAAAAAAGGTGAAAGCAATTTAGTTGACAAAGATGGCGGTGAAAAAGTCTTAATTGCTGATTGTAATAATGGTGATATTAATATTAACCTCATCAAGATGAATTGTCAAACTAAGTGCAACAGTTGAAAAGATTTAGTTCGAATAAATCTTGCGGAGTATAGTAATGCAAAACTTTTTTGGGCCTGGCGTTGATTAACGCCAGGTTCTTTTTTAATGTCGCAGGGCTCACTCGGGAAAGGTTTCTTCCCTTTGGATAAAATTCCCTAAGTAGTCCGT
>CASEHS010000035.1 GCA_949287815.1 uncultured Bacillota bacterium | reverse complement strand
AAAAAACGGAAAATGTGTGACGGTGAAAGCGGAAGATCGCCCAAGCGGTTCAGCGGGCGACTCCGCTTCCGTCAGCACTCCGCTTTTCCGTATTTCAGTTTGGTTAAGTTTACGTGGCGTGTGCTTGTCGCGGCGGAGCGAGGCGACGCCGCTCTCGTCTATGCCAAGCACACGCCATGGTGCCAAACAATCTGACTGCTACTCTAAATCGCATCCCCGTTGGCTAGAATTATATTCCCGACATGGACTTCTACTGCTTTTGTTCCGATCGATTTGAACCAGTTGACCGCATTTCTATATCTGTCTGTTAAAAGCAGAATTCTTTGATTGGCAGAGCCCAACAATCTGCGTGCTTTATCAGGCTTATCTTGTTCATATGCGCCATCCAAAACCAAATCACAGCCGCGCAAAATGTCGGCCACATCTTCATATTTTCGTCCGGTAAACGATATGACGCCAAGTCCGAGTCCCTTGTATAAGTCAAGCACCCGTCAAAGAGCCATTATTATTTATTATGATGAAAAAGATATCGTTAATCACATCTTAGTGTAGGATTACAATACATATGAGACAAAACAGAAAAAAAGATAGCGAAAAGATTTTCTTTGTGTTAAAGTCTAAGCGCAAACAAAATACTTTAAGGAAAATCTTTCGCTATCATGAATACTTTAACACAAAAACTGCGTTTTCGTCATTCGGTTGTGCTTTTTTCTTTTAGAAACTCTGCCCTTTCCGCAATTCGCAGGTTTGGTGTATCTCGTGCAACCATTTATCGTTGGCGTAAAATGTACGATGGTTCTCTTAATTCTCTTGTAAAATTTCTTTAAAAATTATTTCTTCTCCCAAGTGGTAGCCAAGTAACAAGCCCGAAAGTCTACATTTGACGATAAAAAATCCGTGTAAAGTTTCTTCTTACCTTACACGGACTTCCGTTGTTTCCAATATGTAGTTTTTCTTTTAATCTAATAAAACGTTTTCAAAGCGGGATATAGTTTTGCATACAAACAATACTTGCACTCATACTCTGTTGTATTTTGCGGTTGTATGACTTGTTTGAATTTTATGATTCTTTTCGTTGCTTGTTCTACCGTTGCATACTCTCCGCAACCGACCATAGCAAGAATCGCCGCGCCGTAAGCGGGACCTTGCTCGGTTTCGGGAATATGCACGGGAATACCAAGCACATCGGCAACTATTTGTTTCCAAGTTCCGCTTTTTGCACCGCCGCCGCAAATGTTTGTGTACGTCGGGTTTACACCGTTTTGCTTTGCAACTTCCAAGCAATCCCGCAAGGCAAACGCAACGCCTTCCATAACGGCTCGGCTCATCTGTGCTTTTGTTGTCTGCGCCGTAAGTCCGATAAACGCGCCTTTGGCGTTCACGTCGTTGTGCGGCGAACGCTCTCCCGAAAGATATGGCAGAAAGTATAACCCTTCCGTACTTGCTTTTGCTACTTCCCGTTCGTCGGCATCGTAATCGCAAGTTCCTAAAATATCTTCAAGCCACCATTTTCTTGCCGAAGCCGCAGATAATATGCACCCCATTAAATGCCATTTCCCGTCTGCGTGGCAAAAACTGTGCAAAGCATTTTTCTCATCTACGGAAAAGTTATCGCTTGATAAAAATATCGTACCGCTTGTACCCAAAGATACATTACACGCGCCGCTTCCTACCGTTCCCGTACCGATTGCCGCCGCCGCATTATCTCCCGCCCCTGCGGTAACAACGGCGTTGGGCAAATTGTATTCCGATTTTACTTTCCCCGTGACTTCGTAACTTTCGTATAGCGTTGGCAGCTGTCTTTCGGTTACTCCACATATAGCAAGCATTTCCTTACTCCAACGCTTATTTTTAACGTCCAATAAAAGCGTTCCGCTTGCGTCGGAATAATCGGTAGAGAACACGCCCGTCAGCATAAATGCAAGATAATCTTTGGGTAACATTATCTTTGCAATACGCTTAAAATGGTCGGGTTCGTGTTCCCGTAGCCATAAAAGTTTAGGGGCGGTAAAACCCGCAAACGCAATATTCGCCGTAAGCGATGAAAGTTTTTCTTTGCCGATTACGTTATTCAAATAGTCCGTTTGCTTTTGCGTTCTTCCGTCGTTCCACAAAATACACGGACGGATAACGCGGTCGTACTCGTCGAGAACGACAAGCCCGTGCATTTGCCCGCCGAAAGAAATTCCTTTAATACCTTTTTCAATACCGTCGGAAAGTTCTCTCAAAACTTTCTTCATTGCATTGAGCCAATCTTCGGGATTTTGTTCACTCCAACCGTTTTGCGGATAGATGACGGAATATTCTGCCATTGCTTGCTTTATTATTTTTCCGTTTTGCGCCACGAGCAGACCTTTCAGTCCGCTCGTGCCTAAATCTAAACCGATATAGTAATTCATATCATTTACCGAATAAAACCTGATTGACGATGCTTTCCAAATATTCTTGTTTCCCGCTTGCAGGAAGTTCGGGCGCACCCATTTGTTCTGCCAATGCGGAAAGTTCTTCAAGCGTAGTTTTCTTTTCTCTTATCTTTTTACCTATGCCGCTATTAAAACTTGCGTATCTTTCCTTTACGAATTTTTCTAACCGTCCGTCCTCTATGATTTTAGCCGCATTGATAAGCCCCAACGCAAACGTATCCATTCCGAGAATGTACGCTTCGAACATATCTTCGTAAGTATTGGACGGTCTGCGCGTTTTCGCATCGAAGTTAAAGCCGCCCGTAAGTCCGCCCGCTTTCAGCACTTCGAGCATACACATCGTTGCGGTATAAACGTCAAACGGAAATTCGTCGGTATCCCAACCGAGCAGATAATCGCCTTGATTTGCGTCGATAGAGCCGAGCATACCGTTGATTGCGGATATTCTCAAATCGTGTTCAAAAGTATGTCCCGCAAGCGTGGCGTGATTGGCTTCGATATTCAATTTGAAATCTTTGTCGAGTCCGTAATATCTTAAAAAGCCGATTGCCGTTGCCGCGTCGAAATCATACTGATGCTTCATAGGTTCTTTCGGTTTCGGTTCGATATAGAAATCGCCCTTAAAGCCTATGCTTCTGCCGTAGTCCACCGCCATACGCATAAGGTTGGCAATATTTTCCTGTTCAAACTTAACGTCGGTGTTCAAAAGAGTTTCGTACCCTTCTCTGCCGCCCCAAAAAACATAACCCCTGCCTCCGAGTTTTACGGTAATATCCAATGCTTTTTTAATCTGTGCGGCAGCAAAACAGTAAACGTCCGCGCTGTTAGTCGAACCTGCGCCGTTCATATAACGAGGATTTGAGAACATATTCGCCGTTCCCCAAAGGCACTTGATTCCCGTTTGCTTCATTTTGACAAGAATATAATCGGAAATTTCGTCCAAACGGCGGTTTGTTTCCTTTATGTCTTCCGCTTCGGGAACAAGGTCAACGTCGTGGAAACAAAAGTATTCGATTCCGAGTTTTTGCATAAACTCAAACCCTGCGTCCACTTTTGCCTTTGCGTGTTCCATTGTGCCTTTCTCTACGCCGAAAGACTTATCCGCCGTATCTCTACCGAACATATCCGTTCCGCAAGCGCAAAGATTATGCCACCAAGCCATTGCAAAGGGCAATTGCTCGCTCATCTTCTTGCCGAGAATAACCTTGTCCTTGTCATAGAACTTGAACGACAGCGGATTTTTACTGTCTGCACCCTCATATTTAATTGCGGAAATATTCTTGAAAATTTCCATATCGTTTTACTCCTTTATCGTTTGATAAATTGAATTTGCTATTATTTTGTTACCTTCCGCGTTTGGGTGAACGCCGTCGGTAAACGCTTGCGCTTTTCCCTGTAATGCGCTTTGAGTGTCTGCCGTTTCAAGATTGTAACATGCGGCTATACGATAAAGTTCTTGTCGAATTACACCTTCTACAAGCTCCGTCCTTATGCGGCAAACGTTTTCAAACGCAGGCGGCGGAATTGCAACTATTATTCGTGTACCCTTCTTTAAATGCTTTTTTATGATTGTTTCATATCCTTTTATGAACTTATCCTTATCCCACATATCGACTTTGGAATCGTTCGTACCGAGCATAATAACGACGATTTGCGGTTTGTATCTCAACGATTTTCCGAGCAATCCCGAATAATTGTAACCGTATGGATATATCTTTCTTGCCGTGCGGTTGCATACACCGAAATTTTCAACTGTATACTCATTGCCGAGCAAACTCGATAACAGCGCAGGATAACTTTGCGTATCTCTTTCACTTAACACGCCGTAGCCGTATGTTATGCTATCGCCTACGCAAGCGACTTTTATTTTGCCGCTTCCGAATGTTTGCGGTTTAGGAAAAATAATATCCCAATCCAAGTTATAAATTTTCTCCATTTGTTTCTATAATTTTCTTATATTCGTACGCGCTATCTTTTAAGGTACGCTTGCCCGTTTGATAATCAACGTGGATAAGCCCGAAACGAGGGTCGAACCCTTCCGCCCACTCGAAGTTATCCATAACCGACCAATACTGATAGCCGATAACGGGAATACCCTCGTCTGCCGCACGCTTTAATTCGTGTAAATACCGTTTCAAAAAGTCTGCGCGTTGTGCGTCGTGAACTTTTCCGTCAAGGCAAACCCAATCGTTGTCCGCAAGTCCGTTTTCGGTAATCATAATCGGCAAATTGTAACGTTCGTACATAAATTTACTTGCATAATAAAGCACTCTGCCGTCAACCGCCCAACCGATAGAGTTGCGCGGTTTACCTGCGGCTTTTTTCTTCTTATCTCCGCCCCAATCGGAATCGTTAAAGGGCGTGTACAGGTTAAGTCCCAAAAAGTCCAACGGCTGACAAATCTTTTTTGCAAATTTATCCGAGATGTGGTAAACGCCGTAAGCTCGGACGCCCTTGCCTGCAAGCATAGGGTCGCACCACCAACGGTTGCCCATAAGCCCCATTCCCATTTCCGTTGTCTGACGACGGGCTGCTTCTATTTTGTCTTTCGTTTCATCTTCGGGGACGAATGCACCCGATGCCATTGCAATACCGATAATGGGCTTTTTCTTTGCGCTCGCACGAATTATCTTCACGCTCTCCGAAAAGGCAAGCATACAGTTTTTCGTGAGTTTCGTAAGCGCCAAATATCTGTGCTTAAAAGGTGCGTGCGCGCCCTGCATATAGCCGTTCATAATAAAGCATTGCGGTTCGTTCATCGGCATCCAATACTGCACCCTGTCCGAGAAAGCGTCCACTACAACTTTTGTGTATTCGGTAAAAAGTTTAACGATACGGCGCGAAAGCCAACCGCCCTTTTTGTATGCCCATAGTGGCAAGTCCCAATGGAAAATCGTAACAAGCGGCTCTATGCCGTTTGCAATCAGCTCGTTGATAAGGTTATTGTAAAATTCAATACCTTTGGGATTGACCTTGCCGCGTTCTGGCAAAATACGCGACCAAGACAGCGAGAAACGGTAACTTTTCAACCCCATTTCTTTCATTAAAGCAATATCTTCTTTCCAATGATGATAATGGTCGCAACCGACGTGGCAGTTTTCTCCGTGTTTTACGTGCTTTGGTTTTGCGACGTCCCAAATAGACGGCGTTCTACCGTCGCAATCCCAACCGCCTTCAACCTGTGCGGATGCGCTTGCCGCGCCCCACAAAAAATCTTTTGAGAATCCCATAATTAACCTCCTGTAAATTCTAACATTACGACGTCGTTAGTTGAAATTTCCAACTGCAACTTATTTTCATACGGCAGTTCTTCCGCCGTGAGCTTCGATTTTTCCTTTATCATATCGACTTCATTCTTCGTCGGATAAGGATTTGCACCCATAGCCCGCCATACCTTTTTGGGGTTGCAATGCGTATCGTCGATACGGTAAATTTTAACGCCTTTATATGTGCCGTTTATTTCGATTTCTACACTTGTTTTTTCATGCATGTTATAGTCGTGCGATTGGTCGTATAAAAGCACTTGGACATTCTTTCCGTCCGTAAATGCGGCATATTCCACGCCTTCTTTTGCCTTACCGCCGACCTGCAATCTTTGTGGATAGAGCATAGAAAGCATCTTAAACGCCCAAAAATTTGGCTTGGGTATTCCGTTGATATTTACTACGCCGAAACTTCCGTGGAAAGGCTCGCCGATTAGTGCCATTTCCTCGAATATGTCCGACATACACCACAGCATATAACCGCCCATTTTGTTTTCCAAGTCCATTACGTTGCGAACGATAAATGCCGCAGAATACTTTTCGTCATGAACGGGCGCGCCGAATACCGCCATAGAGTTCCATTCGGTAATATACAGCGGCAAGTTCCCCGCTTCCTTTAACGCTTTATCGTCAAATTCTTTCAATACGCCCCTATGCCATTTCGCATAATTTTCGGACTTAAAGAAAAGTTTTTTATAAAGCTCGCCGAGCGTAGTGCCGTCCTTTGCGGCTTGCTTGCTCGTCCCCATCATTTTGAAAGCGTCGCCTATTGTAAAGGTATTGCCGAAACCATCGCCCGGATAGTGATGAGTTGTAACGAAATCCACGGGCGCGTTTTCCTTTTTGCAGAACGCCAAAAATTCGGGAATCCACCTGCACGCGCTCGTCGAAGGACCGCCTACCTTAATATTTTTATCTACCGATTTAACCGCTTCCGCAGTCGCTTTGTAAAGTTTGAAATAGTCTATTTGTTTCCCTTTGAAAAAGCAACCTAAATCGGGTTCGTTCCATATCTCGAACAACCAAGTTTCAACTTCTTCTTTGCCGTAGCGGTTGATTAAAAAAGTAATAAACTGTTTTATAAACTCCTGCCATTTAGCAAGACTTTTCGGCATCGTTATATTGTCGTTATATCTCGAATGCGGGAATCCGACTTTCTTGCCGCTCGCCAAATGCTTGGGCATAAAGGAAAGTTCGACAAACGGTTTCAACCCCGCCTTTAATACGTTGTCGTAAACCTGCCCGACTTGGTGGAAATTAAACGTGCCGCACTTTTTCGCGCTCATTAAACCGCGCAAATTGCGGTTGTCCGAAAGCACCTGATAGCACAACATATCGTCGTCGAATATGCCGTGAAAACGAATATGCTCGATACCGAGTTCGTCGTGAATAAGTTTAACGTGTTCAAACATATCCGTACGAAGCATGGTTGCGGCGTGGTCGTTACCCATACCGAATTGCCAACTGTAATCGGTAGGCGTTGTTTTTGCATTTACGTCTATTTTGATATTCATACAAACTCAATCTCCAACAAATCTATTTTTCCTTTGGTAACTTCCATTACCAATTCGTCTACGCCGCGTTTTGTGCAATCAACGGAATACTTCTTCCACGTTGCGCTGTTTACGGCAATTTGCTTGCCGAATATTTTGAGCATACCTTCTCCGCGCGCGGTAACGCTCAATTTAACACAACCGTCAAAATTAAAATACTTGTATTTTACAACCGTTCCGCCGTGGCAAATATGCACGATTCTATCCTGACCGTCAAAGGTTACGCAAGGATATTTTTCAACGTTGCCGTTGCCCCGTACCCGTTTTATGTTGGGATTATACAACTGACAGCATATCGCCGCAGGGTACTTCCCTTTGGCTTCAAGCGGCTTACCGTTTAAGCCTTGCGTGGTTACTTCGACCATTTTAATTGAGCCGTCTGCGCCTATTTCAATAGGCTCTGCACAAGCCTGACGGGAAAAGTCGGTATTGTTCGTACAACGGTGATAGAACACATACCATTGTCCGTTTATGTTTTCAATTCCGCCATGAATAGTTCCGCTGTTGTTTTTAGGTTGTTTGTTGTCGTTTAGTCCCAAATCGGAGTTTGAAACAATTACACCACGGTACTCAAAATCTTTATCGGGATATTTACTTGTAGCGTAAGCAAGCTCGTTATTTTCGCCCGACGAATACACAAGATAATACGTATCGCCTATTTTGCGGATAGACGGTGCTTCGTAAAAGGCGTGATTATAAAGTTCCGTTCCTTTCTTTGCCGAAGTCTTGCTTGCAAGCACAGCTTTCGGTTCGCCTTTAACGGTTATCATATCATTTTCCATTTCTACAACCGCACAGTCTAAAATACAGGGCTTTGTTTGCTTTATTTCCTTTAACGGACGCTTTAACAGTTTGCTCAACACAAAATTGTATAACGGTTTCAACGCCTTATTTGAAAAATCTCTGCCGAGTCCCCAACCGTAATAAAGCCAAATTCTGCCGTTGTCGTTTATAACAGCGGGGTCGTTCGTCATATATTTCAAAACGGGCGTTCCGTCCTTATATCGAATATCGCCGAGATATTCAAACGGACCTTCGGGCTTATCCGAAACGGCAACCGACATAGGACCGAACGGGTGAACGTTGGGACCCATTGCCGCATAATAAAGATAGTATCTTCCGTCATTGCCCTTTACGCAATCGGGCGCATAATAATCGGGCGTTTTGTCTTTTGTCGCTCTTTTATCCTGCGTCTTTTTATAAGTTACGCCGTGGCAAGTCCAATCGCTTAAATCGTCAACGGGCGCAGACCACACCGTGTAATCGAGCATACAAAATCTGTCGCCGTTTTCTTTGTCGTGAGAACCGTAAAGATATACCCTGTCGCCGAAAACGTGCGGCTCGCCGTCGGGGACATATTCGTCCAAAGGAAATATAGGATTGTAAATTCGTTTTTTCATTAAAATCCCTCGCTTGTGTGAGCGTTAAATATCATTGTAAGCACTCTTGCCGTAGCTACGTCAAGAGCATTTTTGTTGAGCTTACCCTGTTTATATGCCCTGATCAAATCTTTTTGTATTTTTTTTATGCCCGGCATAATTAAATCGTTTCCTGCGTTGATTGCCTGCGTATAATCGCATTGGTCAACGGCATTCCAATCGGACATTATCAAGCCGTTATACCCCCACTCATCGCGCAAAACTGTCGTCAGCAGATCGAAACTATTACATACATATTTTCCGTTTACTCGATTGTAACTCGACATAACCGTCCACGGGTTGCTTTCTTCGACGGCGATGCGGAATCCGCGCAAATAAATTACTCTCAATGCTCTTTCGGAAATATTTGCCGAAACGCCCGTACGGTTATCTTCCTGATTGTTACAACAATAATGCTTAATACTAACGCCTACGCCGCCGACCGATTGAACGCCTTTTGTGATTGCCGCCGCCATTTTACCCGAAACATGCGGATCTTCCGAATAATACTCGAAGTTTCTTCCGCATAGCGGATTGCGGTGGATATTCATTCCGGGCGCAAGCCAAACGGAAATACCGAACTCTTTCATTTCCGTGCCGACAGCCCTGCCGACTTCTTCTAATAGCCCTATATTGAAACTCTGCGCAAGACAGGTTCCGGACGGAAATGCCGTTGCATATCGGTATGCGTAAATAAGTTTTTTGGGATTACCTTTAACAAGTCGCCAAAGATTCTTCAACCAACCCCACTGCCAATCTTCGGGAAGCCCGTCGGGATAGCGGGGACTTCCGCTCTTTGTGCAAGCGTTCTGCGGCACTACGTTTATGCCCGCGGGGCCGTCCGACATAATGATATTGGGAATACCGCACTTCAACATTTTGGTGTTCGTTCTGCCGGCCGCGCCCATTACCGATACATAACCGCCGAGTTTATATCCGCCGCCTACTACGAGCCCTATTTTTTGCTTTGCGGAAAGCGTATTTAATTTGTCCCGTACTTTTTTTGAAAAGCGCGACACAAATCTATCGTGAGTAACGCATTTTACGTCTTCCGTTTTAACGACAAAACGCGGTAAATCATCGTCATAGTTTTGCGGTTGTTTTTGGCAAGTAACTTCATCAAACCCAATTTGCGAAACGATTGCGTTTAATTTTTCCGTAACGGTATTTTCGGCAACCGATATAACGGCAACAGGTTCTTCTCCGAGCGTTATGCCGTATTCGCCTTGTTCCAAAACAAACGCATTGTTTTTATAAGTCGCCAAGTTCCTGATATCGAACGATAAAATTACTTCTTGTTCTTCGCCAGCGGAAAGCTCGTTTGTTTTTATAAAAGCAACGAGAGAATTTTTCTCGCTATCGGTCTGCGGCTTTTGTGCATAGACAAATACGACTTCTTTGCCGCTTACTTTCCCCGTATTCTTTACGGTTGCGGTTATCGTAAAGGTTGTGCCGTTCAATGCCGCCTTTTTATACTTTGTTTGAAAATTCGTATATGATAACCCGTAACCGAAATAAAAGCGCGGTTTAATGCCAAAGGTATCGAAATATCTGTAACCGACGTAAATTCCCTCTTTATACTCTTCATTTTCAAGGTTGCCGTTCCTATAAGAAAATGTGTCCGCACAGGGATAATCGTCGTAATTATAAGCCCAAGTATCGGTCAGTTTTCCGCTGAAATTCGTTTTTCCCGTAATACAATCGGCAAGCGCGTTGCCGCCCTCCGTGCCGCCCTGTGCATAGAAAATTACGGCGTCTATGCGAATTTTGTCCAAAATAGAAAGGTCGATTACGCTTCCGCAGTTTATCACAAGCACAAGTTTTTTATAGTGAGTGGACAGTTTTTCCAAACTTTTGGTTTCTATATCGGACAAAAGATAATCGCCTTTTTCAACCTTTCTGTCCTTTCCTTCTCCCGCTTGACGGGACAGAACGTAAATTGCAATTTCTGCATCGTCCAAATCGCCTTCTTCAACCGCAATCGTGGCGGGATTGGGCTTGGGATGATTGCCGATTTCGATAAACATTTTCATTGTAGCGGCGGGGTGATTATATTTTTTTATCGCCCTGTTTACTTCGTTTTTCCACGCCGCTATATCGTCGTTGTATTTCTTTTCAAAACGATCCATCCAAACGGTAGAAAAGGTAAAGCCTGCGTTTTTCAAACCTTCTTCTATCGTAATGCTATGCCGTTCTCGAACATCCCCCGAACCCGAGCCGCCTTTTACAGTCATACGGCTACCGCCGCCGAATAACGCTATTTTCTGCGGTTGTATCGGCAATACACCGTCATTTTTAAGTAACACAAAACCCTCGCTTGCCGCACGGCGAGCAAGTTCTCTGTGTTTTAATTCTCGTTTTGAAATTTCTTTCGACGGATTACCGTACACTTTGAATTTAGCCATTATTCAACCTCCACCATAATCGTTACAGGGACAAGATTTCCGCAAGAAAATGTTATTTTTGTTGAGCCTGTTGTTATACCCTTAAATACAGCAATACATCTGCCGCGATATGCGTTATGATATGTTTTATCAAACACTTCGTCTGTCTTACAAAGTGCCGATCCAAAACCGCAAAGTTTGGCGGCATCGCCTTCCGAGCGTATCTCCACCCGTTTTTCGATATAGGGAAGCAAGTTGCCTTTTTCATCGGTTATTTCGATTTCAACAAAGGCAAGTTGTCCTGCGGATATTCGTTTTTTATCGGTCTTTACGCTTATTTGTGCCTTATCGCCGCCTGTTGTTAATGAGTGCCTCGCAATTTCCTTTCCGTCACCGTCATAGGATACGGCTTCGACAATTCCGTTTTTGTATTTTGTTTTGAAAATCGCCTTATAATCTTTGAGCTTTTTCTTTCCTGTTTTTTTACCGTTCACGTATAATTCAACATAATAGCCCTGCGAATAGACCTCAACGACAGCCTTATGGTTATTATAAGGTTTCCAATTCCAACTGTCTACTGCATTGGTGAACTGCCACGCGCCCGTTGACGGCGTTTCCTTTGCGTGATTGAGCGGACGCACAGCGATATACGGCTTTTGACGCATACCCCATACCACCTGCATAAACGCCATGGAAGCAAGCGGTTTGCCCGTTATATCTATCATTCCTTGCCCTGCAAGTAACGGTAATCCTTTATAACTGTGATAAGTCCAATCGCCAATACACGCTTCGCCAAGATAATCCCAAGCCGCCCAAACGAAATCGCCCAAAAGCTGCGGATATTTTTTAACCCGTTCCCAATTATAAGGCAATTCGGATGCCATTGTTTCCGTGCCGAGCATAAGTCTTTCGGGATATTTTTTAACATCTCTGTCATAGCGCGAAGAAGCGTAGTTCAAGCCCAAAATATCGACGGAAGGCGCAAAATCTCTTGCGATTTTTTCCGCCTTTTTACCCTTTGACATAAAGAACATCAGTTTGCCGAGTTTATTTGCAAACGCATTGAAAAACGCAGAACCCGACTTTTTCTCTTTGTACTTTTTATCTTCGGGTAGCGGTTCTGCTTTGTACGTACCTTTGTCCTTATAAACGCCGATTCCCATTTTGGCGTACACGTCAATCAGAATATTTACGCCGCAAGTTACGGGACGAGTGTCATCCATAGATTTTACAAAATCACACATTTCGGCGGCGAGTTTTATTCCCTTTTCTTCGCCCGATTCCGTAACCTCGTTGCCGATTGAGTACATAATCACGCACGGGTGGTTAATATCTTTTTGTACCATTGCCGACAAATCGGCTTTGTAATTTTCCCAAAACGCACGGGAATAATCGTGATATTCTTTTGGAATATACCAACCGTCGAACGCTTCGTCCAAGACATACATTCCAAGTTCGTTGCAAGCCTGTAACAAATAACGCGAAGCGGGATTGTGAGAAATACGCAAAGCGTTAAACCCCTGCTCTTTCATAATCTTAACACGACGGTATTCCGCATCGTAATATGTACACGCGCCCAAAACGCCGTTGTCGTGATGAATACAACCGCCGCGCAATAACGTCTGTTTACCGTTTATAAGCAAGCCTTTTTCGGCGCTCCACTCTATTTTGCGTATGCCGAATTTTACCGTTCTTTCGTCTGTAGCGCTCTTTAATTTAAGCGTATATAAATGCGGATTATCTTCGTTCCAAAGTTCGGCGTTTTCAATCGTAAACTTTCCCAATCCGCCTTTTGCCACAACAATATCTCCGTCGTATATTTCGCACACGACGGGCGTTGCGCTCGTTGCCGCAATCTCTACCGTTCTCTGCGTATAAGAAAGCGTTTTAACGACAATGTTTTCAATGCGTTCTTTCTCGCAAATTTCCAACCATACGGGGCGGTAAATGCCACTTCCCGTGTACCAACGGCAGTTCGGCACAAGCGAATTGTCCGCAACGACTTTTACCGTATTATCTCCGACCTTTACTTTGTCCGATATATCTACGGTAAACTCCGTATAGCCGTATTTATGGAAAGCAACCTTACCGTCGTTCAGATACACAGTTGCGTTTTGATAAACGCCCTCGAAGTGTAATGCTATATACTTTCCTTTTTTGTTTTCTTCGATAGTCAAAGTTTTTTCGTAGGTATATACTCCGCCCGAAAAATATGCGCCCGAAACACCCGAACGGCATTCTGCGTATCTGCGCTCGGTTATCATGGCGTCGTGCGGCAAATCAACCGTTTGCCGTATCCCGCTTTCGCTCGAAAATATCCAATTTTTATTAAAATCTACTATCATAATCAATCCCCGAACGAATATCTTCCGCCCGTAAGCGTTTGCGTTTTACCGGAAGGAAGCGTCAACGTGCAAGTCGTATTCTGCGGAACGGTAACGTCGATTTCAAACTTATCTTTTATTTCCCAACGGACTTCGATTTTTCCGTAAGGCGTATCCACGCTTCCGTTTGCCCAAGTAATGTTTCCGCCCATAACGGGATTTACCACAAAAGTCTTATAGCCGCCCGTTGTTGCTTCAATACCAAGTATGCGACGGTAGAAGAAATCGCAAACCGCGCCGAAAGCATAATGGTTCATCGAACCGTCGGGATTGGGATTACCGTCCTTGTCTATAAGATCGTATCTCTCCCAAATCGTCGTCGCACCGTTCTTTACCGCATATAACCACGACGGGTAAGTATCCTGCAACAACAAATCGAAAGCGACATCCTTTTGTCCGTTATCGGCAAGCGCAAACAAAAGATATGGCGTTGACGGAAATCCCGTTGTCAGATGACTACCGTTTTCCTTTACAAGCCTTGCAAGATTTTGTGCATATAATTTAGCTTCTTCCCCTTCCGTCATCCCGAAATAGAGCGGAAGCACATATGCCGTCTGAAATTCTTTTTTTAATTTACCTTTACCGTCCGTAAACATGTCGCGGTAAGCATTTATAATTTTACGCCGCCGGTTTGCATATTTTTCCGCGTCCTTTTTATAACCCAAAATCGTTGCCGTTTTAGCCAAAATATCGCAGGAATTTGCCCAATATGCGGTTGCAATCCACTTGCCCGTTTTCAGCCAATCCATAACGCCGCCAACGGGCGAACACCAATCTCCGAACTGAAATAGAAACTTCCAAATATACCTGCGTTTTCCAAGCGAAAACAACCCCGCCCAACGCTTTGTAGAAGCGGCAAATTTTTTCATCACAGGATAATTGTCCTGCAATATGTTCACGTTGCCACGGGCAAGGTATTCCGCCCAAGGTACAAGAATGCAGCACTCACCCCAACAAGCCGTCGTAAATGCGGGCCATTCGTGTCCGTTTCTCGGCACAACCATAGGAATTCCGCCGCCCCTGCCTTGTTCTGCTGCTACGTCTTTAAGCCATTTTTCAAGAAAAACGCTCATATCGTAATTATAGCAAGCTGTACGGGCAAAGATAGAAATATCTCCCGTCCAACCGAGTCTTTCGTCGCGCTGCGGGCAATCGGTAGGAATATCGATAAAATTCGACCTTGCACTCCAACGCATATTCTCGTTGAGCTTGTTCAAATCGGCATTGGAACACTCAAACGTTCCCGTTTCCCGCAAATCCGAACATAACGCAAGCCCCGTTATTTCAATATCTTCTTGTGCCACACCCTCTACGCTTACATAGCGGAAACCCATATAGGTAAAGCGCGGAGAATAACTCTGTTCTCCGTCTTTGCAAATATAGACAAGAGTTTGCTTTGCCGTGCGAAGCGGAGCCGTATTCAATTCACCGTCTTTTTTTACGGCTTCCGCGTGTACAAACGTAATTTTCTGCCCGCGCTTCCCTTTAACCTTAAACGACAGCACGCCTGCAAAATTCCGACCGAAATCATAGATTAGCTTACCGCTGTTATTTTTTGTTACGGAAACGGGCTTTAACGTATTCCATACGCGCACGGGCAAACCGTACTGCGGAAGTATCTGCGGGTTATAACGAATTTTCACCTCGTCGGCGCGTTTATACGTTATATTGCTTTCGTTTATATTTGCATCGAATATCTCTCCGTCATACCACTCGGCAAAACGCAAAGGACCGGCCTCGCTTACCCGCCAATTTCTGTCCGATACAACGCGCTCTTTTTTACCGTCTTTATAGGTTACTTCGAGCGCAAACAAAAGGCTGCATCTGTCGCAGGCAATTCTGCTTTTTCTGTTATAGTTGAACGCCCCCACCGCCCAACCGCCTGCAACCGTAACGGTAATAACGCTATCATTTTTCAATAATTCGGTTACGTCATAAGTCTGATACTGCAAGTAATGTCTATAGGACGTAAAACCGGGCGCAAAATAATCTTCGCTTATTCTCCTTCCGTCAATACAAATATCATAAACGCCCATTGCGGTACAGTGAATTTCCGCATGAGAAATCTCCCCGTTCAGGGAAAGAATGCGATAAAACACACTCGGCACGGGAGAAAGTTTCTTTTTACAGATATAGCCTTTATCGGCAATCCACTTTGCCTTTTCAAATACTTTTACCATAATTATCTTGTAATTACGGGAAGGGAGACAATTCCCTTCCCGTAAAAGCACAACTAATTTGTTGCCTCTGCCAATTCTCCGTTTCCGTCAGTCGAAGCCTCATAATTCAAAATAGCAAGTTCCATTTCGGCAAAACTCTTGTCGTCGGCATGTTCTGCAAGATATCTGGCGTTTTCCTCGTCAAAGTTAAGCCCTTGCTTTGCACACTTTGCTTTGAGTTTTGCCACACGCTTCTTCTCGCGTTGCTTTTCTTCGTCGATGCGAAGAATAACCGTCGTCTTATATTCGCTCATTGTCTTAAAGAACCAACCGTCAAGCTTTTTGTCGGCTTCGATTTCTCTCTGCTCATCAAGACGTTTCTTTTCTTCAAGCGAAGCAAAATATTTGGCATTTTCTTCGTCAAAATTCAAGCCAAGTTTTGCACATTTGGCTTTGAGTGCGGCAACACGTTTTTCCTCTTTTGCCTTCACTTTCGCATCGGCTTTGGCTTGCTTTTTGTCCTGTTTTTCTTTCCGCTTGTGTTCGGCTTCGGCTTTTGCCGTCAGATACTTTTGATTTTCGGTTTCAAAGTCAAGCCCTTTCTTTGCACAGCGGTCTTTAAGGTCGGCAATTCTGTTCTGCTCGGTTTCGATAGCCGCCTGCTCGACTTCGTACTTTTCCTGCTCCTCCTGCGAACGGTACTGTTCGCCATTTATAAACGCGGAAATCTGTTGCCGACGCACGAGTTCTTTTTTAATTCTCGGTAATTTCTTTTCAACGTCTACAAATAAGAGTAACACGATGTAAGCAATCGCCAAAATAATATCAAACAAGTAAAACGAGAGAGTCATAAAATCTTTTATACTCTGATTGGGATGTACGCCCGGCACGTCGATAAAACCGAGATTGGCAAGCATACTTTCATACCCGCCTGCAAACGGCGCCCAAATGAGACTTTGGATAGCAACAATGACTGCGACGCCTAAAAGCCCTTCCAATCTTAATCCACTACGGAATTCCGCATCATCATAAGCATAATAGAGCAATGCTCCGAATATATATGCGCCGGGTAACATACCGCATTGACGTAAAAAACCCGCCGCCATCGCTATGGGAAGATTATCAGGGAACATCCAACCGAAAATGCTTCCGACCAAAACCAATGACCAACCGAAAATAGTTAAATTTTTGATACCGAACTTCTTCGATAACGGATATATGAGAATCGCCCCAAGTCCAAGCGGAATACCCGTAATAACTTGATAGATAGTGTACATTCCATAATTGGTTTCGCCTCCAAGCATAAACTTGATATAGAAATATTGTACATTCCCACCCTTGAAGTTATCGGAAATGCCTTGAAGCGTCATAAGAATAAATAATATCACAAGGTACTTATTTGATATAATTGCTTTAATCTGTTGTTTTAACGGAATTTTGTTCCCGTTTTCAAGTCCGACTTCTTTTTGTATAGATTCTGTAACTCTCTCACGTGTATAATAATATTCTAACAAAAGCAACGGAATAGCGAGAATTGATATAACTACCATTAAAATGGGATAACCCATAATATCGTGTTCGAGCCACATAGGCACAAGTGCCATATTGAAAATGAGTCCGATACCGATACCCGATATAAGAGTCCAAGATACCTTTCTTATGAAATTAAGTTTTTCTTTTTCAGCAGGATCGCGAGAAACAAGAGAAACGATCGTATCCCTAAACAAATAAAAATATGTAGAACCGAGCGTGTGGTAACTCACAAGCAAAACAAAGAAATAAATCCAATAGTTCTGTCCCAACTTTGTTCCGGGAAACAGGAAGATAAGCCCGCCGATTGCAATAGATATAAAACCGAAAATCAAATACCACGGACGCATACGACCTTGTTTTGATTTGGTATGTTGTATCAACCACCCATTCAAAAGACCGATTCCCACAGCAAGTACTTTCGCTATGGTCATAATAAGTTCGTA
>CASEHS010000034.1 GCA_949287815.1 uncultured Bacillota bacterium | reverse complement strand
TCTCTCTCAAACTAAAAGGAATGAGCCCGGTTGGGTACCGAACTCACTACCAAGCATTTTAATTATATTTTTTGTCCAAACTTTGGGGTTCACTTCAAACAAACCTTACTCGGCTCTAAATTTGAAAGCGGCGAAATGAATAGATATTCTTTGGCAAAGTCGGTGAATATTTATCGAAAGATTTTCTACATTCTGCGATATTGTAAAGGACTGATGCCATACTTGTTTTTGAATAAATGATTAAAATGGGATAATGAAGAAAAGCCTAAAGAATTTGAAATAGTAACGGTGTAACGAGAAAAACGGCTATCGGTATGGCTATCGAAGGGATGGAATCGATTATTCGGAATGATCAGGAGGCAAACAATTATTATCTGTTCGGCCAAACAGATACGACATCGAGGCCCTGTCTTTGTTCAAATTGCAGAAGTGCGGCAGCAAAATATACAGATGCAGGCATTATGATCAGATTCATAAATGCATTTTCTGATGCCATAGCAGATTTTGTTGAAGAAGAACAAATAGAAAGAGATATAACAAAATAGAAAGAGATATAACAATAGTAATGTTTGCGTATCAATACTCTTCCTATGCACCGGTTGTCGAATCCGAAGAAGGTGCCTTTACAGCTATTGATCCGACTTGTGTCCCTAATGAAAATGTAGCTATTCGGCTGGCCCCAATAGGTATGAATCGTTTTATTAAATATTATCACTTATGATGTCTCACTCGCAGAGGGGGAAGGTTATACATTGTCGGGTGAAGATACGGTAGAGCATGGCGGAAACTACATATTCACTTTAACAATGGATGAAGGGTATTCACAATGCGATCCGGTCGTGAAAGTCAACGGTGAAGTGATTTCGGAAGGACCTGACGGTAAATATACGGTTACTGGTGTTGAAAAGGCGTTGAATATCACCGTTGAAGGGGTTACAATTGATACTTTTACGGTTTCGGTCATAGAGGGAAGCGGCTATACAATCAGCGGTGAAAATTCAAAAACCGTTTCGTATAATCAGATGGCAGAGTTTACCATTGCACCCACAAATGCGAATGACGTATTAGTTGTTTCCGCGGAGGGAATAACTGTTGTTGCCGGAGAAAATAATACATATTCTGTTTCCGAAGTTAAATCAAATATTACACTGTCTGTACGCGTTTATGATCTGTCACAGCAATTGCTGTTAGCTTCTAATTGGTCTGTTACGGACGGTACTATTACACAGAATGATAATAATTTGAATTTAAGCGGCGGGCAAAAGACTATTTCATCCGAGTATATTAAAAAAGTGATCGAGGCCGGTTATACGCATATAAAATTTACAATCGGCACGACAACCCAGTGTGATGACATTATGTTGCAACACAGTGGGACATGGAATCGCTACTACCGTCTTTTCAGTACAAATGAACCGGCGGTCGCTCGTATTGATTTGACAGAATTTATCGATGCCGATTCATCCTCTTATTATTCCGTTATATTGAATAATAGAGTAGCCGGTAACCCGTCAAACGGGGAGATAACTGTTTCCGATGTAATGCTAATCCAAAGTACAGAAACAACAAATTGGACAAAAAGTAATTCAAACATTTACTGTGCGTATGAGGATGGATTCATTGTTTTAGATACACATGCGGCAGGGAACGACGCATATGTACTTACAACAACCGAGTGGTGGGCACGGTATGCAAACAATGCAACAGCCGCCGCACAAAGTCAGGCGACATTGATTGTTTATACGGAGTGGATCCAACAAGGCGGAAATAGCCGCGGTATTATTTGGGGAGGAGCTGGGGACCCGGTCGTTGCTCTTAATATAGGCGGGACAGCCGTGAACAACATAACGTATTCGGAAGGTAATCAATGTTATTGGGCACTTGATTCGGAAGGTACAATAAAAATCAAATGCGATCTCTTGTCTAACCGCAATACTTATGGCGGTTTCCAAGTGAATAGTTATGCAGGGGAGAACGAAATTAAGTATTGCCACAGTCAATGAGGGAAAAATTATATTTACGCAAACGCAAGATTGGATCACCGCCGGATATGCAACGATAACGCTTACCTTTGACGGGGCAAGTAATAGAAAACCAGTTGAAGAAGGATAAAGAAAGCGGGCTGGCAGGCCAACTAAAAAACGCATTTGCGTTACGCCAGTGAACAAGGGCTATGCCCGAAAAATAAAAACCACGTGCTACGCACGTGGATGATTATTTCGGCGATATTTTCCTGTCCCTTGACAGGGGAGAGATAATCCGCAACAACCAAATGCCGAAGGGCTGAACGTGAGAATAATAATGGAATTATAAAAATGGTCGACGCGCCGGTATTCATTGAAAATTGTTTAGTTTTATTAATGTAAATATATTTAATAGAATATTTACATTCTATTTTTTTTGTTATATAATTTCTTTGAAGATAAAGGTTGCAATGTAGCTTTCATCACGTCAATGTGACTTTTTTCTCTTGCGAGGGAGAATAGCCGAACATTCTTATATACTGCTTATAAAATCCAGGGTAGGATTCAAAGCCGCATTTAAGATAAATATCCGTGGGTTTGAACCCTTGGCGGATCATATCTTGAGCGTAAAGGAGTCTTTTTGAATTGATGTATTTTTTAGGCGATATTTTAAGCTGAATTTGAAATTGTTTGAACAAATATTGCTCGCTGACGTATAATTTGTTGCTGATTTCCTTAATGCTGCCGATTGTAAATAGATTAGCGTTAATGTATTTTACCGCTTCGGTTATAAACGGAGAAAGACCTGCGCCCGAACTTTCGCTGCTCAGATAGTTTTTTGCATTTCGTACGTTGTAAAAGAGTTCTGTGAGTAAGCAACGTAGCAAAACAATGAATGATTTCTCGTCATAATTGTTCTCGTAGTATTCAATTCGCGCGAACAACTCAGCTATAATGCTGCCTTTCGGGCAATTTAATATCTCCAACGAAGCGGGAATGTTTTTCAGTAGTTTTTCGTCAAGAAAATATTTATTAAAAGCTAGATTAAATCTTGAATATTCAGACGTGCTTTTCAGTTCGATGTAGTGATATTTTATCGGGCGGATAATAATAAGATCTCCGCGGTTAAGTTGGTACCGTTTATCTTCGAGCACATAAGTTGCGTCGCCTTTTTCAAAAAAGATTATTTCATAAGTGTTGTGTGAGTGTTTTTGAAAATTCTCGGGGATAGATGTGGGATTTTTGTAGTGATAGTGGTTATATGTAAGGTAATCGGTTTCAATATCCATTTTCCAAAACTCCTTAGGTAATAGATTAAAATCACTCTATACGCTTATATTTTACATTAAAATATGGATATTTGCAAGCAAAATAATATATATTAAAGTTTTTTTGGTTTAATATAGTTAATATCAGGAGGTAACGATATGAAAAAACTGAATCTTGCGATAATAGGTCAGGGCAGAAGCGGACGAGATATACACGGAGTATATTGCCGTTCTGAAAGAAACGCTTATTATAACGTGAAATACATAGTAGATTTTGACGAGCGCCGTCGCAATCAGGCGAAGGATCTTTATCCCGGTTGCGAAACTTTTTCGGATTACAAAGAATTGTTTAATAAAGACGATATCGATCTTGTTGTGAACGCTTCATTTTCCCATATGCACTTCGAGATAACGAAAGAACTCTTGCATCATAGAAAAAATGTGCTTGTCGAAAAGCCTTTTGCAAGAAATATGTATGAATGTGAAACGCTTATAAACACCGCAAAGAAAAACGGTGTTGTACTCGCAGTATTTCAGAATACTCAGCTTGCTCCGTTCTATTTGCACGCTTTAAAACTTGCGTCCGACGGAACGCTCGGAGAAGTCAAGCAGGTAAGCATTCGTTATAATTCCCTTTCGAGAAGATGGGATTGGCAGACGCTTCAGAAGTATATGGGCGGTAGCGCATATAATACGGGACCTCATCCCATAGCAATGGGGTTAGGTTTCCTCGGTTTCGATAAGAATTCAAAGGTGGTATATTCCAAGTTGGATACTTGTCTTACAAGCGGAGATGCCGAAGATTATGTTAAAATTTTGCTTGCTGCGCCGAATAAACCGCTTGTCGATATTGAAATGAATTCTATAGACGCATTCAGCGATTACAATATAAAAATTCAGGGATCAAGGGGAACGCTGAAAAGCAATCCGAAACATTATCAGTTGAAATACGTCGTTGACGGCGAAAATCCCGAACAACCGGTTCAGGAACATTTTCTCGAGGATGAAAACGGCAACCCGCTTTACTGCGTAGAAAAGCTCAAAACGCACGAAAAAAGCGGTGATTACGACGGAACCGCATTTGACGTCGGTACCGCAGGTATATATGAAAATCTCTATTATGCTATAACCGAGGGCAGAGAACTCGCTGTTCCGTTGTTCCATTCGGCAATGACGATAAATGTTGTGGAAGAGGCGCATGCCGCAAATCCGCTTAAAGTAAAATATTAAAAACAGGCGATTAAAAACCCGTCCGAAAGAAAGCAATTCTTTCGGACGGGTTTTTGGTATGCCGGGCAAGAATAAAGTGAACCTCGGTCTTGAGTCCGTGTTTTTGCCGATACGTCGTTGCGTTCGCGTGTTATACGTAAAGTATTAACGCACTCATGAGCCTTGTCTTACCTTAAAAAGCAGGCGCGACTTGCAGACGATTTTCTGCTTTTTACTTATTTTTTGATAAGATTTTCCGCTTGATCTTTTAATTTTTGCAAAAGAATTTCGGCGTTTTGTTCGCTGTCGGCTTTCGTTTGAAAATAAATTTTGAGTTTAGGCTCTGTGCCGCTCGGGCGAACGGTTATTTTCACGTTTTTGCCCGCAAAGGCAAGAACGTTGCTTTTCGGAAGTCCGTTTAATCCGGTTAAATAATCTTTAACCGTAACCTTTTCGCCGCAAATCGTTTGCCACGGATTTTTACGAAGTTCGGCAACGATTTCGTTCATTTCGGCTTTGCCTTCTTTACCCAGAAAAGCGAGCGAGAGTAGTGCGGTTTTGTAATAACCGTATTTTTCGTACAGCTCGTTAAGCTTTTCCGTAAGTGATTTGTTTTGCGAAGCGTAATAAGCCGTCATTTCGGCGATTATCATTGCTGCGGAAACCGCGTCCTTATCGCGGGCGTGAGTTCCGACGAGATAGCCGTAGCTTTCTTCCATTCCGAAAACGTATTGTTCGTCCGAAGTAAGCTGATCTATCGTTTCGCCTATATATTTAAAACCCGTAAGCACTTCTTTTACTTCCGCACCGTAAGCTTTCGCTATATCTCCGCTCATATCCGAAGTTACTATCGTTTTTACGAAAACAGGAGTTTTATCCGTCTTTTTGCGTAACGAAAATATGTAATTTTCCATCAAAACGCCGGTTTCGTTGCCGTTTAAAAGCTGATATCCGTTTTTCGTTTTTACGGCTATTCCGACTCGGTCTGCGTCCGGATCGGTTGCAAGCACTAAATCGGCGTTTTTCTTGTCGGCGAGTTCTACGGCGAGTTTAAGTGCAGCTTTTTCCTCGGGGTTAGGGTAAGGGCAAGTTGGGAAGTTTCCGTCCGGCTTTTCCTGATCGGGAACTACTATTATGTCTTTTATTTCTACATTCTTTAAAATCTCTCTCACAGGAATGTTTCCTGTGCCGTTAAGGGGGGTATAAACTATTTTCGGAGTGTTTATGCCTCTTAAAGAAAACAGCGAGTATTTTCGGATTTCCTTTAAGAATTCTTTCGGTATTGTATCGTCCAAAACCTCGATAATCGACCTATATGGGTGTATTTTGTCAAAATAGCCGCAATTTTCTATCTCGGACAAAATATCTTTCGCCGCCCCGTCGGTTATCTGGCAACCCTTTTCGTTATACACTTTGTAGCCGTTGTATTCTTTGGGATTGTGGCTTGCCGTTATGACTATTCCCGCCAAGTTTTTAGGTATCTCACGGCGAAAGACAGAACGGGCGTAGGCATAATAGTGTTAAAAATATAAGCCTTGACTCTCGCTTCGCTAAAAATATCTGCCGCGAGAAAAGCAAATTTGCGGGACATATTTCTGCTGTCGTAAGCGATGACGACGCTCTTGTTTCCGCTCGCTGTTTTATTGATATACGCCGCAAGTCCGCGCGTGGCTCGCCCGACGGTGTAAACGTTCATTCTGTTTGTACCCGCCCCGAGTTTTCCCCGAAGTCCTCCCGTGCCGAATTTTAGATCGCAATAAAACCTGTCGGTTATTTCTTTTTCGTTGTTTTCTATGCTTTTAAGCTCCGTTTCCGTCGTTTTGTCGTTTTTCACTGAGCTAAGCCAGTTTTTATAAACCGTCGTTATTGAAAAATTTGTGTTTTGCATTTTTGTGTGTCGCCTTTGAAATTGTTTTTTTAGTGAAATTATACATTCGAAACAAGCGATTGTCAATTTAAAGAGGTGATTTTTTGAAGCTGTTTTCCGCTGTAAAACCGACATAATCGCGAATTGTTTTCCGGTAAAATTTATATCGTATATAATTTATAAAGAAGTTTCGGAATCGAGCGAATTTCTCACTTGGCTCGGAGAACGACCGAAATAGTTTTTGAATTCGCGGTTAAAATGCGATATCGTTTCGTAACCGCTTTCATAACAAATATCGGTGACGGAAAGATCGGTCGATATAAGAAGCTTTAAAGCGGAGTCGAGTTTAAGCTGTTTTAAGTACGTTTTGTAGGTTTCTCCCGTGACGGCTTTAAACCTGGACGAGATGTAATTCGGGGTTCTGTCGAAAATTTTTGAGAGCGTTTCGAGCGACGGATTTTCTTTGTAATGTTCGTTTACATAATTTATAATGTTGTGCGTTACGTTCTTGCCCGAATCGGGCGCCGTCAGGGTTGCTGGTTGAGAAAACAGCAGTCGGATAAGAGCCGTTAAAAGAGAGTTCAGATAATCTGTGTTTCGATTTCCCTTTGCGATAAGCGTGCAGATTTCGTTGACATCTACCGTCACGTCGTTGTCAAAAAAAGAGCAGGAGCCTTTCATCGACGCACAATTTGGAAAACAGCGATTCATGGTGTCGTTGGAAATCTGTAGATTTGTTATATGTAAGGTCGTATCCGGGATAATATCGTGAAAGTCCTTCGGCGATAAGAAAAAAGCCGTATTTTTCTGAAACTTTATTGTTTTTCCGTTCAGATTTGAGACTCCCGAACCATCGGTTATTATATCCAACTCGTAAAAATTATGAAAGTGCATACGAAAAATCGCTTCCCCGGATTTGTACGTTACGCAAATCTCTTTCGACGGAGTAAATGTCTTTTTTAAAAATCTTTGTCTGGTTTTCATAAATCTATTATAACATTTCGCGCGGAAAGTTGAAAGCGTTTTACACTAAAACTGCGTTTATTAAAGTAAAATCGTATAATATGCATACAAAATCGTAAAATACGCCTTGAAAATATATGCTTGCGGTTGTATAATACTATTGAAAAATAAAAAATACAGCCGAACAAAGCTTCGGACAAAGGAAAAAAATGGTAAATTACAGCGTAAACGATAAAATGTTCTGGCAGGACGTCGGCGATAAAAGCAAATATATCCGAAGATATGAAGGAAATCCGCTGATAGACTTGGAAAACAGCGAATTCTGGCATGTTTACAACAGCGCGATCGTTATTAAAGACGGAAAATATATCGGGGTGTTCCGTTGCGATGACAAAAGCGGCAGACCCGATTTGTTTATGGGGTACAGTAAAGACGGGATAAAGTGGGTTATCGAAAAAGAAAGCATAGTTTTTAAAAATAGGGACGGGAGCTTGTTTTCCTATCCTTACGCCTACGATCCGAGAGTCGCGGAGATCGACGGCGTTTATTATATAATTTTCTGCGCGGACATTCAGGGCCCGAGTATTTACATCGCCGAAACCGTCGATTTTAAAAATTTTAAAATGCTCCCCACGGGCTTTTTGCCTTTTAACAGGAACGGCGCGTTGTTTCCCGAAAAAATCAGCGGCAAATATACAATGTTATCACGTCCGCATCCGTGCGGAACGGCCTATGGCAATATCTGGATAAGCGAGAGCGAAGATCTTATTCACTGGGGAAACCATAAACTTGTGATGAAGAATTTTTATCTCGGTGACAATTACTGGGAAAAGGTGAAGATAGGGGCGGGGCCTATTCCGATTAAGACTAAAGACGGTTGGATACTTATTTACCACGGAGTTCAGTCGACCTGTAACGGGTTAAATTACAGTGTGGGCGTGGCTCTTCTCGATCTGAACGATCCGTCAAAAGTTCTGAAACGCGCGGGCAGATACTTGCTTACTGCCGAAAAAGATTACGAAAAAACGGGCTTTACGCCTAACGTTTGTTTTCCATGTTCCGCGCTTTGTAATTCAAAAGGGCAGGTGACGATTTATTACGGCGTTGCCGATACTAATATGGCGATAGCGTTCACGACGGTAGACAAACTTCTCGAATTTGTGGATAAATATAACCGCTGAGCGCATGTCGAAGGTAAAAATGTCTTATAGTCGGCTTATCGCGGCGTTTTGAAGCATATCAAGTGATATGTCAAGGCATAAAGAGTTGAATCGGGGTTATCTGATTTTCGATTTTGCTCTCATGCGGAATTCTTTCGGTTTTATATTCGTCGCTTGTTCAATATAAACTGCAGGTAAAAAATAATCGAAAACGATGAATTGCCAAACTAAGTGCAACACTTAGAAAGAAAAAAGTTAAATAAATTTACAGGTTTTTGGTAGTGTAAAACTTTTTGGGATCCGGCGTTTATTAACGCCGGATATTTTTTAGCTTTTTTTCAGACACTCTTTAAAGATTATGTCCTTTCGGATATCGTATTGAAAAGTTCTGTTCCTTTTCAGTTCTCTTGAAACAGAACTTACGTTTCTTCCTAACAACTTTTGCTATTTCTCTGGAGCTTTTTTCTCTTACAAAATATTCTCGTAAACAACAGCGTTCTTATATGGTAAAATGATAATAACAACTATAAGTATGACTTTAAGATTCGCCATATCGCCAATTATAAACGCGTTAATGTGGCGGTTGTTTTTATTTATCTCGAAATAAGTTTAGTTTTAGAAATATAAATAGTTAAAAATGCTTATATACATTTCATTTTTAATGTTGTATAATTATTTATATAAATGTAGTGTAACCTTTTTTCAGTGATAGATTTTCAAAAAAGAATATATTTTATGGAGGATAAAATGAAAAAGATTTTATCAGGCATTCTTTGTGCCGTACTCGTTTTAGGCATTACGGCTTGCGGCAGTTTGGGGAACAATTCCGGCCCTTCTGTCCCTGCCGATCTTGACACGAAAACAGTTATAAAGGTCCAGAACTTCCCGGGCGGTATTGGCTCCAATTGGCTTTATAAAGCCGCCGAACGTTTTCAGGAGCAATACAAAAACGAACATTTTGAAGATGGCAAAACGGGCGTTTACGTTGATATAACTCCGGAACAGCCTAACAGCAGTACGCTTTCAACTTCTGCATATCACATTATATTCGATGAGCGCTATTCGAATATATATGAATTGGCTCAAAGCGGCTCGATTATTAAACTTGACGATCTCGTAACCGAAAAGGATACTGCCGGAAGGTCAATCGAAGATTGCATTTACGTGGCTGCTCGTGAAGGTCTTAAAGGTGCGGACGGTAGTTATTATGCTTTGCCGCATTACGAATGGTTTCCCGGACTTTCCTACGATAAGGATAATTTTGATATAAACAATTGGTATATCGCGAAAGATACCGAAAACGGCAGGCTTATTGAGAATGAATACGGGAGTTTATATCTTGTAAAAAGTGCAAGTTCGGATAAATCGTGCGGGCCGGACAGCAAGTACGGCACGGACGATGACGGTTTGCCTTCTTCCTTGGAAGAATTGCTTATTTTAAGCGGTGAGATCAAGAAAAAAACCGGTACGGGCCCGTTCACGGTTACGGGTTCTAATCTTTATTATACCAACTATCTTGTAGAGGGCCTTTGGGCTTCTCTTGCGGGCAGCGAAGAACTTAAAGCCGTTTACGATTTCAAGGGCAGCGTTGACGTCGTAACGGGATTTACGGATGAAAACCTTTTCAACGGTATCGATTACATAAAGAAACCTGTCATTACTAAAACCGAGATAACCGACAAAAACGGTAATCTTGCACTTAAATCCGCTGCAAGGTATTATGCTACGGCATTCATCGAAATTCTTCATAAAGAAGGATTCTTTTCTGATATTGCTTCTTCCGTTTCGCATACCGGCGCACAGAAAAACTTTATCAACGGCGGCGTGAGAAACAATCCGGTAAGAGCGTTCCTTGTCGACGGTTCTTATTGGTACAACGAGTCGGTCGATCAAGGCAACTTTAAAGATTATACGATAATGACCGGAAAAACAACGAGGGGCGTACGGTTCATGGCGCTGCCCGTTACGGTTACCGGTGCGGTGGCTTCTTCCGAAACGGCAACAAAACCGTCCCTTATCGATAGCGGTATCGCATATGCGTATATCAACGCGAGATACAGCGACAGGACAGATATAATAAATGCCTGCAAGACTTTCCTCAAATTCCTTTACAGTGACGCAGAACTCAAGGAATTCACTGCGCTTACGGGCGTAACCAGACCTTTGGATTATTCGCTTGAAGATGCACAGTATAACAGTCTTCCCGAATACCAGCAAAAGGTTTACGAGTTTAGCAGAAACAGTGATATTCTTTACTTCGGTTCTGTAAATCCCATCTTCAAAAACAACCAGCAGACGCTTAAAATTCATTTTTCTTCGCAGATAATGAATCCTGCAATAAATAATAATCAGTATAAGAGTTATTACGAGGCAATAAAGGCCGGGGCTACCTCTCAAGGCGTTTTCGAAGCAACGGTCATAACCGATGACGTATGGAAGAATATAGCAGCGAATAAATAGAGATTGATCATCACTGATTCACCCAAGTTATTCGCAAGCAGTTCGGATATACCGGATTGCCTGCAATCGATTGGTAAAGAGGCGAAAAATGATTTCAAAAACAAAAAACTCGGCGGAACGCAAAGTCATGCATAAAAAGACGAAACGGCTTATATTTTACATAGCCGTTGTTGCGTTGCCTGTGTTGCAGTTTGTGATATTTTATCTGTACGTTAACTTCAACTCTATAATACTTGCGTTTCAGAAATATGTTCCGCCTGCAGAGGGAGAAGTCGGGTTTAAAAAAGTATTTGCAAATTTTGATAATTTTAAGGTCGCTTTCAGTACGCTTGTGAACGGATGGAATATGATTGCCAATTCACTCAGAATGATAGCATGCGAACTGTTTATAGGTTTACCTTTGGCACTTTTGTTTTCGTTTTACATTTACAAAAAGTTCTTGCTGTCCGGCTTGTTTAAGGTGATGCTCTTTATGCCGCAGATAATATCGAGCATCATATTCGTAATGCTTTTTCGTTATATTGCCAACGACGTATATATGGAAGTTTTCAAAACGGAGTGGGGGCTGCTGTCTTCGCCGGCATTCGGTACGAGAATGGGGACCATACTGTTCTATAACGTATGGATATCGTTCGGCATCAACGTAATGATGTTTACGGGTGCTATGACCGCAATTGATGAATCTGTGGTCGAGGCATCACAGCTTGACGGTGCAAACCTCGCGCAGGAATTTATTCACGTTACGCTGCCCATGATTTGGGGCACGTTCTCTACGTTTGTGGTTATCTCGCTTGCAGGATTGTTCACGCATCAGCTCAACTTGTTTGCGTTTTTCAGCGACGGTGCGGCAGATCTTTCAAGTTTCGGATATTATCTCTATGTCGCAAGTACGAAAAAAATACTTATCGAAGAACCCGGGCTTAAATGGCTCACGTATTCTCAGCTTTCGGCTCTCGGAATAATACTTACGGCGATAACTCTTCCCATAGTTTTAGGAACGAGAAAACTTATGAGTACGTTCGGTCCGTCGGCCGAGTAAGGAGATTCGCAGTGAAAAAGGTTGAAAACAGAAAAAAAAGCAACGTTGCGGAAAAAATCGCGGTGATTATATTAGGCGCGCTTCTTATCGCATATTCACTGTCGATAATACTTGTGCTTTTGTGGGGATTGCTCAGCTCTTTGAAATCAGAGAACGATTTTATGAACAATCTGCTCGGTTTGCCTACAATAAACAATCCCGAGTGGTTCGACAGGATCAACGATCCCGACAGCAGTTACAAAACGTTGTTTTGGCTCGAAAACTACGTTCTTGTTATTCGGCGTTTTAATTTCCCCGCTTCAACCAGCTTTTTTGTGGGCAATAGGGAAGTTACGCATACTACTGAAAACAACTTTTTCGGTATGCTTTTCAACTCGGTGGTTTATGCGTTCGGAAACGGATTTGTTCAAGCGATTATCCCTGCGATAATGGCGTATATGTGTGCAAAATATCGGTACAAGTTCAGTAAAGTGCTGTATATAACGGTTATCGTCGTTATGACTTTGCCTATAGTAGGGGCGTATCCCTCCGAACTTACGCTGCTAAGAAATCTCGGATTGTACGATACATGGTACGGTAACTTTATTCAGCGTTGCAGTTTTACGGGTATGTACTTTCTTGTCTTCTATGAATTTTTTAAGGGTGTGCCCGATACTTACAGCGAGGCTGCAGAAATCGACGGAGCGTCGCAGTTTGCCGTAATGTTCAGAATTTACATTCCGCTTGCCTCGAAAATAATCGGTTCTGTATTTTTAATAAGGTTCATATTCTTTTGGAACGACTTTTCGTCCATAGAATTGTATATGCCCACGCATCCGACTCTTGCATATTTTATTTATGCACTCGGAGCAGGCAAGAAAATTTCCAGCGATATGACGACAAATCCGAGGAAAATTGCCGCGTGCATGATACTCGCTTTGCCTACTTTGATTTTGTTTTTGCTTTTACACAACAAAGTCATGGGCAGCATGACTTTAGGCGGAATAAAAGGCTGAAAATAAACTTATGCACGCTATAAAAAACTTAACGGAGTAAATATATGATTAAAATAGGAAGAAAATCGATGGCGAGCGCGCTGCTTTATTTAGCGGCGGCGGTTTCTCTTGTTTTTGCGGCGTTTTTGGCGTTTTCCGTACGCAACGGGGTTCATGCGGAAAAAGAGACCGTAAGCGATGTGGCTGTGGCCGAGTACTATTTCGTGGGAGACGAAGTAGAAGTGCCTTTAACGGTGGACGTTGTTTCGGACGGCGCAGTTTACGAGGGTAAATTCACCGCGCTTGTTACGCCGGACGGTAACGCTTTATCCGTAAACAGTTTAACGCTTGTGGATACAGGCGTGTATAAAGTGTGTTTCGGCTATGAAAAAGGCGGAAAAAAATATACCGCCGAAAAGGCGTTTTCCGTACTTAAAAAGAATTGGGAGGTCGGTTCGGCCGATTCTATGGTTTCTTACGGCGCTGTTTCCACCAACGAATCGGGAGAAGACAGTACAGGTCTTACCGTTAAACTCGCCGCTGGGGATACCTTTACCTATAACGAACCCGTAGACCTCAGTAAAACCTCTCTTACAGATATAATAACTATGTACTCGACGGCGGTTTATGCAAAGCAAACGCACCTCGATTCGAGAAATAATCCTGACATAATTGCCGAAGATTACGAAGCGGGGCTTATTGAGGTTAAACTTACCGATTGCTATGATCCGAGCAGATACGTTACGGGCGTTATCTTTATTTCGAGATTGGACGGCGAGGGCGTTTACGCCCGTACCCGTGCGAGCGGGCAGGGCGAGTTCGGCCTTTATTACGATTGTCCTTCTAAATTCGGTAAACCCGATGTTTTTATTGACGGCGAGCGTTATGGTGTTTATAACGGCGACTTCGGCCAGACTATTACGGAATTTGCCAATAAAAAATATATTAAGTGGAGTATAAACAACGAAAAAGGCGATGTTTACATTTCCGCGCCCGCAGGAGACGGCGAAAAGAGTTTTCTTATAAACCAACTCTATAACAAAGATATAGGCGGCGCGGTTTTTAACGGCTTTACGACGGGTGAGGTATATGTTTCGGTCACGTCAAGCGAATGTTATACGAACGAAACCGTTCTTGAGATCGAGCAGATCGGCGGCAGGCGCGGAGAAGCACTCGTTTCCGACGGATATACCGATACAATCGCTCCTACGATAAGGATCGACAGAAACGGTGCGGACGGAGACCTTTATATTAAACGGGGCGAAGCGTTTGAATTGTTTAAGGCTACCGCTTACGATCCGAATCTTATCGGTGACGTGAAGGCTAACGTATATTACAATTACGGTACAGCCGTTCAAAGCTCCGTGCTTGTGAAAGACGGCAAATTCATTCCTACAAAATCGGGTACTTACGTTATCGAGTACACGGCGAAAGACTCTTTCGGAAACGTCGGGAAGCAAACCGTAAACATATTTGTAATGAAAGACGACGTTGCTTCGATAGAGGTCGAACATATCGCTTCAATGACCGCGGGCGTAAGTGTAACGTTGCCCGAACATAGCGCAACCAGCCTTAACGGGAAGGTAAGCGTTGTAATCAAGGCGGTTTACGATAAAACCGAAACACGGATCGATTCCGAAACGAGGACTTTTACTCCGCTCTCGGTCGGCGAATATACGATAGTTTACGAATATACCGATAAACTTAAAACTTACGAGTATTCTTACACGGTAAATAGTGCACCGAACGATAAATGCGGTTTTGCAAGTATTCCCGTGCTTGACAGATATTATATAAGAGGTCTTTCTTACAGCTTGCCTGAGATTAAAGCTTACGAATTTAAGGGGGCAGAACCGACCGAAGTCGCTTGCGAACTCTATGTCGGTTTTGACGGCGGCGATTACGAAAAAGCCGACTTTGGTGAAATTTTAATAAAGGGGAACGAAACAGTACGTTTTAAGTACGTTGCGCAGGATGCCGTTTACGAGAGCGAAGCGATTGAAATAGTCGATACCGGTTATAACGATTCGCTCGACATGAAAAAGTATTTTAAGGGTGATTTCTCTGCAACGGCGGAGTATTCGTATATCGGATTCAAGTCGTTGAAAAACAGCGGCGCCAATTCGCTTTTGTTCATTAATCCTCTGGCGAAGGAATTGTTTTCGATAACTTATGCGATTCCTGAAAGTTCGGGGGCGTCGGCTTATAGTATCGTTCTTACCGATCGTGAAGATGCGCGTATCAGAATAGAATTTTCATTCACCTCCAGAAACGGCACGGCTTACCTTTCGGTAAACGGAGGGGAAGAGAGCGCTTTGAGCGATAAATTGAACGACGGCGAAGAGCGCAGAATTTATTATAATCCCGAAACGAAATCCTTTGTCTACACTTCTTCCTCTCAAACGCTTTCTTATCCGATCGAGATAACAGGTTCGGATTATGGTTATGCGGAAATAGTTTTCGGCGACGCTTCGCTTAATTCCGAAGTGAGAGTAATGCGCATTCAGAATCAACTTATTTGCAAGGACACTTATGACGATTTCGCCCCGCAGGTCTATGTCGACGGAGTATCCGGCAGCCACGAGATCGGTACGCGCCTTACAATCAAAGGCGCGGTATACAGCGACGTGCTTTCCTCTGTGAAGAGAAGCGATGCGCGTGTTTCGGTAACGAAACCGAGCGGCGGATATGCGGTCGGAGCCGACGGCAAGGAACTTAAAGATATTTTTGCCGACGAAGATTTCGAAATTTTGTTGTCCGAATACGGAATATATCGTTTAATTTATACCATAAAAGACGCTAACGGAAGAACGGCCGAACAACCGTACAGCATAGAGGTCGCCGATATGATTGCGCCTGCGGTTACGTTCAACGACGGATCGGATTCCGAAACCGTTCAGACGATAAAACTTGCTTACAAGTATAAAATCAAAGAATATACGTTGAGCGATAATTACGATTCGGCCGCCGATTTAACCGTTCATACATTTATCTACGATAAGAGCGGAGTTATAGTCAAATACGGCGTAAGCGAATTCTCGCTTACCGAAGAGGGCGAATACACCGTTTACGTTTATTGCGTGGATACAAGCGGAAACTACGGCTATGCGTCGTACAAGCTCAGTGTCGTAGCGTGAGATGGGGGAGAAAGATGAATAAAACAAAGAATATTTTCAAAACTTTTGTCGCTTTGCTGCTTGCGGGCGTGGCTGCGCTTTCCGTTGCCTGTAATCATACGGGCGGTTCTTCTCGGCCGTCGGACGACGGAGGAGTTTTCGACCCCGATGCAAAAATTACGGTTAAGGATACTTACGACGGCACGCATGATTTCACTGCGCCCGACACGGATATGCCTTTCGTTACGAACGGATCGTGCGATTACACAATAGTCATTCCCGAAGTCCGCGGCGCACAGGTGACCTTGGCGAAAAATGAACTCGTTCAATTTTTCGCCGAGGCCACGGGAATAACTCTACCCGTGGTAACGGACAGTAAGTTTTCCGATAACGGCAAAGGGTATATATCCATTGGCAAAACGTCTTTGCTTGCCGCTTCCGATGTAACGGTTGATTATGATAAACTTACCGAAGACGGTGTGAGAATAGTCACCGAAGGCAAGAATATCTACCTTGTAGGCGGCGGCGATTACGGCACGCTTTACGCCGTTTACGATTTTCTTGAAATCTATTTCGATTTCGACGTGTACTATAAAGATTGTTACGAAATCGATAAAAACGTTAAAAACCTTAAACTTAAAGATTTCAACGTAACCGATATTCCCGACCTTGAATTTCGTTCCAACGGATATTATCAGCTTATAAAAGACGAATGGATGTACCGTTTCCGCATTCCAAGAACCTACGGAACGATAACGTTCCCCATTTACGAAGTAGTGGGGGATCCTTCAAGCTCGGCAAGAACCGTACATAATGCGCTTAATTGGCTGCCGAAGAGTCAGTTTTACACCCAGCATCCCGATTGGTATAACAACGGAGGCACCGAGCTTTGTTATACGGCGCACGGAGATAAAGATGAGTACGAAGCGATGATGCAGGCTTGCGTGGATAAAGCGGTGGCTACCCTTACTTTATATAACAAAGAGGATTATCCGTATCTTCGCATACTCAACTTTACTCAGCAGGATAACTTCGACGGCTGTGCATGCGAAACTTGCAGCGCCAACGTTTCCAAATACGGAACAAACTCCGCTACGCTCATTCTGTTTATGAACGATCTCAAAACAAGAATCGATGCGGCTATGGCTAAAATGGACGAAAAATACCGCAGAGACGATTTGACGCTTACGTTCTTCGCTTATCTTTACACCGAAACGGCGCCCGACGCAAAATTTGCCGAACTGCACCTTAAAGACGGTGTGAGCGTATTCCTTGCAACGAGCGCAACTTTCGATCATCAGTCGTCGATATATGCGGATTCAAACACCGAGGGCAGAGAAAACCTAAAAAATTGGGCAAAACTTTCGAACGAAATTCTGCTTTGGACATATTCGACGAAATTTAGCCACTATATGTATCCCGTAGATACTTATAACTTTTACGGCGCGGATGCCTACACGTTCTTTGCGGCTAACAACGTGAAGCTTATGTATAATCAATCGCAGGTTACGCAAAAAGGAACATGTACCGCATGGCATAATTTGAAAGCGTATCTTGATTCCAAACTCCAATGGGACGGAACGAGAGATGCGGCATATTACACTGAAAAATATATAAACGCGATGTTCGGTGAAGCCGCACCCGTAATGAAGGAAATTTACACCGCGATGCGCTTGCAGGCGGGGATCGTGAAAACCAAATATAACGGCGTTTCGCTTCTTAGTAACGTTACCGATTTGGAAAATCCGAGTTTTTGGCCGTATTTCACGCTTAAACAGTGGCTTGCCTTGTACGATGAAGCATACGCCGCGCTCGAAACATATCGTTTATCCGATCCGGCGGCATACAGCCTTTATAAGAGCCATATAGACGCGGAGTATTTATCGCCGGCGTATATGACGCTCGTTCTCTATGAAGATATGCTTTCCGCCGATGAGGCCGCAGAAATCAAAGATCGTTTCCGCGAAGCGGTAGAAGTTACCGGTATTACCAACGTATGCGAAACGGGCAGCAACCAGATAGACAGTTTTGTCAACGGATTGTAAAAGAGGGAGAAAAAAAGTAAATGAAAAGAAAAATCCTTTATTTAATATGCCTGTTTTCTATGTTTTTTATGACTCTTCTTGTATCTGCTTGTGTAAATACAGGCGATAATCCGCCCAATCCGGGCACAACTGCCGGCGATGTAATACTCGACGAAACGTCGGTATCAATCACGCTTGGCGAAACTCATCCGCTCCGTGCAACCGACGGTAACAACACTTTGCTTTGCAAATGGAGTTCAAGTGACGATAATATCGTTTCGGTGGACGAATGGGGATTGTTGACGGCGAACAAAGTCGGTTCGGCAACGGTAACAGCCGAATACGGCAGCAAAAAAGCCGCTTGCAGCGTTACGGTTTCGCTGGGCGGATATCTTCCTGTTCTCGAAATCGCAGCCGGCGATGAAATCCAAGTAGACCTTGCTCATTCAGCGGATATTTCGGGTAAAGTTTTATTTAATGGCGAATATTATTCGGACGCGGAAATAAATTACGATTTATCCGATAATACCGTCGGAAAGATTGTGAACGGCGTCTTCAAACCCGCAAAAGCGGGCAGTACGACGGTTATCGTAACTGCCGAATGGCGTGATGTGAAATCCGACTTTTTAACTCGCGAAATATCGATAAATGTTATTCACAACGTAAATTTCTACGCGGACGGAAAACCCGTTCCCGACGAGGTAGAACTTTATACGATAAAAAATTTCAATGGCGAAACGTACGAAAACGA
The DNA here is from genome assembly GCA_949287815.1 of uncultured Bacillota bacterium. Lineage (GTDB taxonomy): Bacteria > Bacillota > Clostridia > Christensenellales > Borkfalkiaceae > Borkfalkia. The sequence continues at coordinate 8,510 of CASEHS010000034.1, read as the reverse complement.
ATGGAAATTAAATCCGTCGATTGACGTGGACGGCGTTGAAAAAACACCTGAAATAGATATCGAAAATGACGAAATCGTGGAGTATGACGCGGCAACCGGCCTCTTACTCGCTAAAACAAGCGGCGTTACGAAAATTGAACTGTACTGTTATAGCGACGAAACAAGATTAAGCAAAACCATCGACGTAAACGTTATTCTTCCCGTTGCCGAATATGGCGATACGATTACCGGATTTTCAGCGTTAAGCGGTGAAATCGAGCATAATGGAAGTAATCTTTTAACTGAACTTTTTGCGGACGGTATATATTCCGCCGAGCAGGACGGGCGTCCTCTCGATGTTTCCCAAACAGGCAAAATTCTCGGCGTTCAGACCGATAAATCGGGAATATCCAAATTTTCTGTTACCGTTTACGGTGAAAATTATGGTTATAAATTCAATCTTGAAGGTTGTGCGCTCGTTATAAAAACTGCGGAAGATCTCCTTGATTTCAGACTCACTGCCGACAGAAAGGTCATAGAAGGTTATGTCGTTCTGGAAAACGACGTGGATATGTCCGATCTCGACATCAACGGCGACGGGCAAACGGCAACCACGGGAAGTATCGCGATGTATGATACGTTCTACCCGTATTATCTCCCCGATGGCACGCACGGCGCAACGGACATGCTCACCAATATAGAATCGAGCAAAGCCGTAGCAGGGTTTACAGGTATTTTTGAAGGGAACGGACACGAAATAAAGAATTTCCATGCCGGCAATTCTTACGGATTCTTCGGAACTATTTCGGCTGCAACCGTAAGAAACGTCGCATTTACCGACGTTGATTTATATCCCTCTTATTCGGTAGGTATAGTTTTTGCAAAATATGCTGCCAACGTCAAAATGCAAAACGTCTATTTGTCGATTAAAACCGGCAACCTCGCGGACGATAATTATGTAAGAACCAAAAACTGTATGCTTTTTGCCGGTGCGGATTCGACGGACAAATCATTTGAAAATTGCATTATCGAAATCGACGCGACGTACGAAGAAGACTCGCTTGCCGGTTGGGGTGGCGCTTCGGTCGGCATTTTTGGCAGTGCGGCTACTACAGACTACTACGTAGACCGTCCGACATACCCCGGCTATATGGCAAAGTTTTCAATAAAAGGGCTTTATCTCATCGCGCCGCCAGCCGCAAACGAAAGAGTTATGCCGCTAATTCAGTACAATGGCATGACGGTATACGCCTCAAACGATTTCGATGATTTTGCCGAAAGATCAACAATGCGGCTCGATGACGTAACGCGTAATCCAGTTGCCGATGATTCGGGCAATCAGAAAATATATCATTGGATTGGGCGGATGCTTATCGTTACGACACCTTGGCCGATATGGCGGAGGTTACCCCGAAAGTAGGCAACTGGAAGGTTTCTGAAAACGGAGTGGTTTGGGCAGGCTGATTTTTTACAGGTCTATCGGGCATATCAAACAGGATTTTGCGATATAATCGCTAAAAAATAGGAGGGGGAAAAATGAAAAAATTACTGATTGTCATGCTTGGCGTATTGATGCTCCTTGCGGCATCGGCTTTTGTCGCATGCGAGGGTGACGAATCCCGGAATTCGCACGTACATACGGGCGGTGTTGCTACTTGTAAGGAAAAAGCCGTTTGCTCGGATTGCGGCGAAGAGTACGGAGAACTTGATCCGGAAAACCATGCGAGCACCGAGTTGGTTTACACTACCAACGGCGACGGAACGCACAAAACAGCGCATAAATGCTGCAATGCCGTAATCGGCGAAAGCGAGGCCTGTACGGGCGGCGTTGCCACTTGCGAAGAAAAGGCAAAATGCGAAAAGTGCGGCGGAGAATACGGCGAATTCGGCGCGCACAGTTATACGCAAGAGAATAAAGACAGCGAATATCATTGGAAAGAGTGTTCTGTATGCGGGGCGCGCGACGAAAGCAACGTAACGGCTCATAGTGTAAGCACATGGGAAAATACCGCAACCGGAAAAATTGGTAAATGTGAATGCGGTACAACCGTAACGACTATTGTCGAAAATGTTCCCGCAAACGAAATAAACCTTTATACGATTGCAAATTTAGGAGGAAACGATTATAGCATTGAAGAAACGTATAGTCCTGTCGTCACGGTAAACGACGAACCTTTACCTATAAACATTTCTTCGAACGATGAAGATATTGCGGTTTACGAAGACGGTAAAATTAAAGCCGGTAACGCAGGCAAAGCGGTTATAACCGTTACTTACACGTTACCCGGCGACCTCGGCAAAATTACAAAAACTTTCGGCGTAAACGTTATTCGCCCCATTGTTACCGATGAAACGGCGGTAAATTATTTCTCCGCAATAGACGGTTGGCATGAATATCTTACCGAACTTTTCGGCGAAGATGCGATTACCGAAGCAAAACAAACTTACAATGGTGAAGATTACGAACTTACCTATGCGGACGGCAGGCTTAGCGGAATGTTTACCGAAATCAATACCCCGACCGTTTGCTCGCTCACCGTTTGCACGGATACTTACGGCTACGTTTTATGCAACGTAACGGCATATACGAAAGTTATTAAAGATTACACCGATTTCGAGGACATGCGTTTAACCGCAGACAGAAAAGCGGTAAAAGGTTACTTTATCCTTCAAAATGATATAGACCTTACAAATGTCGATATCGATGGCAGCGGAAGTGTCGACAACTATGATACTTTCTATCGTTATTATGATTACTCGGCACTTGCGCCTACCGATATGCTTACGCCTACGAGAGTAGCGGACACAGGTATAACCACGGAAGGCGACGCACCGCAGGCGGGTGTAGCGGGTAATGCAGGTTTTGTAGGTGTTTTCGACGGTAACGGTAAATCGATAATCGGTTTCCGCGCGGCTAACTCGTATGGATTTTTCGGTACTATTTCAGGCGAATCGCTTAATAATCCCACTGTTATAAAAAACGTTTCGTTTAGGAATGTGTATACAGGCGGCAGCGGTATCAGCTCTTGGACGAAGGGCAGGGTTTTTGCCGAATATGCAACTTGCGTATCGATCGAGAACGTTCATATATCGTTTAATGTTGATAGTGAATGGACGAAGAATTTCTCGTTGTTCGGCTGCCCGGAAAGCGTTTATTTCAGATTCAATAAAGTAATAATCGAATATAATAAAACGTTCAGCGAGGCGGCATCGGATCGCGAAGCTGCTTGCGTCGGTTTCTTTGCCACGGTAGGCGCAACATCCTATTACGGAAAAAACTCCCCTAATAATGAATGGCATGGCCAAATGAAAACGGTATATCAGAACCTTTATATGGTTGCTCCCGCAGCTGCGAACGGAAGAATAATGCCGTTAAACCAAAGCACTCAACTTGCGGTTTATGCAATAAACGACTTTAATGATGGTGTTTTAGGAACCGAAGCGACCGCAATTTCGCTTGATCCTGACACGCTTAACCCCGTTGCGAACGAAAACGGCGGCATGCAAATATTCCACTGGGTCAACGCGCTTATCGTTACGACACCTTGGCCGATATGGCGGAGGTTACCCCGAAAGTAGGCAACTGGAAGGTTTCTGAAAACGGAGTGGTTTGGGAAGCATAATAAACTTTGCAGCGCGGCAGCGCAATGAAAATTTCTCGGCGGGGTATTTAACCCCGCCGCGGATAAATATTTAAAACAAAAAATCTGCTTGGAAATACTGAAAATCATTATGAAAAATCTTGCTTTCAAACTCCCCGAAGCGGAAGAAATCAAAACTCGTGGATATGCGGGTAGCCTTATTAATTATACCATAGGCAATCAGTATGACGATGAATCAACGTGGAAACTCCTTGTTGATCAGTTTCAGTTTTGTTATGATATCGATAACGGTTGGCGCGGCGAATTCTGGGGGAAAATGATGCGTGGCGCATGCCTTACATTCAGGGCAACGAATAATGCACGTTTATATAATGAAATCGTAAAGACAATTAAAGATATGCTATCCGTTAAAGAAAAATCGGGCAGGATATCTTCTTATCCTATAGATAAAGAGTTTTTAGGTTGGGATATGTGGTCGAGGAAATATGTTATGCTCGGCTTCATCTATTTTTTGGATATTTGCAAGAGCGATCGTCTTAAAGAGGAGGTAATAACCGCGCTTAAGGGGTGTGCGGATTATATTCTCGCTCACGTTGGAGAAGGAAAGGAGAAAGGAATATTCGACACGTCGCAGATTTACGGCGGGCTTAATTCATGTTCGATTCTTGAGCCGTTTGTCAGGCTTTACGAGATTACGGGTGAAAAGAGATATATTGATTTTTCAAAGTATATCGTTGAACTCGGCTTCTGTTCCGATATGAACATAATCGAGTTATGTCTAAATAAAAAATTATACCCTTATCAATATACGCATACAAAGGCCTATGAAATGATAAGTTGTTTTGAGGGGCTTTTAGAATATTACAAAGTTACGGGAGAGAAGAAATATCTCGCAGCTGTCGAAAATTTTGTCGATATGGTCGTAAAAACCGACTATACGATTATCGGTTGTTCAGGTTGCACGCACGAACTTTTCGATAATTCTACCGAAAAGCAAACCGAAGAAACGGACGGCGTTATGCAGGAAACATGCGTTACGGTGACTTTTATGAAACTCGCCGCAAAACTTTTCTTGTTAACCGGTAAAGCGAAATACGCCGAAATTATAGAGTGTTCGGGTTTGAATGCATTGTTCGGCGCGGTAAACGACGAAAATCAGACGATGAAAAAAACGGAAGGCAGAAAATGGATCGGGGACAACCTTATTCTTGTAGAACATGAGCCATTCCCATTCGATAGTTACAGTCCGCTTACGAAAGGTAAAAGAGGAAGACGAGTTGCAGGTTTCAGAGAACTGCAGAACGGTAGATCTTACGGCTGTTGCGCGGCTATCGGCGGTGCCGGAACGGCTATTTTCGGTCTTTCGGCAATAACGAAGAGAAATAACGGTTTTTCCGTCAATCTATATACCGACTTCGAATTAAAAACAGAATACAAGGGCGATAAAATATTGATAAAAACGTCCGCAAATCCATACGGGAAAAGCGGTGCGAAAATAAATATTGACGGCAAGGGAAAAATGTTTAAACTTGCTTTAAGAGTTCCGTCTTATGCAAAAGTATTCGACATTGCGATCAATGGCGAAAAATTGCAGCATAAGTCGGTAAACGGCTATGTTAGCATTGAAAGAGTATGGCAAAACGACGTGATTTTGCTTTTCTGGAAAGCGCCGCTCAAAGCAATTTACAAAAACGGTAAAATAGCTTTTAAAAAAGGTGCGGTTGTTCTTGCAAGAGATGAACGTTTCGGAGATATAGGCATTTCCGTTTATAAAGATGTAAAAAAGAATTTTAAGGGTTCGGAAATCCCTTATAAAATGTTTAAAAACGATTTGTTTAAATGCAATCTTTCCTTAAAAGTAACGGTCGGCAAAAACGAGATTGCGCTTGTGGATTATTCTTCTGCGGGGAAAAATTACGACGACGAAAACTGTAATATTGCGGTTTGGCAAAAATGAGGTAGCTTATGAATTGCAAAAGACTCGGCGTTATGATTGATTGTTCGCGCAACGCTGTTATGAAACCGGAAACATTAAAGCGTTTCATGGGATATATTAAAAAGGCGGGCTATAACGCCGTTTATCTCTACATGGAAGATACATATGAGGTTGACGGGGAGCCTTATTTCGGACATTTGCGCGGAAGATACACTCAATCGGAATTAAGAGAAATCAATGATTTTTGCGTGACCGAGGGTGTCGAAGCCATTCCCTGCATTCAAACGCTCGCTCACCTTAATCAAATTTTCAAATGGAACGAATATAAACCCATAAATGATTGTTCCGACATATTATTGACAAATGATGCGCGTACCGAAAAACTTATAGAAAACATGTTTTCTTCTTTAAGAAAGTGTTTCGATACGCACTCGATCAATATCGGTATGGATGAAGCGCATCTGGTCGGGCGTGGCAAATATCTTGACAAAAACGGCTACGAAACTAAATTTGAGGTACTTTCAAAGCATCTTAAAAAGGTAATCGCGATTGCCGAAAAATACGGTTTTAAGCCGACCATGTGGTCGGATATGTTTTTCCGTCCGATAAACAACGATTGGTATTATCTTGATAAAATCGACAAAAAAGTTCTTGCAGACGTGAAAAAATATGTGCCGGAAGAAGTGACGCTTTGTTATTGGGATTATCACCACAATACGGTAAAGCATTACGACACGCAGATAAAGGCGCACAAGTTTCTTACCGATAAAGTTGCTTTTGCGGGCGGTTGTTGCAGTTGGCTGGGTTTTGCTCCGATGAATAAAGGGGCGATTTTGCGTATGAAAGCTGCAATGGATTCTTGTCGCAAGAATGATATTAACGACGTTATTCTCACAATTTGGGGTGATAACGGAAAGGAAGGTTCGTCGTTTGCTATGCTTCCGTCCTTATATTTTTGTGCGCAACGATATCTTTACGGGGCGACGCTTGCGGATGTCAAAAAGGGATTCAAACAGGTTTACGGCGTGAATTTTGAAACATTTCTAAAACTCGATTTGCCTAATTCCGTAAGGGGAAACGTTTGGGGATATCCTTGTAAATGGGGACTTTATAACGATCCGCTTTCTGGTATTTACGATTATCATATAGCTACGGGCGACGGCAAAATATACGAAAAACATGCTCGTTCACTGGCGATTTCTGCAAAAAATGCAAACGAATTTTCATATTTGTTTAATCATCTGTCAAGACTTTGCAAGGTGATGAGTTTGAAATTTGATTTAGGAGTGAGAACGCGTGAAGCGTATCTTGCAGGCGATAAAGAAACGCTTAAAAAGATTGTCGATAAAGATTATCCCTGCCTGATTAAGGTCTGAAATCGTCAGATCTTCAATATTGACCAATATGGCTTCGCCATGTGCCTCCTGACTGTACGGTGTCCCATTTATAATAATCTGCCGGCCGTTCACATACTGGGAATACCAGTCATTTTCGTCAATCTCCGGAAGTCCGGATGAAGAATCTTCCGTGAGTTCCAGTGCGATGCCGCTGATGAGATTGAGTCCGACGGATTTCAGAACCAGGCTCTGACCCTGCGCATCTTCCGGAACCGCTATTTCAAGCACACCTCCTGTCGCTGCGACACCTCCGTCAGCGTAGCTTGCAAAACTATATGATTCACCTTCTTTCAAGCGATGATATTACGGGAATATTATTTCTAACACATCTTACTAGAAGATTGACTTTTGAGCGCATAGAATCGATTGCATCACAGGCATAATCAATTCCGGTAAAATCAAAATACAGAGATCCATCAGAAGCCGCTACTGCATCGGAAAGATTCATCTTGATGACGTTGAACTGATCAGGAGCGAGCACCAGATCTTGCGGGATATCGATCTTTTTGGCAAAAGTCCTCCTGTCCGTAGTGACTGTCAGAGTCAGTGAAGTCCCTGTTTCGAAAGTGGCAGGATTCACCATGAACCATACAGGATAAAAGCCATTCTGCTTTTGAAGGCCTTCAGAGTATAAGGCTGTCACGGCATTTCCCGGACTGGCTATCTGGGAAACTTTGCAGTCTTCATATTTGTCAAAAGCCACATTCATATTCAGCAGACCTGCAAGCGCTGCATCAGAAGTCGCAGTCTTGCCGAAAGAGGCGGTCATGGCGTATATCTTCTCACCTTCGTCCAGTTTATTTCCGTTGTCATACAGTTCAAACCTGACAGGTGCGGTGATCCTTTTGAATTCCGTCACTTCCAGAGACATATCCGCCGACACACCCTGCATTCCCTTTCCATACAATATGTCATAGCTGTCATCATAGTATGTCTGTTCCGGAGTCTGGACAGGGGACAATTCAAAGCGGACTCCGGTACCGTCCCCGTTTGCATAAACGCATGACGAATGAATCATAGGAGAAACCACACAATAGTCATACGTTTCATTTTCTTCATACTCATGAGAAATAGTGTATTTCCCGTTCCCCTTAGCAGTTATTTCCTTAACCAGCTGCATGTACGCGGCAGCATCAGGATTCCCATTATCAGACGATTTCCCGTAGAAGACAGCCATCGTCTCACTCCCGGTCATGGTGATACCCACCTCGGGATCGTAAATACTTTTGGTATCCGTATCACCGTCTGTCCAGAGATTTCCCTCGGTCAGCATGGTCTTCGTGATCATAGGAAGGGCATTCTCCACACCCACGGTCTCCAGGTCTTCCTGACAGGAAACGGCCGCAGCCAGACATGCCGCAATGCCGGTAAAATAACCAAGTCTTTTCATTTCGATCCGTAATTAAAGATTCAGAAAATCATTCGTGACGGTACGTTCCGCAGATATGCTCCCGTCATCAAATCCCTTTTCACCGGAAACGGCAAATCCTGTTTCTACAGACATTGCAAAAGTCTGCATCAGAGGAGTCTCATATCCTCCATTGTTCAAATTCTCAAGTTTCATAACATTTTCAATGATTAATTGTTAATATCATT
>CASEHS010000033.1 GCA_949287815.1 uncultured Bacillota bacterium | reverse complement strand
TCAGACGCTTGTTTTCCGCGGTGCAACAGGTCCTAAGGGAGCAACCGGTTCTACGGGAGCAACAGGCCCCACGGGCGCAACGGGCTCCACGGGCGCAACTGGTCCCACGGGCGCGACAGGTCCTACAGGCGCAACGGGGCTCACTGGTGCGACTGGTCCCACGGGTGCAACAGGCCCTACGGGGCAAGTAATACATGGGAAACAACAAAAGCCATTCAGGAAAAAGTTAAACGGCAGCTCAAAACGAGTTGCCGTTGTTTTTATGTACTGGGCATTTTATATTGTTCTTTTTTATAAAATCCAGTTTATTGTGTTAATCATTTACTTTCAAAATCTTTCATGAGCTTTAACGTAACGCATTACTTTCCGCTGTCCCCGTAGTTGGATAACACACGTGCGCTCGGATCGTTTACGTCACAGCCCTTCCACGACTTGTTCGGCATCCAAAAATCCTTGACCATTTCTGCTTGCCCCGGATAGTATTTTTCAAATATTTCACGGTACAGCAAACTTTCTTTTGTAAATGGTTTAGCTTGATAATCGTATTTTTGCGCCAAATCCTGCCAATCTTCGCCGTACAACCCTTCCGCATAATCTTTTAAATCATTGACAAGCGAATGCCCGACCGCATCGGAAAAAGCTGCTTTCTCGCGATATAAAATGTCGTACGGCAACCAATCCCCCTCAAAGGCACGGCGCAATAAATATTTCCCTTTTCCGTAATGATTCATCTTCATTTTCGGATCGATAGACATTACATATTTCACAAAATCAAGGTCTCCAAAAGGCACTCTCGCTTCCATGGAATTTACAGAAATACAACGATCCGCACGCAAAACATCATACATATGCAGCTCACGAACGCGTTTTTGAGATTCCTTTTGAAATTCCTCTTCATTTGGTGCAAAATCAGTATACTTATATCCGAACAACTCATCAGAAATTTCCCCTGTCAAAAGCACTCTAATATTGCTTTTTCTATGAATTTCCCGACATAAAAGATACATCCCTATCGATGCGCGTATTGTCGTTATATCATACGTACCCAAAGCATAAATCACTTCATCCAATGCACCCAAGACATCGTCGCGCGTGATAATAATTTCACTGTGTTCCGAGTGAATATATTCCGCCACCTCACGCGCATATTTCAAATCAATTGCATCTTTATCCATACCGATAGCAAAAGTACGAATCGGCCTTTTTGCAGTTCTTGCTCCAATGGCGCAAACGAGAGAACTATCCAATCCCCCGGAAAGCAAAAAACCGAGCGGCACGTCGCTGTCTAAGCGTTTTTTAACACCCGCGATCAATTTTTGTTGTATATTTCCGCAGATCTCGTTTAAATCTCCTTCTGTATAAGATTGTACCGCAGCAATATCACAATAAGGATAAAACTTGCCTTTATAATAATATTGACCGGGCGGGAAAGGAAATATTTTCCCGGATATAAATCCCATCAAATTTTTCGGTTCGCTCGCGAACACGATCGCACCGTTTTGCAAATATCCGTAATAAAGCGGACGTATACCGATCGGATCGCGCGCAGCAATATACTCACCCGTTTCGCCGTCATACAAAACGAGAGCGAACTCGGCATCCAGTCTTGAAAACATCTCTAACCCATATTCGGCATACATAGGCAGCAGAATTTCACAGTCACTGTCCGAATGGAAAATGTATCCTTTCTCCTGCAATTCTTTTTTTATTTTCCGAAAACCGTATATTTCGCCGTTGCAGACCAGCATATTTTTTCCTGCCCAGAACGGCTGCATACCTTCAACGTTTAATCCCATGATCGCCAAACGATGAAACCCCATATATCCGCTCGATGTTTCGTCTATCATGGTCATATCAGGGCCGCGTGATAACGTTTTATCAAAACATTCCCTCATTTTTTCTTTATCGATCTGTTTGCTGGTGCAGCAAAATATTGAACACATGATTTTTTCCTCTCTATACAAATATTTTTGTAAACTTTTCCATCGCTCTTTGCACTGTATTTTTATCGGCAAAAGCAGTTAAGCGGAAAAATCCTTCGCCGTTTTTCCCGAATCCGCTGCCAGGTGTTCCTACAATACCGCTTTTCTCCAATAAATAATCAAAAAACATAAAGCTATCTGAAAACATCGGACATTTCAGCCAAACATACGGCGAATTCTCTCCGCCCGTATACCATATTCCCAATTTACGCAGAGCGTTGCAGATAATTTGCGCATTGTCACGATAAACCGACAAATTTTCGGAAATCTGCTTGCGTCCTTTTTCCGAAAATGCGGCTGCCGCCCCACGCTGAACAATGAAACTTACTCCGTTAAACTTAGTTGTCTGACGCCGCAGCCACATAGACCGCAACGAAACACCGCAACGTTTTAAGGCAAACGGCACCACCGTATACCCGCACCGCGTACCCGTAAACCCCGCGGTCTTGGAAAAAGAACAAAATTCAATAGCGCATTCTTTTGCTTCTTCTATCTGATATATGCTGCGGGCAATTCCTTGCTCTCCTACAAAACTTTCATATGCCGCATCGTATAAAATGACCGCACCTTGTTTTTGTGCATAATGCACCCATTCCTTTAATTGCTCCGTACTGTATGCGGCACCTGTAGGATTGTTCGGGGAACAAATATAAATTATATCCGCACGCATTTTTTCTTCCGGCATGGGCAAAAAACCGTTGCTTTCGTTCGCCGATAAGTAAATTATTTTTCTTCCTGCCATAATGTTCGTATCCGCATACACAGGATAAACGGGATCCGGAATCAAAACGGTGTTATTCTGATCGAACAAATCGAGAATATTGCCCAAATCACTCTTAGCACCGTCACTCACAAAAATTTCGTCCGCATCCAGCGAAACGCCGAACGAGCGATAATATTCGCAAATACTTTCTCTCAAAAACGGATATCCCTGCTCAGGTCCGTATCCGCGAAACGTATCCGCATCCCCCATTTCCTCCACAGCGGAACGCATTGCCTCGATTACGGTCGGAGCAAGAGGCAACGTGACGTCTCCGATCCCCATTTTCAGGATCTCACGATCAGGATATTTTTCTGAATACGTCTTGACCCTTTGCGAAATTTCCGAAAATAAATAATTTTCCTTCAATTTCGCGTAATTTTTATTTATGTTCATAATCATTTCTCCTGTAACGAGTGCTTTAACGATGCCTTGACAAACTCGCGGAACAACGGATGAGCGCCGTTCGGACGAGATTTGAATTCGGGATGAAATTGCACTCCGACAAAAAAAGTTTTCTCCGGCAGTTCGACGGCTTCTACCAACCGTTTATCCGGTGACAAGCCCGAAAATACCATACCTGCACTTTTAAACAAATCGCGAAACTTGTTGTTAAATTCAAAGCGATGGCGGTGGCGCTCAAAAACTGTTTTCTGTCCGTATACCGAAAACAGAAGAGTTCCGGTCTGTACTTCACACGGATATGCCCCCAAACGCATAGTGCCGCCCATTTTTACTCCGCGCTGATCATCCATTAAGTCAATCACGTTATTTGCACCATTCGGAGAAAATTCAGAAGAATTTGCATCCGCAATCCCCAATACATTCCTTGCAAATTCAATCACTGCAATCTGCATTCCAAGACATATACCTAAGAAAGGGATATTGTGTTTGCGGGCAAATTCCGCCGCCTTGATCTTTCCTTCAATTCCCCTTCCTCCGAATCCGCCCGGAATTAAAATGCCGTGTACATTTTTCAAAATATTTATTTCATTCTCTTTGGTCAATTTTTCGCTGTCCACCCATTCTATTTCCACTTTTGTCCCGTTTTCAAACCCTGCGTGCGTGAGCGCTTCCGCCACGGACAAATATGCATCGTGCAACTGTACGTATTTCCCAACCAAAGCAATACGCACTTTTTTCGTACAATTCTGAACGCGTTTAAGCATATTCTCCCACTCTTGCATATCGATTTGAAGCGAATCAAGTTTTAATTTACGGCAGACAATAGCCGAAAAATTTTCCTGTTCCAACATCTTCGGTGCTTCGTATAAAACCGAAAGGGTACGGTTTTCAATTACACAATCGTTTTCTACGTTGCAAAACATTGCAATTTTCGTCTTAATTTCCCGGGGCAGCGGAGCATCTACGCGTGCAACAATTATATCCGGAGAAATTCCCATTCCCTGCAACTCTTTAACGGAATGCTGCGTCGGCTTTGACTTGAATTCACAAGATCCCGAAATATACGGTATCAACGTAACGTGAATAAAACAACAGTTATCCCTGCCCTGTTCCATAGATACCTGCCGTATCGCCTCAATAAACGGCTGACTTTCGATATCGCCGATAGTGCCGCCGATCTCCGTTATAACGATATCGGCATTGCTTTGCGTTCCGACATTATAGATGAAAGATTTGATTTCGTTCGTAATATGCGGAATAACCTGCACCGTTTGACCCAGATATTCGCCTCTGCGCTCCTTATTTAAAACATTCCAGTAAACTCTTCCCGTCGTAAGATTGCTGTACTTATTTAAATTTTCATCGATAAAACGCTCGTAATGCCCCAAGTCGAGATCCGTTTCCGCGCCGTCTTCGGTCACAAAAACCTCGCCGTGCTGATACGGACTCATCGTGCCCGGATCGATATTGATATATGGATCTAACTTTTGAGCGGCAACCTTGTAACCGCGCGCTTTCAGAAGTCTTCCCAAACTTGCCGCGGTTATGCCTTTTCCCAGTCCTGAAACAACTCCGCCCGTCACAAATATATACTTCATGTTTTTATCCTCCGCACCGAAATATTTTTCTAAATCAATTACCTTCCGCTTCCGAACGAACAGCCCCTATCTTTTGTTCAAATTTATTTTTGCCGACATCTTTGGACACCCGAATCGGATTTTTTCCGTTAAAGCAGGCTTTGCACAGACGAAAACCTTCGGGCAGGGAAACAATGCTTTCCAGCTTTTTGATCGGAAAAAAGCCGACCGAATCTGCCCCTATAATGTTCGCGATCTCCAAAGAAGTATGACCGCACGCAATTAAATTTTCCTTCGAGTCGATATCCGTTCCGAAATGGCACGGATATAAAAACGGCGGAGCGGATACGCGCAAATGAACTTCTTTCGCCCCCGCATCTCGCAGCATTTTTACAATTCTTCTGCTGGTTGTACCCCGAACTATTGAATCATCTATTAAAACGACGCGTTTCCCGTTGACAACGCTTTTAACCGCATTTAATTTGATCCGCACTCCGTTCCTGCGCTGTGCGTCCGAAGGCGCAATAAACGTTCTGCCGATATACTTATTTTTAACGAATCCCGTATCAAAAGGTATCCCTGCGTATTCGGCGTATCCGATCGCCGCATCGAGTCCGGAATCGGGAACGCCTATCACCACGTCTGCTTCAACGGGATACGTTTGCGCCAAAATCCTGCCTGCGCGTTTCCGCGCCTCATGCACCCATGTTCCGTCGATACACGAATCGGGACGGGCAAAATAAATATATTCGAAAATGCAAGACGTCGCCTTTCCTTTTTTGCAGTGTGTGCGCAGAGAACGAATTCCGTGTTTGTCAAAAACCAGAATTTCGCCCGCGTCGAGATCTCTTATAAAAGTCGCCCCGACCGCATCCAGCGCACAGCTCTCTGAAGCGACCACGTACGAGCCATCCTCTGTTTTTCCGTAACACAGAGGACGAAACGCGTTCGGATCACGCACTGCGATCAATTTTGTCGGCGACATGATGATCAGCGAATATGCGCCGCGTAAATGCGGAATCGTACGCTCGACCGCCGTTTCAATAGACTCACACTGCAAGCGTTCTTTCGTGATCAGATACGCTATCGCTTCCGAATCGCTGGTCGTATGAAAAATAGCACCCTTTGATTCGAGCTTTGAACGCAAAACTGCTGCGTTCGAAAGATTTCCGTTATGCACAAGTGCCATTTTACCCTTTTTATGATTGACAACGATCGGCTGGGCGTTTCTCGGATCGTTTGCACCCGTTGTGCCGTAACGGACGTGCCCCACCGCCATATTTCCTTTCCCCAATGCTTGGCAAGCGGAGGGAGTAAAAACTTCACTCACAAGCCCGACTTGTTTATAACACTGTAAATACCCGTCGTCATTTACCGCAATCCCGCAGCATTCCTGTCCACGATGCTGCAAAGCATATAATCCGTAGTAAGTTTGCGAAACGACGTCTTGCGTGTGATTGCAAAACATACCGAATACGCCGCACTCTTCATGAATCTCATCCATAACGTTTAAATCTTCCTCTGCTATAAATCCGGCACAAAAATATTGGAATATTATATTTCTACTTCTCCGGTAAAAACCGTTTTCGCTTCGCCCGTCATATAAATCGTATCTCCGACGTTTATGATCAGATCTCCGCCGCGCAATTTTACAAGAATATCCGTATTTCTTTCAAACAGGCCTGTTTCGACGGCGGCAACGGCAGCGGCACAAGCACCCGTACCGCAAGCGAGCGTTTCTCCGCTCCCGCGTTCCCATACACGCATTTTCAACGTGTTTTCACCGATCTTTTTGATAAATTCTGTATTCACCCTATCAGGAAAAATCGGATCGTTTTCAAATAACGGTCCCAGCTTTTGTATGTCGAGCGCATCAGGATCTTCAAAAACCACACAGTGCGGGTTTCCCATGGATACGCAAGTAATGCGATGCGTTTTCCCTGCTACAAAAACAGAACGATCCACTACTCTGTCCGCAGTAATATTTACGGGAATATCGACGTTGGCGAGGGAGTATTTTCCCATGTCCACACGAACCTTTCCTTCTTTCGGAAAAAGTTTCAACAGTTTTATTCCGCTTAAAGTTTCGATGCTCAGATCCTCTTTCTGCACATGACCGTTATCGTACAAATATTTTCCGACGCAGCGAATCGCATTTCCGCACATCTTGCCTTCACTCCCGTCTGCATTGAACATACGCATTTTTGCGTCGGCAATCTTACTCGGGCAAATCAAGACAATACCGTCTCCTCCGATTCCTTTATGACGGTCAGATAATTTTACCGCCAGTTTTTCCGGCTCGGATATACTTTCATTTAAACAATCAAAGTAAATATAGTCGTTGCCCGCGCCCTCCATTTTTATAAACTTCCGCAGCATATTCCTCTCCCTACGTTTCGTACGTTTTTAAAATTTCCAACGCTATTTCGCGGCGTGTCGTCCGTCTGTCCATCGCTTGCTTTTCGATGAACCGATGCGATTCTTTTTCCGTCATGCCGAGATACCAAACAAGCGTACATTTTGCACGATCTATCAGTTTCATATCGCTTAACGCAATTTTCAGTTTTTCATTTTCTTCGCCCAATTTTCGGACGTATCCGTTTATTTCTATCGCACTGCGCAAAGCTTGTAACAGTCCGATCGGTTGCATCGGAACCGTAAAAACCGTGCTGCCCGTACCGCATAACAACCGCTCCGCCGCTTGCTTTTCTTGCGGTTTTACAACGGCGATGACAGCAATATGTTTCGTTATCGCCAAACGCGACACCTCTTGTAAGTCGCTGATCGGAATCAATCCGTAAATTACCGCATCCGCTTGTGTCAGTTTATTCAAGCTATCTTCAAAAGTGTCGGCGGATAAAACCGAAAAGCCGTTTTCTTTTAAATAATCGGATAACTTATCTTTTGCCGAGCATTCGGCGCACCACAGCAGGACTTTTTGCATACCTCCCACAACTCCTCAATTTACGGTATACATTTGCTTGTACGGATTTTCACTGTTCGGGGTAAGACGATAATATTCAGACTGCAAAAACTCCGATTCCCTCTCATTGAATAATTCACACCATTTCCGTACAAGCTCTCTCACTTCCCCTTCCGGTAAAACATCTAACTTTTCCGCTTTGACCTGCGCGGGAAGCAACTTCGGCAAAGTGTTGCACCGAAGATAAATTTCTCCGCCGTGCATACCCGTTCCGCAAAAATTTCCGACTAACGGCAGTTTTGCGTCTTTTCCCAATACTACGATGATTCCGCCAGCCTGATACTCTCCGAGAAAACTGCCTGCACATCCTCCGACTACCACGGCAGGTTTATGTTCTTTATACGCTTTCATATGTATTCCGCAGCGATACCCCACATTGCCGCGCACGAAGATCTCTCCGCCGCGCATGGCATATCCCGTTGCATCGCCCGCATTCCCGTAAACTACGATTTCTCCGCCGTTCATTGTATCGCCCGTCGCTTCCTGCGCGTTCCCGCGCAACCAGATGCTCGCGCCATTCAAATAAGCCCCCAGTGCATTGCCGGGTGTCCCTTCTATGACCAATTTTTTATCGGCAAGCCCCGTAGCTATATATCTCTGACCTACACAACGTTCAATAAAAACTTCCGGATCTTCACAATCGCGTATTTCCACGTTTAAATCGACAAACGATTTCCCTTGCGCATCTATTTTCATAGGCTACCTCCGCACGAATTTAATCGCGCTGTATTGATTTCAAACTTTTTTATATTCATTCGCCCGCATATCGGATCCCGAGAACCTTCAATTCGGTATCCGAAAGCCCGATCCCTCGCAGCATAAGCCGATTACCTCGCAGTGCTTCAATGGAATTGATCCCCATACCGCCCATCATTTCCTGTATTTCATGCTCCCACGCCACAACAAGATTGACCAATCTTTTATATGCGGTATTCGGATCCAAACGCTTTACAAGCTCGGGACGCTGAGTCGCTATTCCCCAGTTGCATTTTCCCTGCTGGCACGCACGGCAAAGATGACAGCCCATCGCCAACAAAGCCGCCGTGCCGATATAACACGCGTCCGCTCCCAAAGCGACCGCTTTCACGACATCGGCAGAAGATCGTATCGATCCGCTTGCCACAATGGAAATTTCGTCGCGGATCCCTTCCTCGCGCAGACGCTGATCCACCGCCGCCAATGCCAGTTCGATGGGAATGCCCACATTGTCGCGTATCCTCGTCGGCGCGGCTCCCGTTCCGCCGCAATATCCGTCGATCGCAATTATATCGGCGCCGCTCCGGGCAACCCCGCTCGCAATCGCGGCAACGTTATGCACTGCCGCTATCTTAACGATAATCGGTTTTTTATATGACGTCGCCTCTTTCAACGAAAAAACCAGCTGGCGCAGATCTTCAATGGAATAAATATCGTGGTGCGGCGCAGGAGAAATGGCGTCTACCCCTTCGGGGATCATCCGCGTTTCGGCAACGTCTGATGATATTTTGGAACCCGGCAAATGTCCTCCGATTCCCGGTTTTGCGCCTTGCCCCATTTTTATTTCGATTGCCGCTGCGTTTTCGAGATAATCTTTAAAAACACCGAACCTGCCCGAAGCTACTTGCACAATGGTATTTTTTCCGTACTTATAAAAATCTTTATGTAATCCGCCTTCGCCCGTATTGTAATAAGTTCCGAGTTCTTCGGCAGCCCTCGCAAGACTTTCATGCGCATTATAGCTGATCGAACCGTAGCTCATCGCCGAAAACATAACGGGAACTTTACATTTTAGCTGCGGAAACAGCGTGTCTTTGAGTTTTCCGTTTTCGTCACGTTGGATTTCTACCGTCCGCTTTCCCAAATAAACCTGCGTTTCCATCGGTTCGCGGAGCGGATCGATCGGCGGATTGGTTACCTGTGAGGCATTGAGCAGCATTTTATCCCAAAAACTTATTTGCGGATTCGGATTGCCCATAGACGACAGCAACACCCCGCCCGAATCGGCTTGCTTATATACTTCGTTCATCGTCTGCATTTTCCAGTTCGCATTGAGCTTATAAACGTCGTCGGATTTTACAATTTTCAAAGCGTGTGTCGGACACACACAAACACAACGATGACAGTTTACGCATTTTGCGTCGTCCGCGACCATTCTCCCCGTCTTCGGGTCAAAGGAATGCACTTCATTCGCGCATTGCTTTTCGCAAAGTCGGCAATGCGTGCATTTTTCTTCCTTGCGAACCACTTCATATTCCGGCTGTAAGTACATATTCATTTATTCCTTACTCCTTCCCCGTCGTATAATTCAAATACAACAGGCTCTCCACCGACGGGTGACCATACCCGATCCGGATCCGGCTCGATTTTTCGTATCGCACTTTCCTCGCTTGATATATAAGCCCTGCTCCCCTTTTCCGCACAAATCATCGAACGTAATTTCAGACGATCGTTCAAAGCCATTAAACCGCCCGTATATCCCAATATAATCGAAAACGGCCCTGTAATGAGCAGCGAAGGAAACATTCTGCGCAATAACGTTTCCTGTTCCCGAGCTTTTTCTTCCTTTTCCGCAATCGTATCCCAAAATGACGCGGCAATGATATGCGACGTTTCATCAAGAGTCAAACCTTTTTTGCGAACCAAATAATCGATGATATAACAAATAACTTCCGTATCCGTCTGCAAAGTGCATTTATATCCGAACATTTCAATATAACGACGGTTTGCATCGTAGGAAGAGATCTCGCCGTTATGCACAACGGAAAAATCCAAAAGACCAAACGGATGCGCGCCGCCCCACCAACCGGGCGTATTTGTCGGATAACGTCCGTGACTCGTCCAGGCATAGCCTTCGTATTCCTCCAACCGATAAAACCGTCCGATATCCTCCGGGTATCCCACACCTTTGAAAATCCCCATATTTTTGCCGCAAGAAAAGACATAGGCGCCCTCGATCTGGGCATTGATGCGATTGACACAGCGTGCAACATATTCCCGTTCGTCCAAATGACTGTTCGCAAGTTTTTGCGGCAAAGGCGCAAGAAAGTATCGGTAGATCAGCGGTTCGTTCTGAATCGAAGGAAGTTTCCGTGTTTGAATTTCTGAATAATATACAATTTCAAAATGCCGTTTTATAAATTTTTCCGCTTCTTCCTGTGCCGATATCGAATCGTAAAACATATGAAAGGCGTAAAATTCTTTATAGTGCGGATAAATGCCATACCCTGCAAATCCGCCGCCCAAACCGTTGGACCTTTCGTGCATAACGGATATGGCTTCTATGATCGCTTCTCCGCTCATATTCTGCCCGCTTCTGTCAATAACACCGGCAACCGCACAACCTGACGGGTTTCTGAATTGACCTTCTCTCTGCAACATTCTTTTTCTCCCGAAAAACAAATATTTTGATTACTTTTCCCATTATAAGCAGCGATATTTTTGTAGTCAAGCACACTAAATAAATTTGTTTTTTCACAATTTTGAATAAGAAATATAAAAAATATTTTAATTTTTTTATAGTTATACTCCTCATAAGTCTTTCTTATAAAGAAAGTTCCTACAAACGTGTAGGAACTTTCCTTTCTCCAACAGAATAATCTTTCGCCAGAAATCAAGTTAAAGACTTAAAGCCCTTCATCCTGCAAAGCGTCATATCCCGTTTCGCCCGTCCGAACACGTACAACGCTTTCCACATCGTAAACAAATATTTTACCGTCACCGATATGACCTGTATACAAAGCTCGCCTAGCGGCTGCAACAACATCCGAAACGGGAATTTTACTTATGACAACTTCCACTTTTACTTTCGGCAACAAGTCCATATCCACCTTGACTCCTCGGTAATATTCGCTTGCACCTTTTTGTACCCCGCAACCCAATACCTGTGTTACTGTAAGCCCGGTAACGCCTATGGCGTTCAACTCCTGTTTCAGTTCTTCAAACTTCGACTGTTTCGTCACAATTACAACTTTTGTCAGTTTTTTATCCGACGTTATATAATTGACTGTTGCAGGCACGCTCGGCATCTCCGTCATCGGTTCAGCCTTTTTCTGTTTTTCTTGTAATACATCTTCCGGATCAAGCATTTCGGCTACCAGCGGAACAGGTACGAAATCCGCATAAGCACTGGGTAAACCGTGTTCATGTTTATCCAACCCCTCTATTTCCTCCGTTTTGGAAGCGCGCAAACCTATTGTATGTTTCAAAATCTGGAACAACGCGATCATACAGACGATTGTCCATGCGGCAATACAAGCTATACCGATCAGCTGAATAATAAGCTGTGTAAAATTTCCCGTATAAAATAATCCTGTGCTTACGGAAAATAATCCGCAGGCAATCGTTCCCCATAACCCGTTACAACCGTGTACGGCAATTGCACCGACCGGGTCATCCACGTGGAATTTTTTATCGATAACTTCAACGGCAACCACTACTAGAATTCCCGCAACCACACCGATAAAGAAAGCACCGACCACATCGACCACCGCACAACCCGCAGTTATCGCAACCAATCCGGCAAGAGAACCGTTCAGTGTCATAGACACATCCGGTTTTTTATTCTTTATCCACGTGAATATCATCGTTGCACAGGTCGCTGCCGCCGTAGCAATCGTAGTCGTTACTAAGATCTGCACAAACTGCGTTAAATCACTTGCGGCGGCACCGTTGAATCCGTACCAGCAGAACCACAAAATAAACACGCCTAATGCTCCGATCGTAAGGTTATGTCCCGGTATAGCGCGTACATATACCGCTTTTTTTTCTTTCAAGCGTCGGCTTTCCGATCTTATCCAGATACTTTCCCCAGCGCGGACCTAAAATCAACGCACCGATGAAAGAAGAAATTCCGCCGACCATATGGATCAGAGAAGATCCCGCAAAATCAATGTATGCGACATTTCCGAAATATCCTTCCGTACCGAACAACGGACCGGAAAGCCAGCCGCCGCCCCATACCCAATGCGCTTCGATGGGATATATAATGGCACTGATCACGAGCGAATAGATACAATAGGAAAGAAACTTCGTACGTTCTGCCATTGCCCCGGATACGATCGTAGCGGTTGTTGCACAAAACACCAGGTTAAAGAAAAAAGTCGACCAATCATAATTTGCAAAATCAGAAAATATACCGAGATTCGGCAAACCTACTAAACCAAAAAGTGCGTCTTCACCCATTAAAAGGCCTGCGCCGAGCAATACGAAAACGATCGTACCCAGACAAAAGTCCATCAGGTTTTTCATGATGATATTGCCTGCATTTTTTGCTCTCGTAAACCCTGTTTCAACCATCGCAAAACCTGCCTGCATGAACCAAACAAGAATTGCACCGATCAGAAACCATACGCCTGTAGAACCAAATATACCCTCCGTTTCTATTCTCCTCGTTTCTTCAAAGAAATCTTTTTATACACTGAATAAAATATCACCATAAGTAGGAAACGGCCAAAATTTTTCGGATACAGACATTTCCATATCATCGGCAAATGCCCGCAACTCGCGCATCAAAGGAATGACGCTATCCGAGAAAAATTTTGCAAGCGACTCAGAATTTTCATATGCCTTTGTCGCAAGCAACGTATCTTCCAATTCATCTGCCTTAAACAACAACTCTGTATTTTTATTTGAAAGTTTACGTATCATCTTCTGTTCGCCTGCGCAATCGATGTCATCAGATATTCGTTTTTTACTCTGCACCGTATCGCACAACGTTACGATATATCCGTTAACTGCCGGGTAAATATCTTTTTTCGCCATTTCCAGCATTGTAAGAGCCTCGATATTCAATACTTTACAGTAATTTTCGAGCATTATATCTGTTCTGGTAATGACTTCGCGTTCCGTAAACACCCCGTTACGCTCAAAAAACGATATATTCTCCCTGCTCGCAAAATACGGCAACGCTTCTGCCGCGCTTTTTAAATTCAATAATCCGCGTTTTTCCGCTTCCTTTTTCCACTCTTCCGAATAGTTGTTTCCTTTGAACAAAATAGACTTGTTTTCGCGAATAGCGCGCACAACCAAATCATGCAATGCTGTGTTGAAATCTTCTGCTTTTTCCAGCTCGTCTGCAAACCGACGCAGAACGTCGGCAACCGCCGTGTTGATGATAATATTCGGTCCCGCAAGCGAAAACGACGAGCCGACCATACGGAATTCAAACTTGTTTCCCGTAAAGGCAAACGGCGACGTGCGGTTGCGGTCTGTCGTATCTTTAGGAAGTTCCGGCAAAGTATCAACGCCGAGTTTCATTGTCTTTTTACCTCTTCCCTTGTACTTGACACCGCTTTCAAGCGATTCGATAACACCTTCCAGTTCTTCGCCTAAATATACGGAAACAATCGCAGGGGGAGCTTCGTTCGCACCAAGTCTGTGATCGTTGCCCGCGCTCGCGATCGACAGACGCAATAAATCTTGATGTTCGTTTACCGCAACGATTACGGCAGTCAAAAACAGCATGAACTGTCCGTTTTCCGCAGGAGTCGAACCCGGATCTAGAAGATTTATGCCGGTATCCGTGCTCATTGACCAGTTATTATGTTTTCCGCTGCCGTTAATTCCGGCAAAAGGTTTTTCATGTAACAGACAGCACAATCCATGCCGCTCGGCAACTTTTTTCATCGTTTCCATAATAATTTGGTTTTGATCGGAAGCAACGTTCGTACTTGTAAAAACCGGCGCAAGTTCGTGTTGACACGGAGCAACCTCGTTATGTTTCGTCTTTGCAAGGATCCCCAGTTTCCAAAGCTCTTCGTCTAAATCTTTCATATAGTCGGACACACGCGTTTTTATTGCCCCGAAATAATGATCTTCCAACTCCTGTCCCTTAGGCGGCTTTGCTCCGAACAATGTTCTTCCCGTATAAAGAAGATCCTTGCGTGCCTCGAGCATTTTTTTATCGATCAAAAAATATTCCTGTTCGGCTCCTACCGTAGAAACAACACGTTTAGCCGTCGTATTCCCAAACAGCCGCAAAATGCGCAAGGCCTCTTTGTTTAACACTGCCATACTCTTCAAAAGCGGAGTCTTTTTATCCAACACCTCTCCGCTGTAAGAGAAAAATGCTGTCGGAATATACAAAGTACCGTCTTTCACAAAAGCAAAAGAAGTAGGATCCCAAGCTGTATATCCGCGCGCCTCAAATGTCGCTCGTACACCGCCTGAAGGAAAACTCGAAGCATCGGGCTCGCCAACAACAAGCTCTTTCCCCGAAAAATCCATAATTACTTTGCCGTCTTTTGTGGGAGAAATAAACGAATCGTGCTTTTCCGCCGTAATGCCTGTCATCGGCTGAAACCAATGTGTAAAATGCGTAGCACCCTTTTCAACGGCCCAATCTTTCATGGCATTTGCAACGACGTTGGCTACGCTCATATCAAGCGGCGCGCCTTCGTCTATGGTCTTTAACAACGATTTATATGTTTCTTTGGGCAGTTTATCCTGCATAACCTGCCGATTAAAAACATCTGATGCAAACAATTCAGGAACATTCATATCAAAACCTCCGCATAAAAGCAAAAAGGCGTCGCGGACAATTCTCCTTTTCCTAAGAAGATATCCGCAACGCCTTTGTTGCAAATTGATTTTTATGCTACGATTATAATCTTTCGTTATAAGTTTGTCAACGATTCCGCTTGTTTTTATATTATCATTTATTTTTATACCATATATTATTTCTATGAAATAACTCGATCCCTCCATGCTTGCACCTTTCTCTCCCGTAACTGAATACATATATAAAAAATCAAAGCGCGTTTTTTAGACCCGCCTTTTTGATCATTTTAAACGCTTACTTCTTTTAAATGCGAGGGAAATAATACGAAACAGTCTTTAAAGCAATTACAAATAAATTATACCGATTGCCAAACCGCAAAAACGGAATGCAATATTGACGGAAAAAACTATGTTATAACCCGACATTTCTCCGACAAAGCTCAATTGTCACGGGCAGTTTTTTCTCTTGCCGTAAACCGCGCCGACAGAGACTACGGATTAAACAAATAACTTCTGCGCAGAGCCAATGAATAATTCCCTGAAAAAGTCTAAAATAGTTAAGTGCGCCATTGTATAATAATGCCTTACTTAACCGAATAGCTTTGACAGAAAAGGAGGTTTCATGTCAAAGAAATTACAACTGAATAGAACAGGGCTTTATCTAAGGCTTTCGCGCGACGATGAAAAGGCAGGCGAATCTCTGTCGATAGAAAACCAACGCATCATCCTGCGCAAATTTGCAGACGAAAACGGCGGTATGATTGTCAACGAGTACATAGACGACGGCTTTTCGGGAACAGACTTTGAACGCCCTGCCGTAAAACAGCTTTTAGAGGACGCAAAAGACGGAAAAATCGATACAATTCTTGTAAAAGATTTATCGCGTTTCGGGCGCAATTACATTCAAGTCGGGCAATATATCGACTACATCTTCCCTGCTTACGGTATACGTTTTATCGCAATAAGCGATAACATCGATACTGCCGAAAGAGGCAGTACTAGTATGGATATGATGCCTATTATGAACGTATTCAACGAGTGGCACGCGGCAAACACCAGTAAAAAAATCCGTGCCGTACTCGAAGCAAAATGGCAGGCAGGAAAATACACGAATTGGACATATCCCTACGGCTACAAAGCAGGCACGGACGAAAACCGCACAGCGGTCATCGACGAGATAGCGGCTAAAATCGTGCGCCGCATTTACGATATGCGTTTGCAAGGCAATTCCGCAAGGACAATCGCAAGAGTTCTTTCCGATGAAGGCATTCCAAATCCTACCTCATACTACATAAGGCTGGACGGCAAAATGTCCGACCGCCAAGGCCCGCCCTACTGGTCGCCGAAGACCGTTTCGGATATTCTCAAAAACCAAACTTACATCGGCACCCTCACGCAACACCGCACAACCCGTTTTTCTTACAAAAACCATAAAGTGTTAAATGTTCCGCAAAATGAGCAGATCGTGAAAGAAAACGCGCACGAGGCAATTATTTCAAAAGACGTCTGGGAAAAAGTACAGGCGATAAACAACGGAAATTCACGAGGCCGGACAGATAAGGAAAACCGCGTGCATCCCCTTTCGGGCTTACTCGTATGCGCCGACTGCGGAAAAAAGCTGAAAGGCAAAAGCGGAGGACGCGATAAATCATTTATATTCTCCTGCCGTACCTATGTCGATCTCGGTAAAAAATATTGTACCTCGCATTCCGTTTCCGAAAAACTGATAGAAAGTATCGTTCTTCAAGACATTCGTTCCATGCTCGGCAATGTGGATATCGATGAAAAAAAAGCAAAAGAATATTTTTTACATGAAAAAATAAGATGCGGCGAACAAAACAGATTATCCGACGAAAAGCAGTTACGTACGCTAAAAGGAAGGCTTTTAGAATTAGACAAATTGATACAGTCCGCTTTTGAAGAAAAAGTTCTCGGCAATCTTCCCGAAAGCATTTGCAAAAGCTTATGCGAAAAGTATCACCTTGAAAAAGACGGGACGGAAAAGCAAATCGCAGAGCTTGAAAAACGGCTTTCCGAAGCTGACAATATAGACGCAGAAGTCGAGGAATATATAACAAGACTAAAATGCTATGCAAAGTGCGAAGAACTCACCCGCGAAATGTGCCT
Source organism: uncultured Bacillota bacterium (assembly GCA_949287815.1). Taxonomy (GTDB): domain Bacteria; phylum Bacillota; class Clostridia; order Christensenellales; family Borkfalkiaceae; genus Borkfalkia. Next base: position 799 of record CASEHS010000033.1, on the reverse strand, counting down.
GCAACTCATTGAGTTTATTACCGTAGGCGAAAAGCCACAAGACGATTCGCCGCGGCAAATTCACATTTACTACAAACTTATATAAACAAAATGCTTATTGTTTTTGCAAACAAATTACAAATAATTCCCATATGTTACCTGCCCTACTGGTCCTACGGGTGCGACTGGCCCTACGGGCACAGACGGTGCTGCGGCAACAATTTCTGTCGGTTCGGTTACCACCGGTCAGCCTGGGTCTTCGGCGACCGTTACAAATTCGGGCACCCCTTCCGCCGCAGTCTTTGACTTTGCCATTCCCAGCGGATCTGCAGGTGCAACAGGTGCAACTGGTCCCACGGGCGCGACAGGTTCTACAGGCGCAACTGGTCCCACGGGCGTAACTGGCCCCACAGGCGCAACAGGTCCTACGGGGGCAACTGGCCCTACAGGTGCGACTGGTCCCACGGGTGCAACAGGTCCTACGGGTGCAACAGGTCCTACGGGCACAGACGGTGCGGCAGCTACAATTTCTGTCGGTTCGGTTACCACTGGTCAGCCTGGGTCTTCGGCGACCGTTACAAATTCGGGCACCCCTTCCGCCGCAGTCTTTGATTTTGCCATTCCCAGCGGATCTGCAGGTGCAACAGGTGCAACTGGTCCCACGGGCGCGACAGGTCCTACAGGCGCAACTGGTCCCACGGGCGCAACAGGTCCCACAGGTACGGCTCCCTTGGAAACTTTGTCCGCCTACTCTACCCCCACGCAACCTGTTACAAGCGGTCAGGCAATAGTTTTCGATCAAAATACGGCACAAAACGGT
>CASEHS010000032.1 GCA_949287815.1 uncultured Bacillota bacterium | reverse complement strand
TTTTCCGGATTTCCGCACGTTCTTATCAGCGCCGTATCAAAGATATCGAACGATGCCAGTCTTTCAGGATTGCGCATAACAGTCATATCATTTTAAAAGATTTCTCCATTTGCCGGCTACTATATCGATCCTGTATCTGTCAGAAAGACGATACGCCGCCTTCCCGAGTGCATCCAGTTTTTCAGGCGCTTTCTCCAAAAATTTACGCGCAACCACATATTTTTTTCTTTCGTCCGTCGAAGCGATCTCCTGTTCGATCGCACGGAGTTTTCCGTCCGCCTCCTGATATTTCAAAAGTTCGTCTATCATAATATTCTCCTTTCAGTTCAAAGCAAATCCGCGTCTTCATGAAAAATCGCACGAATACCGAGTTTGCCTTCAAGCTGCCGATATATTTTTTCAAATCCGTAATTCTCGCCCGCATAATGAGTGACCGTGATCAACCCCATTCCGCTTTCGAGAATATCACAAATAAAGTTATGTTTTACGTCGGAAGAAACAATCATCTGCGCACCGTTTGCTTTCGCCGCGGCAATCGCTCCCCCGTCCACACCTGCGCCGCAAAACGACGCAACTTTTCCGACTTTACAATTATTTCCGTATAAAACAACCCTGTCCGAACGCAATACTTTTTTCAAAGAATCGCAAAGCTCTTTTGCGGTCGTTTCCGAAATCTCATATATCCTTCCGTAACCGCCGTCTTCCACTTTCTCGTTCGGATTTTCTTCGCCTCTTCCTTTGATCGCTTCGGAGAGATAATAATCGACCCCCCTTGCCGCGCAATCCAGATTCAGGTGCATGGAAATAACGCTGATCCCCGAACGGATACACCTAATCAGCCTTGCGCTGACAGGCTCTTCAATACTCAATCGCGAAACGGGATAAAAAATTGCAGGATGATGCGTCACGATAAGATTACAGTTTTTTGATTTTGCCTCCTCGATCGCAGAAAGAGATAAATCAAGGGAAAACAAAACGCCCGTTACCTCATCGCCGAGATCGATAAGAAGTCCGCTATTGTCGTGTCCGCCGTAAAATGATATGTATTCGTCGCTGAGCCGCTTCGGATACGCGCTATCGATCACCTCGTAAATTTCCTTGGGTTTCATCGTAAATCTCCTTCAATTCACTCATCAGGCTCTCCAACCTCTGCTTTGAATCAGCGTTTGCACTGGCGAGCCATTGTTCACAATTTCGGATATCCCGTTCCAGTTTTTTCAAAAAATCAGCGGACGGCGAGAAAAGATTGTCCTTCCCGTAACGAAGCATAAGTTCCGTATAATTTTCCGAAAGCCCCGTTCTTTCCGCCTTGATGAGATCGTAAAATTTACCGTCAGCAAAAAAAGTGTAGTCGCGAAAAAGTTCATACCCTTTTTCAATCAGAAATTTACGCACTTTTTCTGTGTTCTTCATAGGCTGTAAGAGGAGTTTATCGGGAAGAAACTCCTCTTCTAAAATTTTTATAATCTCCTCTCCGCCCATACCTGCAATAAGGACAAGATCGGTATCCCGCTCGATCCCCGTAAGCCCGTCACAGCATACACTCTTTACTCTGCCCTCAGTAATAAACTTATAAAGAAGTTTTTCCGCTTTCGCAAGACATTTATCGCTTACATCCGAAATCTGTGCCGATTCGCACAATCCGTTTTCCAGCATATATGCCGTACAGTAGCCGTGATCGCACCCGACGTCCGCAAACTTTACGCATTTTCCAAGTGCGCCGCATACCGTACGTATTCTTTTGGTCGTTTTGATCTGTGTTCCTTTTTCTTTCATTTCAGATCAATCGAGAAAATCTTTCAGTTTTTTGCTGCGGCTCGGATGACGCAATTTTCTAAGAGCCTTAGCCTCAATCTGACGGATACGTTCACGGGTTACGTTGAACTCTTTACCGACTTCTTCAAGCGTACGGGGTTTACCGTCATCAATACCGTAACGAAGGCGAAGAACCTTTTCTTCACGGGGCGTAAGTGTATCCAAAACGCCGAGAAGTTGTTCTTTCAGCATTGTAAACGCAACGGAATCACTCGGCGTGGTTGCACGGTCGTCCTCGATAAAGTCGCCGAGGTGACTGTCTTCTTCCTCGCCGATCGGCGTTTCCAAAGATACGGGATCCTGTGCAATCTTCTGAATCTCGCGAACGCGGTCTTCTGGCATATTCAGCTCTTCCGCGATCTCCGCAGGCGTAGGTTCTCTGCCGAGTTGCTGTAAAAGTATTCTCGACGCACGCGTTAAACGGTTGATCGTTTCAACCATGTGTACCGGAATACGAATCGTTCTTGCCTGATCGGCAATCGCTCTCGTGATCGCCTGACGGATCCACCAAGTCGCATAGGTAGAAAACTTAAATCCTTTCTGATAATCGAATTTCTCTACCGCCTTCATAAGACCGAGGTTTCCTTCCTGAATAAGATCGAGGAAAAGCATACCCCTTCCGACATAACGCTTTGCAATGGAAACGACAAGACGAAGATTTGCTTCCGACAGACGTTTTTTCGCCGCTTCGTCCCCTTCCTGCATTTTACGGGCAAGTTCTATTTCTTCATCCGCCGAAAGCAGCGGTACTTTACCGATATCTTTAAGGTACATCTTGACGGGATCATCGAGTCCGATATCTCTTAAAGCCTGCTCGAATAATTCACGATCCCTTTCGTCTTCATCCACGATCTGTATTCCCGCTTCACCGATCGATTTATAAATGTAATCGATCTGATCTGCGTTCGTATCGATCTTTTCCAGAATATCACAGAGCACGTCAGTGGAAATGCTTCCTTTCTGGCGATACTCCCCGATAATCTGTTTAAGTATTTCGTTCAGTTTCTGTTCCGTTACGCTCATCGCTTTGAATTTTATCCTCCGCGTTAAAATTTTTTCAGTTGAATTGTAAGTTCAAGGATCCGCCTTGTCATCTCTCTCTTTGTGGCGATATCCGTTTCCGCATCGCACGCTGCGCTTAACTTTTTAAGTTCTTCTTCTATCTGTTCCCGCCGCAGCGTTTTTAAGCAATCGGAAAAATATTTCTCGGCATCCGTGCCGTCCAAAGAATCTCCGAGACTTAAATCGAGTATTTCTGCAAGTTCGGGCGTTTTTTCGTCAAAAATCTCAAAAAGATCGCTCGCCCGCGGTTTTTCTCCCTTATTTCGCTTGCCTAAGATATATTCCGCTATGGTATTATGCACAGAATTGTCAAATCTGACACCTGAAAGGTCGAAATTTCTTGCATATTTTGCATTAAACAGCGATGCGGCAAGAATAAACCGACACGCTTTAATTATTCTGTCCGCCCCGTCTTCCTTTCGGATCGGCTCTTTTTTCTCTGCGGGTTTCTGTTTTCCGCCCGCCGAACTTTCCAGATCTCTTTTCAGTGATTCATATGTCACGCCCGTTTTATCCCTCAGCGTTTTGAGAAGATCTTCCTTGACGCTCGCGCTCTCCTCTTCTCCTATGATGCCTAATGCCTTTGAAATATATGCGCGCTTTTCTTCCGTTTTTGTTAGATCATATCCCTTGCCGAGTACTTCGAGTTTAAAATCAATGAGCGGCATCGCTTTATCCAAACATTTCTGATACCCTTCGTATCCGTACTTTTTTACAACATCGTCGGGATCCAGTTCATCGGGAAGAGATACAACGCGTACCGAAACACCCTCGTCACGCAGTATTTCCAAGCCTCTTATTGCGCCTTTCTGCCCCGCGAAATCCCCGTCGTAGCAGATCAAAACCTCATCAGCGTATCTTTTAGCAAGCCGCGCCTGTTCTTTCGTGAGTGAAGTTCCCATACTCGCCACCACGTTTTTAAATCCCGCCTGCCAAAGGGATATCGTATCCATATACCCTTCGACCATGACGATATTTTTCAGACCCACGGCTTTTTTTTCTTTTTTCAATAGATTGATATTATATAAATTTTTCCGCTTATCGAAAACAAGCGTATCTCTCGTATTTTTATACTTTGCAAAATCCGTCTTTTCCAATACCCTTCCGCCGAACGCGATCACGTCGTCAAAGGAATTGATGATAGGAAAGATCAGCCTGCCGCCCTGTGCATCGGATAACTTTCTGCTATCCGACTCGGTTACCGCACCGCTGTCTATAATATCCGCACGGGAAAAACCCTGATCGAGCAAAAATTCGGGTAAACTTCGAAAATCCAGCGATGCGCCCAATCCGAACCGTCTCACGGTAGAAGAAGAAAGTTTTCTGCCAAGTATATAAGAAACGTGTGCGTCCGCTTTCCCCGAATTCAGGTTGTCCAAATAAAATCTCGCGCTCGCCCGCAGAATTTTTAAAACCTGATCGCGCTTACGCTTGGCTTCGATCGTCTTTTCCGAATCAAAATTCATATCCGGAAGAGGCATTTTTGCCCTTTCTGCAAGAATTTTGACCGCGTCTATAAAATCGATCGATTCGAGTTCGCGCACGAAAGTAATGACATCACCGCTCGCGCCGCAACCGAAACAATGATAATACTGATCTTGCTGATTGACGGAAAAAGAAGGCGTCTTTTCGTGGTGAAAAGGACAGCACGCCCAGTAATTGGAACCTTTTTTTTCCAAAGAAATATAGGACGAGACGACATCCACGATATCCGTTTTGCTTTTCAGTTGTTGCAGAAATTCCTGGAAATCGGAACTGATCTCTTTGGGCATAACCTCTCCTTATATTTTTCTTGTGTTAATTTTCTTCTAAGTCGCGGCTGTTTAATCCCCAACTATGCGGAATAAAGATATTATCAAACACAGCCACGGCAAACTTGTCCGTCATGGACGAAAGATAATCGCAAAGCACCTGTTCGAGCGGAAATCTTTCTAAAAGCGAAAGATAAAAAGGCGGAAGCTTGTCCTTATTTTTTGAAAAATAATCAAACATAGCATAAATCATGCGCCTTGCCCGATCCTCTTCTTTTCTCGAAAGATCGGTTATGTAAACCTTTTCAAACATAAACGAGCGCAGATTTTCGAGAGCTTCGGCTTCCTCTTCCCCGAGAGCAACCGTATTTTTTCCTTCACTTGTCGCATAAATGGAAGTGATCATCGTATTGATCCGCTCCCGCGAACTGTTGCCTAAGACACGAATGGCATCTTTTGGCAATTCATTTTCTTTTAAAAGACCTGCACGGATCGCATCTTCGATATCGTGATTCACGTACGCGATCCGATCGGCAAGTGATACGGCTTTTCCTTCCAACGTTACAGGATTACCGCTTTTTTTATGGTTGAGTATACCGTCCCGCACTTCGTATGTAAGATTCAGACCTTTTCCGTCCTTTTCCAGCACGTCAACGACTCTAAGCGACTGTTCATTATGCGCAAATCCTTGCGGCGACAAACTGTCCAAAACGCGCTCACCCGCATGGCCGAACGGTGTATGCCCGAGATCGTGACCGAGCGCAATCGCTTCGGCAAGGTCTTCATTGAGCGCAAGGCTGCGCGCGATCGATCTTGCGATCTGCGAAACGTCTATGGTATGCGTCATACGCGTTCGGAAATGATCGCCTTCGGGCGAGAAGAAAACCTGCGTTTTATTTTTCAGCCGCAAAAACGCTTTGCTGTAAATGATCCTGTCCCGATCCCTCTGAAAATCGGTACGAAGATCGCACGCCTCTTCCTGACGCTCTCTTCCCCTCGACTTTTTTGAAAACTGTGCGTACGGCGACAGAAACTGTTTTTCAATCTCATAAGTCCGCCGCTTTGCCGAACTGTACTTTTCCATCTACTTTCCCCCGTAACCCATAATCTGCTTCTTGATCACATTATTTTATATAAAATTATCCTTAAATTGCAGCCTGTCTATTAATAAATTAGTCAAACGCGACAAATTTCCTTTTTTCTTTTTAAAAATTCTTAAAATTTTATAAAAAACTTTACAAATTTTTATTTAAACACATTTTTTCGCTTTTTTCTGTCAGATCAACCCGCCGCCGTTTATGCGCAAGACCTCTCCCGTAATATATTTACTTCTTGCAAGAAATACGATCGCCTGAGCGACTTCTTCGGAAGTTCCCGCCCTTCCAAGAGGTACGTCTTCCAAAAATGCTTTCTTTTCCGCATCCGACAGCCTTTCATTCATTGCCGTTTCGATCATACCGCAAGAAACACAGTTTACATTGATCCCCGAAGGGGCAAGTTCTTTTGCCGCCGCTTTTGTAAATCCGATCAAAGCTGCTTTTGACGCCGAATACGCCGCTTCGCAAGCACCGCCCGTTTCGCCCCATATAGAAGAAACATTTACGATACTGCCCGAACCGCGTGTTAGAAATTTATTGATTGCGGCGCGCGTGCATAAAAACGCACCTGTTGTGTTCACCGCAAAAATCCGGTTCCAGTTTTCGAGCGTTGTATCCTGGATCATTCCAAACTGTGAAATACCCGCATTGTTCACGAGAATTTCAAGTCCGAATATATTCCCGATCATTTCATCGACTTTTTTCTCGTCGGCAAGATCGCACTTGAAAACAAGCGGCTCACACCCTTCGCTTTGTAAAAGCGACACCGTTTCCAAAGCCCCCGCTTCGTCTTTCGAATAATTGAACGCAACATCATAACCGAGTTTTGCGAACGCAAGACAAGTCGCCCTACCTATTCCGCGCGAACCGCCCGTAACCAGCACAGTACTCATTCTTTTACTGTGACCCCCAATGCCGTACAGATCTCCCTTGCGATCTCGTCGACATCTTTTCCGTCCGTATTCACCGTGTAATCGGCACAACCTTCATAGATGGGAGTTCTTCTTTCGAGTAGTTCTTTCATCTTATTAAAAGTAGCGTTTTTCAAAAGAGGACGTTCCTCTCCCGTATGCCCTGCCCTAGAAAACAATGTTTCAATCGGAACTTTCAGATACACGATCTTTCCCTTTTCTTTGAGCAACACACAGTTTTCAGTACGCAAAACACATCCGCCGCCCGTGGAAATGACTGCCCCGTCTTCTTCCGCGACACGTTTGACCATTTCCGTTTCCATCTCACGAAAACGCTCTTCGCCGTAAAACTCAAATATATCTGAAATCTTGCCGTATTTTTCGGTAATAAGATCGTCCATATCGTACCAACGCAATCCCGTAAGATCAGCAAGTCTGATACCGATCGTCGTCTTTCCCGAACCCATCATTCCGCAAAGCACGATATTCATAACAGAAAACTCTCCGCAGCAAGAATATAACTCTTTTTCCCGAACCCGACGACAATGCCGCGGCATACTTCGGAAATCACTGACTTTGACCTGAACTCTTCGCGCGCGTGCACGTTGGACATATGCACCTCGATCACGGGCGTGGAGACAGACGCGATCGCATCGCGTATCGCATAACTGTAATGGGTAAACGCGCCCGCATTCAGAATAATTCCGTCCGCATCCGAAGTATGGATCTTTGTGCAAATCTCACCTTCCAGATTGCTCTGATAAAATTCACACTCTGCCCTGTCGCCGACAAACGCTTTGATCTCTGCGTTAATGTCGTCAAGCGTCTGCGTGCCGTAAACGCCCTTTTCGCGCTTTCCCGTCATATTCAGGTTGACGCCGTTCAGAAATAAAAGTTTCATTTATCTTTCCTCCCGCTTTTGTGAATGAAGGTATTCTTCAAAAAGTTTTTTTGCTTCCGAAGCCTGCGGCTTTCTGCCCAGAAAAATACAGTCTGCATAGTACGCCTGATAAAAGAGCATTCCCTCGCCGTTGACGATGGGCTTTCCCAAACTTTCCGCGATACGCAAAAACTCGCTCTTTCTCGGATAATAAATAAGATCAAGAGCGATTTCGCAGCCTTCCAAAATTTCTGCTCCAACGGGAGAAATGCCTTCCGTTTTGTGCATTCCCACCCCCGTGACGTTCACGATCATAAAATATTTTTCGGGCAACACTTCGCCGAGTGCCGTTGCGCCTTTAAATTCGCTGCAAACTTTTTCCGCATTTTCTTTTCTTAAATCGTAAAGAAAAACTTCCGCACCGCTTTCCGTAAGTTTTCCGACAACGCTTCTCCCCGCACCACCCGCGCCGAGAACGAGAACTTTTTTGCCGTTAACTTCTATACCGTTATTTTCCAGCATCAGGGAAAATCCGATACCGTCGGTGTTATAACCGATGCCGTCTTTTACAGTATTGACCGCGCCGAAAATTTCCGCATCTCCTTCTACTTTTTTAAGATAGGGCAAAATATCCAGTTTATAAGGTATAGTGATATTGAATCCGTCGTATTCCGACATCAGTTTTTTTACCGTTTTATCGAAATCCTCCGCCGTAACTGACAGAAGATCATATGTGCATTCATGCCCGAGTCCCTTCATATCGAAGGTGTGCATTCTCGCACTGTCCGATTTGGAAACGTCTTTTCCGATCACCGCAAGTTTTAACATAATTGCTTTTCCATCCTTTATTTGATCAAAGCTCTTATCATTTTTCCCTTGAAAGCAGTTCAAAAAATCCGGGGAAGGATATATTCACGCACTCCGCGCCCTCTATCTCACCGCCTTGCTCGCTCGCCGTCAGCAACACCGCTCCGCTCATCGCGATACGGTGATCGGCGTAAGAGCAAATCTTTCCTCCGCGCACTTTTTTTCCGCCGCGTATAATGAATCCGTCAGACTTTGCCTGAACGTCTACCCCCGCTGAGCAAAGCATTTCCGCAGTAGTTTTTATCCTGTCGCTTTCCTTGACTTTAAGTTCTTCCGCACCCGAAATCACACTCTCACCGTCTGCAAACGCGCAGAGAACGGAAATTACGGGAACTTCATCGATGAGTGAAGGCATATCCTCCGCACCCAATCTGAGCGGTTTCAATCGGGATTTTTTTACCCGAACATCCGCAACGGGTTCCCCGCCCGATTCTCTTATATTTTCTAACGTATAATTGACGCCCATCCTGTCGAAAACGGTAAAAATCCCCGTGCGGGTGGGATTGATGCCGACATTCTTTGAAAGAGTTTCTCCGCAGAGCGCGCCCAGCACCATAAAATACGCCGCACTTGAAATATCTCCCGGAACCTCCACGCTCACAGCATGAAGCGAACTTTTCCGAATGATGACAGTATTATCTTCAACTTTAATATCCGCGCCCATTGCTCTGAGAAGGCGCTCGGTATGATCGCGCGTTTTAAGTTTTTCATAGATACGCGTTTCGCCTTCCGCACCGAGCGCGGCGAGAATCAATGCGCTTTTTACCTGTGCGCTCGCCACTGCCGTATCTAATTCTCGACCCGTTAAATCACTTTCAAAAACACTTACGGGAGCATGACCTTCGACCGTGTCGATCTTCGCGCCCAGTTTACGGAGAGGTTCCGCGACCCGCTCCATAGGCCTTTTTGAAAGGGACGCATCCCCCGTCAAAACCGCTGCACAATGTTTTCCCGCCAAAAGCCCCATCATCAGGCGCATAGTCGTGCCGCTGTTTCCGCAATCGAGAGTCTGACCCGAACGAAACTTTTTACAGCCTTCCAGTAAAATCGTATCGCCTGAAATTTCCGCCTTTGCGCCGAGCTTTTGCATACAGGAAAGTGACGAAAGACAGTCCTCTCCTAAAAGTGCGCCCGAAATTTCCGCCTTTCCCTCTGCCATACCGTTAAACAGAATGGCTCGGTGCGTGATCGATTTATCGCCGGGTATTTGAAACTCACCGATGTATTCCCTGTTTGCCTTGATTTTCATCTTTCCGCTCCCGAAAGCCTGTCCAGATATTTTTTATATTTGTCAATAGACAAAAACAGTTCTTTATACTCACCGTATGTTTTGGGCAAAATGAGCGAAACGCACTTTCCGTCTTCATTCTTTTTGTCCAGAACGGCAACTTCCGCTGCACTTTCCGCATCCTTGAAAAGAGGTATCTTCTTTTCCGCAAGAGAGATCAAAGAGCGGATGTTTTCCGCATATTCGTGCGTACAGACGCCCTCTTCCTCCGCAATAAAACTTTCCAGCCACATTCCGATCAGCACGTATTCACCGTGCGAGCGACGCCCGTAACGAAGTTCGAGTGCATGACCTGTGGTATGCCCCATGTTCAGACATTTTCTTTTTCCGCTCTTTTCCGTTTCATCTTCGCCGACGATTTTTGCTTTGAAACGGACACAGTCCGCCGTGATTTCGGAAAGAAAATCAAGATCGTAAATCCTTTGCGCATTTTGGCAGATCTTTTCGTAAATATTACTGTCCAAAGCCGCCGTTTTGATTATTTCACCCAGTCCGCACTTAATTTCACGGGGCGGAAGCGTTTTCAGAAACATGGGATCGCACAAAACATAGCGCGGCTGGTAAAAAGTACCTATGACGTTCTTTACTCCGCCGTGATCGATCGCCGTTTTCCCGCCTACGGAAGAATCCACCTGCGCAAGCAAAGTTGTGGGTACTTGCAACGCTCCGATGCCGCGCATATAGAGAGATGCGGCAAGTCCGCCCATATCTCCCACGACACCGCCGCCGAGCGCGACAAGCCAGGAATTTCTGTGAAGGCGCGCACTCATCATGGCATCGATGATCTCAAAAAGCGTTCTGCGGTTTTTATGTTTTTCTCCTGCCGCAATCACTTTGACCGAAGCATTGGGCAATGTGCGGGAAATAAAATCCTGATACAATCGATAAACATTTTCATCCGTAAGGACAAAGACTTCTTTCTCTTTTAGAATCTCCGAAAGACGATCTGCCGCACCCGCTCCGCAACAGACGTCGCTAGGCATAGATGTTTTTACTTGAATGTGCTGCATATATTTTTAGGGAAGAAGTTCATAGCGCGTCTTCCATTCGCGCAAATTATCGCCGCCGAGCCGAGCGGAAATCACTTCCGCAAGCGTGAGAGCGACCACACTTTCTATTATCACCTCAAAAGCGCAGATCGCACATACATCGCTCCTCTCCGTTGCCGCACGGCAGGCATCTTTTGTTTGAAAATCTACCGTATTGAGTCCGCGCATGAGCGTAGGAATAGGCTTCATTGCCGCTCGGAGCACGATCTCCTCTCCGTTTGACATACCGCCTTCGATCCCGCCCGCGCGGTTAGTTTTATGGTAAAATTTGCCGTCATCGTAATAAATTTCATCGTGTACAAGGCTGCCTGCGTGCTTTGCCGCCGAAAATCCCAAACCGATTTCAACGCCCTTGACCGCCTGTACGCTCATAACCGCACCCGCAAGGCGCGCGTCCAGTTTTTCCGCATACGTCATGCAACTTCCGAATCCGCGCTTTAATCCCTTTACACGAATTTCCGCTATGCCACCTGCCGTATCTTTCGCCGCAGCGATCTCATCGATCCGCTTCTTCGCAGCCTCTCGTATTCCCGCGTCGGGCATGAACAAATCGTAATTTTTTACGTCCTTTAACTCTTCAAAAGTATATTCCTTTTCATCTGAGATCTGCTCGACGCTCCTGACATAACCCGCAATCTCTACGCCCAGTTCGCGAAGCAGAATACGAGATACCGTACCAGCCGCAACGCGAACAGCCGTTTCCCGCGCCGACGCGCGCTCCAATATATTCCGTGCATCCGTCTGATCAAATTTGAAAAGTCCTGTAAGATCTGCGTGTCCCGGGCGGACTTTTGTCAGCCTGCGGACAGAAGTATCAGCCGATACGGGCGACATATACGCTTCCCAGTTAGCGTAATCCGCGTTTTTGATCGTGAAAGCCAAAGGACTTCCCAAAGTCAATCCGTTCCGCATACCCGACAGGATCTGCACCTTATCCTTTTCTATCTTCTGCCTTGCGCCTCGGCCGTAACCGCTTTGTCTGAGCGCAAGATATTTGTCTATTTCTTCCGTATCTATTTTCAGATTAGAAGGCAATCCTTCCATGATCGCATACAGCCCGAAACCGTGCGATTCTCCTGCCGTAGTCAGTTTTATCATCTTATACTCCGAATTAAAGTTTCTGTATTTTTTATGTATTTTATTGTCTGCAAAGAAAACTTAATTTTTTCAGCCTGTACTTTTGACCGAAAACGAACCATCTGCCGAAACCGTAAGCATGCAACATCCGTATTCATCCGTCCTATATACATCCGCGCCGACTGAAAGAAGATTTTCTATCGTCTCTTTTGTCGGATGAAGATAAGCATTCCCTGCACCGACGCCGATAAATGCAGCTTCGGGAGAAATCATTTCCAGAAACCGCAAAGACGATGAACTTGCAGAACCGTGATGGGCAACTTTAAGAAAATCGATCTTTGTAAGATCAGGAGAAAGCATTATCTCTTCTCCCCAATCAGTGCTTACAGGGCCGTATGAAAATGCTTCATCACCTAAAACTTCCTGCGCATCGGCAAGAGAATTTTCTGCTGTTTCTGAAATATCTCCCGTAAAAAGAAAGGAACGCCCTGCATATTCCAGCCATAAAACAGCCGACCGATCATTTGAATCCATACCTTCCTCAGTTAAGCGAAGCGGCCATATAAACATTCCCGAAAAAGGAAAATCACGATCCTTTGAAAGAAAATATTGATATTTACGGGTGATCAGCATTGTTGCCCCGGAGTCTTCCGCTTCCGAGATAAATTCGGTATATGCACTTCCCTCATCTTTTTCGGCATCGGGAATATAAATCGTATCCGCCCCGAACACGCGAAGCACATCATCCAAACCGCCTGCATGGTCGGCATCCGAATGCGTCAAAAGCATACGGTCAAATTTATCTATGCCGAGGGAATGACTGTACCTGAGAATCGTTTTAACACATTCGTGAGAACCGTCTCCTCCGTCTATGATCATTGTAGTACCGTCGGGAAACTCCAAGATTGCACAATCACCTTGTCCCACGTCGAGAAAATGTACCCTGAATTCACCTTTCCCTCTTGCCGGGATATCATACTTTCCGAAGAGTGACCACAAATATCCGAGCGGATAAATATACAATTCGGTAATTACGACAATGACAAGAAAAACAGCCATCAGTACGGCAAGGACAGCCACACGTGTCAGTTTTCTTTTATTATTCTTTTTTAACGAAACCGCTTCTTTTGCGGCTGACAACGTATTCTTCATTTGTAAGATCAAAAGTCTTAAACGGAAATCTTCTTTCCTTTTAATGCCGCAAAAATATCATTTTGATGTTTTTTAACGCACTCATAACCGATATCGTACATCTCAGCCGCCCCAAGCACACTTGTGGGTGTATACGCATCCAGCCGAGGCGTTAAAAGATAGTCACAAGCGGGAAAACCTTTCTGAGCTGACACCACTTTTTTACCCGAAGTCGTGATGTAATAGGAATTCTGATAACTTTCTTTTGGCGAAAGCGCAATACCAAGCACAAAGTCCGCACCGAGCGATCTTACCGCATCACCGGGCACTGCGTTTACGAATGCGCCGTCAACATAAGTTCTTTCCCTGATCTGAACACCTCTGAAAAAGGGAGGCATTGCCGAAGACGCAAGAATACTGTCCGAAACGCTTCCTTCTCTGAACACCCGCTCTTCTCCGCTCTCCGCGTCTGTGGCGATCGCGGCAAACGGTATTTTCAGTTCGGAAAAATCGCTCTCATCCAGCCAGTCGCCAAGTATCCTTCTTACTACACTCACCGAGCCGGATACAAGAACGGATACAGCAAGATCTTTCCATGAGATTTTACCAAGGAGTTCCCTCATATCCGTCGAGGAATACCCTTTTGCATACATTGCCCCGACAATGCTTCCGATAGAAGTTCCAGCCACTGCCGAAAAACTTAATCCGCACTCTTCCAACGCTCGGAGCGCACCAACGTGAGCCATTCCCTTTGCTCCGCCGCTGCCCAAAGCAAGACCGAGCCTTTTCTTTTTTGTAAACATATTCTGCCGCCTCTCGACGCGTTTTTATTTTTCCATAGCAAGCGCAAGCGCACCGTATATTCCCGCGTCGTTGCCAAGCTTTGCTCGGCTGATCGTAAAGGGTACGCGGTCAGTACCTACATACAACCTTTCTTCAACATATTTGCGCAAAGGAGCAAGAAGATATTCACCTTCGTTGCAAACTCCGCCGCCGATAATAATAGACTGGGGACGGAAAATATTGATAAGGTTCAATATACCTTCACCCAGATACATAATGTAATTTTTCACAACGGTCTGCCCAGCTTCATCACCCGCTTTCGCCGCGGCAAAAGCAGTTTTTCCGTCAGCATTTTCAGGATCGCCGCCGCACAGATCCCACATAACACTGCTTTTGTTTTCAAACATAGCTTTTTTTGTATCGCGGATCAATGCGCTCGCCGATGCGTATTGTTCAAAACAACCGCGTCTGCCGCATCCGCAGGGAATTCCGCCTGCCACAATAACCATATGCCCCGCTTCCGCACCAGCGCCGCGATATCCTTCATAAACTTTTCCGCCGAGAATAATACCGCTTCCGACACCCGTACCGAGCGTGATGAATACGCTGTCCTGACTGCCCTTACCTGCACCGAATTTCGCTTCGCCGTATGCCGCAGCATTTGCGTCATTGGTAAGAGATACAGGAATTCCCGTACCTTCGGATAAATCTTTTGCCAAAGGTCTGTCTTCCCAATGATAATTGCCCCACATAACGACAATTCCGTTTTCTCCGTCAATTACGCCAGGCGAACCGATACCTATTCTTACCACATTGTTTTTTTCTATTCCGTTATCCTGGCAGATCTTTTTCACTAACTGCCCCATCTTTGCTACTGTCGTTGTATAACTGTCGTCTTTTGATGTTTTTACAGTGTCTTTCGCAATTATGTTTGCTCTTTCATCAAACAAACCCGCTTTTGCGCTCATTCCGCCGAAATCAATACCGATATAATATTTCATTTTATTTACCCCTGTTATTTTTATAAATTTTCAGCCATTCATCTGTTTTTTCGATGAACTCATCATTATCCTTTGTTTTTTTCATCATTTCAAAAAGACTTTCGGTAGCATTTTCTTTACTCAGCATTCTGCGTACCGCATACGAACAATTCAGTTCTCTCTCACTTAGGAGCAACTCTTCCTTCCTCGTTCCCGAACGATAGACATCTATTGCAGGGAAAACCCGTCTTTCCGCCAATTCCCTGGAAAGATGAATTTCCATATTACCCGTACCTTTGAACTCTTCGTAAATGACATCATCCATACGGCTTCCCGTATCCACCAAAGCAGTCGCAAGGATCGTTAAAGAACCGCCATTTTCAAAATTTCGTGCAGACCCGAAGAACTTTTTCGGCTCGGCAAGCGCCGCGGCGTCCAATCCGCCCGACAGCACTTTTCCCGATGAAACGATCATGTTGTTATACGCACGGGCAAGCTTTGTGATAGAATCAAGCAATAATACAACATCGCGCCCCTGTTCGGCCAAACGCTTTGCTCTGTCGAGAATGAGTTCTGATACGCTGATATGATGTTCGGAAGATTCATCAAATGTGGAAAACACGATTTCTGCCTGCGGAAGATGCTTGCGGATATCCGTAACTTCTTCCGGTCTTTCATCCATCAGCAACACGATCAGATGGATCCCAGGATAACGATCGGAAATTTCTCCCGCAATATCTTTAAGCAACGTCGTTTTCCCCGCTTTCGGAGGTGATACGATCAAACCGCGCTGACCTGTTCCCAAAGGACACATCAGATCGATACACCGAAGCGAAAGCTTGCCGCAATTTCCCAATTCTATTTTGCGATCAGGATAACAAGGCGTAAGATCGTCAAAATTTTTACGGACAGCATTTTCTTGCGGCTCTGCACCGTTTACCGTTGATATTTCCGTAAGCGCAGGAGATCCGCTTTCCCTGTTCTGTTTAACATAACCGCTCAGAAAATCCCCGTTTCTCAACCTGTACTGTTTAATAAGCGTTGCCGCGACAAACGCGTCACGCCTGCCCGGCTCACAGTTCTCTCCGCGTAAAAATCCGTATCCTTGCGGATGAATTTCCAAAATGCCGCAATACACTTCATCTCTGTATCCGAACTCCTGCTTCCCAGGACACGAATCACGAAAATCAATCGAATTCTCTTCGGGCGGCTCACTCGGATAACGCTGGGATTCTTTCACATCGCTGATCATTTTCCTGATTTGCGAAAGAAGTCCCTCCGAAATTTTTCCGCCTTTCGTAGGCGCACCTTTATTTGTGCGTTTCCCTTCCGGAGCTTTCTGTCCCGATTCCACTTCTACGATCGCTCGGATCAGATCGCCTTTCTTTTCTGTCGTCGGAGATGGCACCCCCACCTCTCTTGCAATATTTCTGATATCATAGACCCCTAACCGATCAAGAAATTCAATAACTGACGCATATTCACTTAAATAATTATCTTTCTTCATTCACCCTCTCCTTCAGAAAAACAATTTTGCCGAAATATTTTTCCGCATCCACGCTTTCCAACTCAGGCAATACAATCGCTTCTCTATCCGCATACTTTAAAAATTCATCCGCTCCGCTGATATCCAATCCGCAACGCTTCGTTAAAAAATGCATAGGAATGACAATTTTCGGATTTATAGCTTTTACATACTCTGCTGCTTGTTTGCCGTCTATCGTGTATTTTCCTCCCACCGGAATCATCAATACATCTGCGCGAGGCAATCTTGAAAATAATTCCTCAGACGGCGTTTCTCCTATATCTCCGAGATGGCAAACACTCAAATCCTTAAATTGATAACAAAAGACAATACTTTTCCCGCGTTTTCTGCCGCCGACTTCATCATGAAAGGCAGGTATACCCTTTATCCCAATACCGCACTCCGTAAAATTACCTGTACTGTTAATTACTTTTTTTACTTCGGATACCCCTACAATAAAATTGTGGTCAAAATGATCATGACTGCATGTTATATAATCCGCCTCAACTTTGGGCATTTCATATCCGACTCCCGTATACGGATCTGTAAGAAACTTTATTTTTCCCTCACTCATCAGAAAACAGGAATGCCCGAGATATTCTATTTTCATTTACTCTTCCTCCCTGTGTTTTTTATTTCCCCTTATTGCTTTGACTGATATTTTGCAGTTATATATAATACACGCGCGCACGCGCGTATACAAAGCTCTAAAAATATTTTTAAGGATCCTGATTTTTACTAATTAATTGTTTCTGTTTTATTCTTCAACAGAAAATCTGATTTTATGCAGATCGGCAAATCCTTGGAAAATCAAAAAATACTCAGCTTCAAATTCAACGCCCTTTTTATTCTTTTTGATAAAAAGACGTTCGGTTTGTATCTTTGCTTCTATATTACCGAAAGTCGATTTGATCGTCGTTTCATGTACTGAACCGCTGTTGAGTGTCATACGATACGAAAGATCACCGTTACATATTATAACTGCTTTGTCTTTATAAATTTCGATTGTATAAACAGCATTTTCAGTCGAAAAATTGTATGCAACAACTTCCGCCGACACAATTTCTTTCTGTCCTGTCGCACGAATCTTTTCATCTTTTCCTCCGCCCTTGACTGACAACGTAACGGAAATCTCTTTCATAAATTTACCAACATAAATCGAATTCTGAAAAATTTTTTAAAAAATGTTGCACTATAAAACAGCAACACACAATAAAATCGCTTATCCAATGGATTTTTCAATACAAATTATA
Source organism: uncultured Bacillota bacterium (assembly GCA_949287815.1). Lineage (GTDB taxonomy): Bacteria > Bacillota > Clostridia > Christensenellales > Borkfalkiaceae > Borkfalkia. The sequence goes on along the minus strand of CASEHS010000032.1, from coordinate 1,570 downwards.
TCACTTTTAAACAATTATGTAAAATGATTTACAGATTTTGTGCCTTACAGTTTTTTTACAAAAATAATTTTGAATATTTTTTCAAAATTATTTTTAGTTTTTTCCTTCTTTATCAAGCTTTTCTTTACGCAATCTGCCTTCTTTGAGTAGATCATAAAGTTCATCTTCACGCCCGTTTTCCAGAGCTTGCTGATATTTTTTCAGTCTGGAAATCAAACCTGAAAGCTCATCGGCAATATTCTTTCGGTTTAAAAAATATAATCTTGTCCATACATTTTCATCTACACCGGCGATGCGCGTCATATCCTGAAAACTTCCCCCTGTAAAGCCAGTGTATCCGTCTGCCGTAGGACTTTTCACATAAGCATTACTTACAATATGAGCCAGCTGAGAAGTATATGCGATTTTTTTGTCATGATACTCGGAATCACAATACACTATTTCCGTAAAGCCCATTTCCCTGTAAAGATGTTCCAGCGTTTCTACCGCCGCAGCGTCCGTATCCTTTGCACGAACAATGATCATGCTTGCGCCGTCAAAAAGATTTTCATCTGAATTACAAAAACCTGAGACCTCTTTTCCCGCCATAGGATGACAGCCCACATAACGAAAATTCCTCTTTATTGCACAAATTTTTTCTTCCGGTTCATGCTTGACTCCGCAAAAATCAGCAACTATAGCTCCTTGGGAAAATTTATTTTTGCAGATAAACTCAACGGTAGAATCGGGAGGCAATGCTACAAAAACAATATCATACTCTTCAAAATTTTCTGCTTTTGCGCCAATTACACCCTCTTTAACAGCCGACTGAACGACATTATCCCTGTCCCAACCGTCAGCAATATATCCTGCGCGCCGTAAAGCTTTTGCCGCTGAGCCGCCGATCAGTCCCAATCCTGCTACCATTATCTTCATAAAGCACCTCTTTGCCGTTGAGTATTTCCGCATTTGCGTGATCTAAAACAAGTTTTATTAAACGGATTATAGTAAAAAGGTCTTTGTTTGTCAAGAAAAACCTTAAAATTTTTAATTCTTAAAAATTAAAATAAAATTCAGCGCACCGAAAAACTTATCTCTGAGCAAATATAGAAAATAATTGACAAAGCAATCAATATCTGCTAAAATATAATCCATTCGGAGGTGTATCGAAGCGGTCACAACGAGGCGGTCTTGAAAACCGTTTGACGGAAACGTCACGGGGGTTCGAATCCCTCCGCCTCCGCCAAACAGAGTCGCGTTTGAACCCGCGGCTCTGTTATTTTTGTATTAAGGGAGTTGCCGGCATCATAGTCAATACCGAAGTTTATGTCCCGCAATGGTCAGACTTCTACTTGACGCAGAAAAGAGATGAACACGGCAACTATACAAAATAGGCGGCAAATGCCGTCTATTTTATTTTCTCCAAATTTTGCCGTTTCGTTGCGGCTATCGTAGCACAGATTTCGCAGAAGTCAATGCGAAAAAATATCGCTTAAAAATCAAATATCTTTTAACTCCGAAGCCGGGAAGAAATTTCTTCTCGGCTTTTTCTTTTGCTTTGAAAATCTAGCAACTCCAACTCAATATTTTT
>CASEHS010000031.1 GCA_949287815.1 uncultured Bacillota bacterium | reverse complement strand
CAACTCCCGAAGTATTGCCCCGATCTCCAATCGCTTCTCTTCATAGAATACTTTTCGCCTGTATTTCGGTGCAAACACTACATGATACTTGCAATTCCACTTTGTATGTGCTAAACTTTTTATGTCATCCATTTGGATGTCCTCCTTTTGATTCTTAGTTTGCAACTGCCAGGTCGCAACTCTATTATATCAAAAGGAGTTTTTATTTCAAGTTCCATCGCTTAAGCTCTTTCTTACCCGCGGACTATCCGCGGGTTTTACTATACACCACATGAAAGCGGGCTTGCTATTAAACAAGCCCGCTTTCACTCAAATGTTTACTAACAATAGATCACTCCCGACAACCACCACTCAAAATTTTGTAACCCCATAGAAATCTGCTTTCCTCTTTTTCCTGTTTCCAAAACTAAAAAGGTTGCAATATAAATCTTACCGTTTTTCAGAAGAATTTTATACTTTATCCATTCACTCGTAGCAAAAAGTACTTCTATTCTCTCTACACCCGATTTATCAAATTTAGCCGTTTCTATACCTGTACCGCTGATCATCAATGTATGATTTCGGTTATCTACCATCTTTTCAGGTCCAAGATACCCTACTCCCTCCTCGCAAGTCACCGTCGCCCAAGAATTATTTGCTCCTTTAAAAGCATCCATAAATCCCATAAATCTTTATCCTCCTGTTTTTCTTTATTATATCACACCGATTGGTGTTACGTCAATTATTTTACTCCATTTGGTGTAAAATATTTTTATGGAAAAAGATTATATGAAAATTTTTGCACAACATCTAAAAGAACTCATCGGCGATATGTCTGTAAGCAAATTTGCAAAACAAATAGGTATTCCACAACAAACAATTTCACGCTATTTGTTGTGTCAGCGCGAAGTTACTTTAACTTATCTTTGCAAAATTGCTGATTATTTTGGAGAAGATATCGATATTTTACTCGGAAGAAAAGACTATTGACCAAACAAACATTTAACTAACCCAAATGATTTAAGTGCTTATAATTAAAATCGATAGATAAATTTACGTATAAACTATCCATAGGTTTTCCTGTGGATAGTTTTTATTTTCAACAAATTTTGTTTAAGCAAGTTATAAAACAGTTTTAAAACAAAAAAGGCTTCGGAAATACCGAAACCTTTTTTATTGTAATCAAATTACTTAACGATTTTGGAAACAACGCCCGAACCAACCGTTCTGCCGCCTTCACGGATAGCGAAACGGAGACCTTCTTCAACAGCAACAGGCTTGATCAAAGATACGTCGATTTTAACGTTATCGCCAGGCATAACCATTTCAACGCCTTCAGGCAGTTTGATGGAACCCGTAACGTCTGTTGTTCTGATGAAGAACTGAGGACGATAGTTGTTGAAGAACGGAGTATGACGTCCGCCTTCTTCCTTAGTCAGAACGTAAACCTGAGCTTCGAATTCAGTATGGGGATGAATTGAACCGGGTTTCGCAATAACCTGACCTTTTTCAATGTCCTTTCTGTCGATACCACGAAGAAGAGCACCAACGTTATCGCCGGCCATAGCTTCGTCGAGCATCTTACGGAACATTTCAAGACCGGTAATAACGGTCGAACGAGGTTTTTCGATGAGACCAACGATTTCAGCGGGATCACCTACTTTCGCAACACCTCTTTCTACACGGCCCGTAGCAACGGTACCACGACCGGAAATCGTGAATACGTCTTCGACAGGGAGCAAGAAAGGTTTGTCGTCTTCACGCTGAGGATCGGGAATGTAAGCATCGATCGCATCCATAAGGTCGAGGATGGGTTTGCATTCGGGAGCAGCGAGAATTTCTGCATCGGAAGCACCGGAAGTAGCCTTTTCAAGAGCTTTGAGCGCAGAACCCTTGATGATGGGGGTCTTGTCGCCAGGGAAACCGTACTTGCTGAGCAGATCACGGATTTCTTCTTCAACGAGTTCAAGAAGTTCGGGATCGTCAACCTGATCGGTCTTGTTCATGAATACTACGATATAAGGCACGCCTACCTGACGAGCGAGCAGGATGTGCTCACGAGTCTGGGGCATAGGACCGTCCGTAGATGCAACAACGAGGATAGCGCCGTCCATCTGAGCAGCACCGGTGATCATGTTCTTGACATAGTCAGCATGTCCCGGGCAGTCAACGTGCGCATAGTGACGTTTGTCTGTCTGGTACTCAACGTGAGCGGTATTAATTGTAATACCACGAGCCTTTTCTTCAGGCGCCTTGTCGATTTCATCATACTTCATCTTTGCAGCCTGACCTTTGGCAGCCATATAGCTGCGGTCAGAGTCGTTTTGCCGTGGTCAACGTGGCCGATCGTGCCGACGTTAACGTGGGGTTTGCTTCTGTCGAATTTAGCCTTAGCCATTTTCTTTCCTCCAAAAAAAATTATATTTTTAATGATAACTTGTGCGCCGGATGAATACGGCTCTTGCAGCTATCTATCATTATTGAAATGAAGCAGCTCATACAAGCAAGTATAATTATATCGTACTTTGAAAATAATTTCAATCTTTTTAAGACTTTTTTTGAAAAAATTTTCAGAATCAGCCGTTTATTCTACCTTTTTACCGCGCTCACCGATGATCTTTTCAGAGATCGAACGGGGAACTTCATAGTAATGGGAGAACTGCATTGTGAACTGACCTCTACCCTGTGTACGGGAACGAAGGTCTGTTGCGTATCCGAACATCTCAGACAGAGGGATCGTTGCATCGATAACCTTTACACCGTTCCTGTCCTCTGTACCCGTGATCGTACCGCGACGGGAAGAAACGTTGCCCATCAAATCGCCGAAATAATCTTCGGGAGTAACGATTTCCACTTTCATCATCGGTTCCAAAAGCACAGGGTTTGCTCTCTTCAAACCGTCCTTGAAGCCCATAGATCCTGCGATCTTAAACGCCATTTCGGAAGAGTCGACTTCGTGATAGCTTCCGTCATAAACAACAGCTCTGAAATCCACAACTTCGTATCCTGCGAGGAATCCGTTCTTTGCAGCTTCCTGAATACCTTTGTCGATTGCAGGGATATATTCTTTCGGAATAGAACCGCCGACCGTTTCGTCGACAAATTCGTAGCCCTGACCGGGTTCCAAAGGTTCGAGACGGAGTTTACAATGACCGTACTGACCTTTACCACCCGACTGACGGACGTATTTGCCTTCTGCATCGACAGCTTTTCTAAACGTCTCACGATAAGCAACCTGAGGTTTACCGACATTCGCTTCTACTTTGAATTCACGCAGAAGTCTGTCGACAATGATTTCAAGGTGCAACTCACCCATACCGGCAATGATCGTCTGACCTGTTTCGTTATCCGTATAAGTTTTAAAAGTAGGATCTTCTTCGGCAAGTTTGATGAGCGCAAGCGTCATCTTTTCCTGTCCTGCCTTGGTCTTAGGCTCGATCGCAACTTTAATAACCGGCTCAGGGAATTCCATCTGTTCGAGAACGATGGGATGTTTTTCATCGCAAAGCGTGTCACCTGTACCAGTCTCTTTCAAACCTACGATAGCGCAGATATCACCCGAATAAATTTCAGAGATCTCTTCACGGTGATTTGCGTGCATCTGCAAGAGACGGCCGATACGTTCTTTTTTCTGTTTCGTGCTGTTATAAACATACGAACCGGATTCCAGAACGCCCGAATATGCACGGAAGAATGCAAGTTTTCCTACAAACGGATCGGCTGCGATCTTGAATGCAAGACCTGCGAAAGGTTCATCGTCTGCAGTTCTTCTGACTTCCTCTTCTCCCGTATTAGGATTGATACCTTTTACGTGTTCTACATCCAAAGGTGAAGGCAGATAGTCAACGATCGCATCGAGCAGGAACTGAACGCCCTTGTTCTTATAGCTTGAACCGCAAAGAACAGGCGTAATAGCCATAGCGATGGTCGCTTTACGGAGACCTTTTTTGAGGTCTTCCACAGACAGATCCCCTTCTTCAAAATATTTCTCCATAAGCTCGTCGTCCTGTTCTGCAACAGCTTCAACGAGTTCGGATCTGTATTTCTTTGCTTCCTCCATCATATCAGCAGGAATTTCAGTCTTTTCAAATTCCTTGCCGAGGTCGTCTTTATAAACTTCTGCGTTCATATTGACAAGGTCGACGATGCCTTTGAAGGTTTCTTCCTTACCGATAGGGAGCTGAATGCGGATCGCTCTCGTGCCGAGACGCTCACGCATCATTTTTACGGCGTTGTCAAAGTTCGCGCCGTTGATATCCATTTTATTGACGTACGCAATACGCGGAACCTTATACTTGTCCGCCTGACGCCATACTGTTTCGGACTGGGGTTCAACACCGCCCTTTGCACAGAATGTAGCTACCGCACCGTCAAGTACACGCAAGGAACGTTCAACTTCTACGGTGAAGTCAACGTGACCCGGGGTGTCGATAATGTTGATCCTGTGACCTTTCCAGGTACAAGTGGTTGCCGCGGAAGTAATCGTGATACCGCGTTCCTGTTCCTGCACCATCCAGTCCATGGTTGCAGCGCCTTCGTGCGTTTCGCCCAACTTGTGCGTTTTTCCCGTATAGAACAGGATACGCTCCGTCGTTGTCGTTTTACCCGCATCGATGTGCGCCATGATTCCGATATTTCTTGTTACGTCAAGACCGAATTGTCTGGGCATACCCGATATTCTCCTTGATTAAAACCTGAAATGCGCAAAAGCCTTGTTTGCCTCTGCCATTCTGTGCGTGTCCTCTTTCTTCTTGACGGAGCCGCCGGCATTGTTGAATGCATCCATCAGTTCCGCAGCAAGTTTCTTGGACATTTCGCGTTCGCTTCTCTTTCTCGTATTGATTACGATCCAACGGATCGCAAGTGTCTGGCGTCTTTCGGGTCTGATTTCGATCGGGACCTGATAGTTTGCGCCGCCGACACGCCTTGCTTTAACTTCCAATACAGGCATAACGTTCGCCATTGCCTGATTGAAAACTTCCAAGGGTTCCTGATTGAGTTTTTCCTTAATGATTTCAAATGCGTCGTACACGATCTTCTGAGCGGTAGCCTTATTGCCGTCGAGCATGATCTGATTGATCAGCTTCGCAACAACTTTGCTGCCGTACACGGGATCGGGAAGAACGTCTCTCTTCGGGACATTGCCTCTCCTGGGCATTGTATTATCCTCCTTAAATTTTTGTTTTCGGAAACCGAGCATAAAATCTGTTTCCGTTTTGTAAGGGTGAATACCCTCAGTACAGCTATCGCTTGCCGACTGTGCGGTAGCGAACCTTCTGCCTTTCGGCATACTGCCTACTTTTTCGGGCATTTTAAGATAAATTACCGACAAGTAGGATTTACTGTTGATTTTGCGGATTTCCCGCAGGTTCTTACCCAAAGATTACTTAGGGCGTTTTGCGCCGTATTTGGAACGGGCCTGTTTTCTCTTCGCTACGCCCGCTGTATCCAACGCGCCGCGAATTACGTGATACCGTACACCAGGGAGATCGCGCACCCTTCCGCCTCTGATGAGAACGGAGCTGTGCTCGTTCAGGTTATGACCTTCACCGGGGATGTAAACGGTACCTTCTTCCTTGTTCGTCAAGCGTACTCTTGCGATTTTACGAAGCGCGGAGTTCGGCTTTTTAGGGGAAGTAGTAGAAACGGAAAGACATACGCCTCTCTTCTGGGGGCATTGATCCATAATAGGAGTCTTGCTCTTATAGTCTCTTTTTTCCCTGCCGTGCTTGATCAGCTGATTGATTGTAGGCATTTTTACCTCCTTGTAAGAATGGAATTTATCTTAAAATTGCCCTTACGCAATTTAAGAAGCAGTTTTGACTTGTGCCGAATTACTCTTCGGCGATTTTCGGGCGCAAAAAAAGACGCGCGCCCGCAGTCGCAATGATTATTCTACCATTTTGCATTTTCTTTGTCAATTATTTCAAACAAAAAAACACATTTTTCAGGCTTTATGGTTGTTTTTTCTTTTATATTCCGACCAAAAATCAACAAACAAACCTTTCAAAAGGTAAAACCGTAAAATATGACAGACTTACAACTTTTTACTTGCTCAAATTTTGTCTTTTTTCGAGGTCGGAAAGAATATGCTCGACAAACATTCCCGCAACATTGACGCCCGTCACCTTTTCAAACCCGCCGAAAAACGCATTGGAATTTACCTCGCAAACAAGCATACCCTCTTTTCCGAAAAGAAAATCGATGCCGCAGTAATCAAGCCCCAACACTTTCGCCGTTTTCAGTGCAAGAGCGGCAAGTTCTTCCCCTACCTGGTAAACGCTTCCCTTTCCGCCCGCGCCGAGATTGGAGCGAAAATCCTTGTCCGATTCACGCAGCATTCCGCCCGCGATGCGGTCCCCGACTACGATCACGCGGACATCTTTACCATAACTTGTATCAATGAATTTCTGAAATAAATGCGGCGTGCATTTTACCTTTTCCGCCAAAACGGCAAGTTCTTCTTCGTTTTTCGCGAGATATACTTCCTCTCCGAACGATCCGTAACATTGTTTGACAATCAGAGGGAAGCCCAACGTTTCTGCTATTTTCGAAAGAGTAGTCTTAGAAACCTTTTCAGCAGGACTGTAACAAAGAAGTCCGGGCAACGTATCGGGCATAGGTATACCGTGTCCTGAAAGAGCAAGATAAGTCGTCATTTTATCGTCGCAAGCGGACAAAGCGGCAAAAGAGTTATAAACGGGTACTTTTGCAAGTTCGAGTGCCTGCAAAACATATTTATCTTTGTCAAGATATACGACAAAATCCGCACCGTCGAGATCAAGACAAAGATCTGCATTCTTTACGGACGCGGCAAAAAAATCGTTTTTACGGATCACCGTATTTACGCCCCTCTTTGTAAACTCTTCCGAGATCCGCTCGGGCTGATACATTACAGACTCTCCGCCGAAATACGCATTGATCAGAATCAGACCTTTCATTTTTTACCCCCGTAAAATTTTTCAGCAAAAACTTCCTTATTTTTTAACAGAAAACTTCTTTATTTTTTATCTTGCAAAATTTATCCTGTCAATTTTGGACAATATTATTATCATATTTTCGAAAAAAGCACCCCGTTCAGAGGTGCTTTAATTTCGTTCAGTTAATATTTTCTTCCGTTTCTTCGGCTTCGGTTAAAGGATCGCTTTCACGATGTCCTGCCGCCAATTGCGGGCTCATGTTCTTATAATCGCGAACGCCCGTACCAGCAGGGATAAGTTTACCGATAATTACGTTTTCTTTCAGACCGATCAACGGATCGACTTTATTCTTGATCGCAGCTTCGGTAAGCACTCTCGCCGTTTCCTGGAAGGATGCAGCAGAAAGGAAGGAATCGGTAGACAGAGCCGCTTTCGTGATACCGAGGAGCACACGTTTTGCGGTAGCAGGCCTTCCGCCCTTTTCCAAAGCTTTGAGGTTTTCGTCTTCAAAAGTGAAGATATCCACAAGTTCGCCGGGGAGCATTTCCGTATCTCCGCAGTTTTCGATACGAACCTTTCTCATCATCTGGCGGACAATGATCTCAACGTGTTTATCGTTGATATCAACGCCCTGTGAACGGTAAACTTTCTGGACTTCGTTGAGGATATAATCCTGAACGCCTTTCACGCCCTGAATACGGAGGATATCCTGCGGGTTGACAGAACCGCCGTTGAGCTGCGCGCCCGGTTCCACCTTGTCGCCTGTTTTTACAAGGAGTTCCGCATTGAAAGGCAGAACGTATTCTTTCTTTTCAAAGCCCGTACCCTCTTCGGTAATAACGACGTGTTTCTGGTTATCCTGCTCTGTAATACGCACGATACCGCCCACTTCGGTAAGAGTTGCAACGCCCTTCGGTTTTCTCGCTTCGAAAAGCTCTTCGACACGCGGAAGACCTTGCGTGATGTCTCCTGTAGCGGCGATACCGCCCGTGTGGAACGTTCTCATCGTGAGCTGTGTACCGGGTTCACCGATAGACTGAGCAGCGATTACGCCGACCGCTTCACCGACCTGGATAGGCTTGTCGGTAGCCATGTTTTTGCCGTAGCATTTTGCGCAAACACCGTGACGGGAAGTACAGGTAAATACGCTGCGAACGGAAACTTCTTTGATCCCGGCTTTAACGATCGCTTTCGCCATATCTTCCGTGATCATCTCATTTACAGGCACCATGACCTCTCCCGTAGCAGGATTGATCACGTCTTCGGAAACAAATCTGCCAGCGAGCCTGTCTTCCAGGCTCTCGATCACGCCGTTCGGTCCTTCGATCGCGGAAATTTTCATGCCGCGCGGTTTCTTGCCTGCACAGCAGTCGTCTTCCCTTACGATAACGTCTTGTGAAACGTCTACGAGACGACGGGTAAGATAACCCGAGTCAGCCGTTTTCAGAGCGGTATCAGCAAGACCTTTACGTCCGCCGTGTGAGGAAATGAAGTATTCCAGAACGGTGAGTCCCTCACGGAAGCAGGATTTAACGGGGATCTCGATCATTTTACCTTGCGGGTTAACCATGAGTCCGCGCATACCTGCAAGCTGTTTGATCTGGTCGATGGAACCACGCGCACCCGAGTTAGCCATCATCCAGATAGGATTGAATTTATCCTGACTTGCCTGCAATTCCGCAGTAACTGCATCCGTTGTATTTTTCCATACATTTACAACGGCATTATAACGTTCTTCATCTTTGAGAAGTCCGCGGTTATATTTCTTTTCAATTTTCTCTACAAGCGCTTCCGCCTCAGAGATCCTCTGCTGTTTTGCAGCAGGAATGTGCATATCGAACACGGAAGTCGTGAGCGCGCCGATCGTCGAATATTTATAACCGAGTGCCTTGATCTTGTCAAGCACATCCGCCGCTTTGGGCGCACCGCCCGTCTTGAAACAACGGTCAACGATCTTGGAAATAAGTTTTTTGCCGACAGCGTCGTCGCTCTGCTTCTGACGTACGCTCTGGCCGTCAACTTCGATCTCGTATCTGTCTTTGAGCAACGTAAGATCACAGTCATTGCTGCCGCCGATCTCGTATTTCAGATAATCGGCAGGTTTTTCACGTTTGACAAAGCCCAGATCCTGAGGAATAGCACCATTATAAATGATTCTTCCGACAGTCGTCTTGACTCTGCCCGAAACCTCCGTAAGCGGCGTACCGTCTTCGGCAGTAAATTTACCTTCGGGCAATTCCACCGTGCGGCGAACATAAATTTCGTCCTGCAAAGTGATCTGCTTGGTCTGGTATGCCATCATCGCTTCGTCCTCGGAGAGATAGAACGGTGCGCGGTATTCTTCCGCACCTTCCGTTCCCTCGGGAACTTCACGGTTATGTTCGTTATACCATTTATGCTCGTATTTTCTGATGATCGTAAGATAATATGCGCCGAGCACCATGTCCTGAGTAGGCGTCATGACGGGTTTGCCGTCTGAAAGTTTGAGAATATTGTTGCAGGAAAGCATCAAAAATCTCGCTTCCGCCTGCGCTTCTATCGACAGAGGAACGTGTACAGCCATCTGGTCACCGTCGAAGTCGGCGTTGAACGCGCCGCAGACCAGCGGATGAATCTTGATCGCTCTGCCTTCGATCAGAACGGGTTCAAAAGCCTGAATGGAAAGTCTGTGCAACGTAGGCGCACGGTTCAAAAGAACGGGATGTTCTTTGATGACTCCTTCCAAAACGTCCCATACGGCAGGTTTTGCCTTTTCTACGGCACGTTTCGCACTCTTGATATTATGGCACTGGTTGCTTTCGACCAGTTTTTTCATGATGAACGGCTTAAACAGCTCGATCGCCATTTCTTTCGGCAGACCGCACTGATAGAGTTTGAGTTCAGGACCTACGACGATAACCGAACGGCCGGAATAGTCAACACGTTTACCGAGCAAGTTCTGACGGAAACGTCCCTGCTTACCGCGAAGAAGTCCGGACAAAGATTTGAGTTCCCTGTTCGAAGGGCCGGAGATCGCTTTACCGCGTCTGCCGTTGTCGATCAGAGCGTCGACCGCTTCCTGCAACATTCTCTTCTCGTTTTTGACGATCATGTCAGGCGCGCCCAATTCCATCAACCTTTTCAGACGATTGTTTCTGTTGATGACGCGGCGATAGAGATCGTTCAGGTCAGACGTCGCAAATCTGCCGCCGTCGAGCTGCACCATCGGGCGCAATTCGGGCGGGATAACGGGCAAAACGGTCAGGATCATCCATTCGGGACGGTTCCCGCTCTTGCGGAAAGATTCGATGATCTCAATGCGTTTTACCGCTTTGATCCTCTTTGCTCCGCTTTGATTATTTTCAATAATTTCTTTTGCTTCTTTGCTCTCTTTTTCAAGGTCGACAGCCTGCAAAAGTTCGCGAATCGCTTCTGCGCCCATACCGACTTTCAGTCCGGTAACATCCGATTCACCGTACTGTTCCTCGATTTCACGCAGTTCCTTGTCGTTGATGACCTGTTTATAAGCAAGAGTAGGCACTTTGCCGGGATCAAGAACGACATAAGCCGCAAAATAAATGACCTGTTCGAGTTGTTTGGGTCCCATATCGAGGAGCAACCCGATCCTGGAAGGTACGCCGCGGAAATACCAAATATGCGATACGGGAGCAGCAAGTTCGATATGCCCCATACGCTCCCTGCGGACTTTGGCGCGGGTTACTTCTACACCGCACTTCTCGCAGACGATACCTTTATAACGTATTCTCTTATATTTACCGCAATGGCATTCCCAGTCTTTGGTCGGCCCGAAAATCTTTTCGCAGAACAAGCCGTCCCGCTCAGGTTTCTGAGTGCGGTAATTGATCGTTTCGGGTTTGGTTACTTCACCGTAAGACCATTCCCTGATTTTTTCGGGAGACGCAACTCCGATCTGTATTGAGTCAAAATCGTTTAATTCGTACATATATTTCCTCCCGTGCGCTTATTCTTCGTCTTTGTCGTTTTCGTCATCGAAATCGTCGAGGTCATCATCATCGTCGAGATCGTCAAGATCGTCGTCAAACAATTCGGAAGATACGAAATCATCCCCGTCATCGAGTTCGACTTCATCCTCTTCGAAGATGGAATCCATACCGTCTTCTTCGCCCTCATCCTCATCGTCGTCATCAAAGTTGAAGTCGAGTTCTTCCTCTTCTTCTCCGCGGCGGGTTTCGGGTTCGTCGTCAACTTCCGCATCCGAGAAATCTTTAAGCTGCAACTCGTCTTTGCTTTCCGTAAGAACTTTTACGTCGAGCGCGAGCGACTGCAATTCCTTAAACAACACCTTGAATGCTTCGGGGATACCCGGTTCGGAAATATTGTTGCCCTTGACGATGGATTCGTAAGTCTTGACACGGCCAACGATATCGTCCGACTTGACAGTCAGAATTTCCTGCAAAATGTGTGCCGCGCCGTATGCTTCGAGCGCCCAAACTTCCATTTCACCGAAACGCTGTCCGCCGAACTGCGCTTTACCGCCGAGCGGCTGCTGCGTAACGAGCGAGTAAGGTCCGATCGAACGAGCATGGATCTTGTCATCGACCAAGTGGATGAGTTTGATCATGTACATCTGTCCGACGGTTACGCGGTTTTCAAACGGTTCGCCCGTACGTCCGTCATAAAGCTGAATTTTTCCGTCGACATTCCCTTCGGGATTGACGATATTGTTATCTTTGAATAATTCTTTAATATCTTTTTCGGTCGCACCGTCAAAAACGGGGGTTGCAATCTTCCAGCCGAGCTGTCTGCAAACGTGACCGAGGTGTACTTCGAGAACCTGTCCGATATTCATACGCGAAGGAACGCCGAGCGGGTTCAAAACGATCTGCATCGGTGTGCCGTCCGCCATGAAAGGCATATCGCTCTCAGGCAAAATACGCGAAATGACACCCTTGTTACCGTGACGTCCCGCCATCTTATCGCCGACGGAGATCTTTCTCTTCTGAGCAATATATACGCGGACAAGTTTATTTACGCCGGGAGACAATTCGTCTTTGTTCTCACGGGTAAAGATTTTTACGTCTACAACGATACCGCCTTCACCGTGAGGAACACGCAGAGAAGTATCGCGGACTTCTCTCGCCTTTTCGCCGAAGATCGCACGCAAAAGACGTTCTTCGGGCGTGAGTTCCGTTTCACCCTTCGGCGTTACTTTACCGACGAGGATATCACCGCTTCCGACTTCTGCGCCGATACGGATAATACCGTCTTCGTCAAGGTCTTTGAGCGCATCGTCGCCCACGTTCGGAATATCGCGAGTGATCTCTTCTTCACCGAGTTTCGTATCGCGCGCTTCCGTTTCATGCTCTTCGATGTGAACGGAAGTAAATACGTCTTCGCGAACAAGTTTTTCGGAAATCAAGATAGCGTCTTCATAGTTATAACCTTCCCATTCCATGAAGCCGATCAGGATGTTTTTACCGAGCGCAAGTTCGCCGTTGTTGGTGGAAGGACCGTCGGCGATGATCTCCCCTTCCGCAACCCTGTCGCCCGTGGAAATGATCGGACGCTGGTTGAGGCAGGTCCCCTGGTTGGAACGCTCGAATTTTTTGAGTCTGTATTCATCCACAAAACCGTCGTCGCGGCGGATGCGGATATGATCGCTGGAAACACCGATAGCGACACCTGCGGCTTTCGCTTTCACGATAACGCCCGAGTCACGCGCGATCGCAGCTTCGATACCAGTTGCCACGATCGGGCTTTCCGTTTTCAGAAGCGGAACTGCCTGACGCTGCATGTTCGAACCCATGAGTGCACGGTTCGTATCGTCGTTTTCCAGGAACGGGATAAGTGCCGTAGCGACAGAAACAAGCTGCTTAGGCGAAACGTCCATGTAGTCAATCTTTTCGCGGGACATCTGCGTGATATCCGCCCTTCTGCGGCAGGAAACACGCTCGTTGACAAACGTGCCGTCCTCATTGAGCGGTTCGTTCGCCTGTGCAACAATATATTTATCTTCTTCGTCCGCGGTGAGATAATGCACGTCGTCGGTAACGCGTACGAGTACGCATTTTCCGTGTTCGTCATACTCTTTCTGAATCTTTCTGTAAGGGCTCATGATAAACCCAAACTCATTGACTTTTGCAAAAGTCGCGAGCGAAGAAATAAGACCGATGTTCTGACCTTCCGGCGTTTCGATCGGGCACATTCTGCCGTAATGGCTGTGGTGTACGTCGCGGACATCAAAAGTAGCACGCTCACGATTGAGACCGCCGGGGCCGAGTGCGGAAAGTTTACGTTTATGCGTAAGCTCTGCGATCGGGTTCGTCTGATCCATAAACTGAGACAGCTGGGAAGATCCGAAGAATTCACGAATCACCGCGCTGACAGGACGAACGTTGATCAGTCCCGAAGGCGTAACGTCGTTGGGATCCTGTGTTGCCATTCTTTCCTTGATCAGGCGTTCAAGGCGCGCAATACCCACGCGGAGTTGGTTCTGTAAAAGTTCTCCAACGCTTCTTACCCTACGGTTGCCGAGATGGTCGATATTGTCGATCGTGCCGATACCGTAACGGAGATCGAGGTTTGTGGAAACCGCAGCGATCACGTCGTCCACGGTAATATGGCGATGATTGAGTTTATCAATGAGCGGGCGGATCACTTTCTTATCCGCTGCCGTCACCGTAACTTCATCGGACGACAAAAGCTCATGGAATCTCCTGCACGCTGCCACGAATTTGATGCGGTTCTCCCTGCGTTTTTCGCGGTTCTTGCGATCTTCCTGCTTCTCGTCGTCTGTCTTCTTTGTCTCTTGCGTGAAGTATACAGCGTTGATCTCATCCCTGTATTTTTCGGCAACTTCTTCATCGGAAGCGTTTGCCGCTTCTTCCGCAATTTTACGGGAGAAGACAAAGTTAGGATAATAAACGGTGGTCAGAAGTCCGAAACTTCTCGGATTCTTTTCGGAAACCGCCGCAAAATCCACGGTATTGTTACCGATGATCTTATGGCGCATTTCACCCGCACGCTCGTCCGATACGAGAACGTATACGGCATTGATACCTGCGTTCTGAATTTCAAAAGCCTTCTCTTCGGAGATCTTTTCCCCTTTCGTTACGATCAGTTCGCCCGTTTCGGGATGGAAAAGATCGTCCGCGGAAATACAACCGGGAAGTCTATATGCAATGTTGAGTTTTTTATTGAATTTATATCTTCCGACCTTCACCACATCATAGCGGCGGGGATCGAAGAACAAGTTATGCAGATGCTGACGCACGGATTCATCGGTAGGAACTTCACCGGGACGCAGACGTCTGTACAGTTCGATCAAGCCGTCCTGTTCGCTCTTTGCGGTATCCTTTTCAATGGTCGCGGCAATCATCTTGTCATCGCCGAAAATATCCGTGATCGCAACGTCTGAACCAAAGCCGAGAGCACGCAAAAGGACCGTCGCACAGATCTTTCTCTTTCTGTCGACGTGTACCCACATAACGCCCTGCGAATCCTGTTCGAATTCCAGCCATGCGCCACGGTTAGGGATGACCGTGGTTTTGAACATTTCCCTGCCCGACTTGTCCTTTTCAGACTCGTTATAAGCACCGGGAGAACGAACGAGCTGCGAAACGATAACACGTTCCGCACCGTTGATGATAAAGGAGCCGTTATCCGTCATAAGCGGGAAGTCGCCCATAAATACTTCCTGCTCGATCACTTCGTCTTTAACCTTGTTGACGAGCCGCACTTTTACCCGAAGCGGAACGGCATACGTTGCGTCGCGATTGCGGCATTCTTTTTCGTCATACTTGGATTTCTCGCCAAATTCATGGCTGAGAAAATACAATTCGAAATGGTCGGAATAGTCAGTGATCGGAGAAAAATCCTCAAAGACTTCGCCTACACCCTCTTCAATAAAGGATTTGTACGAATTCTTCTGAATCTCCACGAGGTCGGGAATATCGATAACCTCGTTGATTTTGCCGAATTTCCTTCTCTCTGTCTTGCCGTACTTTTGAATAGGTAAATTCATTCACATGCTCCTTTGATAATTCGTTAAGTTGAATCCGGTCAGCGTATATGCGGAAACGGAAAATTTTTCGGATAAACTTTTCTCTCTGCCCTTTACATATCCGCAAATTTGCTGTATAATGTGATACAAAATGAGAAAAATTTCTTTGCTATCTCGCTTATATATATCAATATTATATATTATAAGGCGTACAAAGCGGATTTTTTCTGCATATTTCCCGTAAAAAGGGCAGAAAACACATTATACTCCATAATGATACAGTTTAGTATTATATAAAATATTCCAAAGAAAGTCAAACGCTTTTTTATTTTTTCTCAAATATTTTTTTTAAAAACGAGATTTTAAGCCAAAATACGACAGAAAAACCTAACAAGTGCAGAATAATTTTATCGGTATTTTAAGCGGCAGACACGCTGTTTTAAAGGAGCAGACATGCGAATAGACAAATTTTTAAAAGTTTCGAGGATCTTAAAACGCAGAACAGTAGCCGCGGACGCATGTTCCGCGGGCAAAGTCAGTGTGAACGGCAAAGACGTAAAGCCCTCTTATTCTTTAAAAGCGGGCGACGTTGTGGAAATACGCTTCAATGCAGGCGTTTTGAAATTTCGCGTTCTGAACCTGAAAGAAACAGTCAAAAAAGAAGAAGCTTCCTCTCTCTACGAAATCATTGCGGATGAACAATAAAACTGTTCTCTGACATTCCCGCATTTAGGGACAAAAACGGAGTCAATATGAAAATCACAGCAATTCTGCCCGCGGCGGGAAAAGGCACGCGGGCAGCTTTCGGAAAAAATAAAGTTCTTCGTGATCTCGACGGAAAAACCGTCCTTGCAAAGGCGATTGAGGCATTCTCCTTGAATCCTCGCATAGATGATATCATCATATCCGCTAGTGAAAATGATTTAGATGAAGTTTGCAAAATTGCCGAAACGTTTAAAAACTGCCGCGTTGTCTGCGGTGGCGATACGCGCACGCAATCGGTATATGCCGCCCTCTATGAATGTGAAGATACAGATTATGTTCTTATTCACGACGCGGCAAGACCTTTTGTCACGCAAAAAGTGATAAACGATTGTATTGATACCGTTCTGCAATATCAAAGTGCGGTTTGCGCCCTGCCCGCAACAGATACCTCTGTTCTATGTGACGGCGGCTGTATCCGAACGGTACCCGACAGAAACGGGGTTTTCACACTGCAAACTCCTCAGGCATTTTCTTATCCGCAGATCTTACACGCATACGAGCAGATACGTGAAGACGAAAAATTTACAGACGATTCGGGCGTCTATTTAAGATATGTTGCACCGCCGCACATCTTTGAAGGCGACAGAAAAAATATAAAACTGACTTTCGCGGAGGATTTTAAAATGAATACAAATATCCGAACGGGTATCGGCATCGATACACATGCTTTTGCAGATCACGGAGAGTCGATAACCCTCGGCGGCGTTCAAATCCCCTCTGACCGCGCTCTACTTGCACACAGCGACGGGGACGTGCTTGCTCATGCCGTAGCTGACGCCATTCTTTCCGCCGCAGGGCTTGATGATATCGGGCACTATTTCCCCGATACCGATCCCCAATACAAGGGTGCGGACAGTCTTCTTCTTCTCAAAAAAGCGGCAGGATTTGTAAAAGAAAAAGGATATATCGTCGGCAATGTTTCCGCCGCGATCATTGCGGAAAAACCTAAACTTTTTCCATACATTGCCGAAATGCGGGAAAACATTGCAGCTTCGCTTGGTATATCTTCTCAAAACATCGGGATCACGGCGGGTACGAATGAAAAGCTCGGCTATCTCGGCAGAGGCGAAGGTATTACTGTCACGGCGAACGTACTGCTCCGCTCCGCAGATTGAAAACAACCCTTTTCAACAAATATAAAAGTTCCACGATCTTATTACACATTATAAAACCACAACGGAATTTTCCTTATAGGAGTAATGCCTTATGGCAAAATCGAAATCAGTATTTGTCTGCACCGAATGCGGCGCGACCAGCCCGCAATGGCTGGGCAGATGCCCTTCCTGCGGCAAATTCGGCACACTCGCCGAAGAAATAACCGAATCAGCCCAACCTCAGAAAACGGCAAAACGGGAACGCTCGACCCTTGCGGCAAGACCTGTTCCCCTCTCTTCCGTACGCGAAGAAAATTTCTCGCGCGTATCGTCCGGCATTCAGGAATTGGATACCGTACTCGGCGGCGGTATTGTTCCCGGCTCGCTCGTACTGATCGGCGGCGATCCCGGTATCGGGAAAAGCACCCTGCTCACCGAAGTTTCCGCACATTTGTCCGAAAAACATAAAGTTTTATATGTATCTGCCGAGGAGAGCTGTTCGCAGGTAAAAATGCGCTGTTCACGCTTAGGACTGGATTCGTCCAACCTTCTTTTGCTCAACGAAACTTGCCTTGAAGATATCGAGGAAGCGATCACCGATGAAAAATTTATTGTTGTCGACTCCATTCAGGCAGTTTACACGAGCGAACTTTCGTCCGCAGCGGGAAGCGTGGGTCAAGTTCGTGAATGTGCGGGAAAACTGCAACGCATCGCAAAGGGACGAGGAATCACCTTCTTTATCGTCGGACACGTCACCAAAGAAGGCTCGATCGCAGGCCCGAAAGTTCTCGAACATATCATGGATACCGTTTTATATTTTGAAGGAGAACGGGAAGAAAATTTCAAAATCCTGCGCGCCGTGAAAAACAGGTTCGGCTCTGTTCAGGAAGTAGGCGTTTTTGAAATGACGGGCGAAGGCATTTTCGGCGTTGCCGATTACTCGGGTATTTTTCTTTCCGAAAACCGCGGCGAGGCGGCGGGAAGCATTGTCACCCCTTCCGAAACAGGAAACCGCTGCATGATGGTGGAAATTCAGACACTTATGGCAAAGACCGCATACGGACTTCCGCGCAGAATGCCGCTCGGCATAGATTACAACAAACTCGTGCTTCTCATAGCCGTACTCGAAAAGCGGTGCGGAATTCCCTTCTACAATCAGGACGTTTATCTCAACGCAATGGGCGGAATACGTCTTGCGGAACCCGCGATCGATCTTGCGATCTGCGCCGCGCTTACAAGCGCGTACAGAAATCAACCCATTGATAAAGCAACTGCGGTATTCGGAGAAGTAGGATTGACGGGAGAAGTGCGCGGCGTGACTTTTGCCGAAAAGCGAGTGAACGAATGTATCAAAATGGGATTTACAAAAGTAGTATTTCCTGCAAAAAATTTCAAGAGCGTAAAAAAATTCGAGGATAAAATTCAGCTTATCCCCGTACAGTATGTCAATCAGATGATCCGCTCTCTGTTTCCTGCCGAAAAAGGCTGATAAATTCTTGGCGGCACATATGTATCCTGATACATTTAGACAGAACAAATGCGCTAACGTGCATAAAAACTAATAATAAACAAAAAAACTCCGCGGATAAAATCCCCGCGGAGTTTTTTCTTTATCTTGAAATTTTAAACAATATATTTTTCTTCTGCTTTGGGAGCGGCATCGAGTTCCGCTTTCTTCGCTTCATAGCCTTTCTTGCCGAGAAGCGCATATGTAGCCTGCTTGCCTGCTTCCACACCGGGTTGATTGAATGTGTCGATATTGAGCATAGCACCTGCATAAGCGGTCTGCAATTCAAAGAGGAACATCAGCTGTCCCAGCGTAAACTCGTTGACTTCGGGAAGCGTGATCGTATAGTTCTGTCTGCCTGCCTTTGTGAGCGCATACGCAGTTGCCATATTTTCCGCAGTAATGAGTTCATTCATCGTATGCCCGCCGAGGAACGCCACATCGGGAATATCTTCACAGCCGTGCGGAATATCCACCGTCTTGCGGTAATTTCCGACTGAAAGGAAAGTAACCACTTTATCAAAAGGACCTTCGGTATACAACTGAACCTGCGAATGCTGATCAGTAACGCCGAGAGCTTTAACGGGCGTCTGACCTACATTGCAGGGTTTTCCGTCAAGCGTTACATTCTTGCCAAGGCTTTCCGCCCACAGCTGGCAATACCAGTCGGACATCAGTTTAAGGCTGTCTGCATACGGCATCATTACACCGACGTTCTTACCTCTCTTCATTGCCATATATTGGAGCACTGCGCAGGCAAGTGCGGGGTTTTTCGCAATGGAAGGTTTGTTGCAGACACCATCCATATAAGCCGCGCCGGCAAGCATAGCCTTGATATCCAGCCCGAGCACCGCCGCAGGCAAAAGTCCTACGGGGCAAAGTTCGGAAAATCTTCCGCCGACACCGTCGGGAATATAGAAAGTTTTATAATTGTTCTGTTTTGCAAGTTTGATAAGGTTGCCCTTGACCTGATCGGTCGTAGCAATGATATTTTCAGACGCTTTTGCGCCGAGTACTTTGTTGAGAATATCGTTGATGATCAGATACTGCGTCATCGTTTCGCTCGTCGCGCCGGATTTTGTGATCACGTTAAAGCAAGTCTTTTCAGGCTCGATCACGTCTAAAAGAGCTGCCATTCTTTCGGGATCGACGTTGTCTTCCACATAGAATTTAGGCCCCTTTCTCTTGGACGGAGCAAGGTCATTATAATGCAAATGGCAAAGCGCATTGAATACGGCGATCGGACCGAGCGCGCTGCCGCCGATACCGAGCACGACAAAATATTTAAATTTACGGCGAACTTCTTTCGCGGTGGCAATAATATCCTCTACGATCTCTTTCTGGTTATAAGGAAGTTCTGTCCAGCCGAGCATACCCTTGCCGCGGTTTTCAAGTACGTTATCAAACGCATCCGCCGCCATCTCTTTCATCTCGTTGAGTTCTGCGTCTTTGAAGCCGTCATCCCCGACAAACTTCTTCATCATGTTGTTGTAATCAACGGTTATGCGCATGCTGTTGCGCCAGTCTTTATTCCTGAAATTCATATAGTCCCTCCGTTTATGATTTCTATGTGATCTGATAAATCTTATCTATATTATTTTAATGCAAAAATGCGCGTATGTCAACAGAATTCAAAAATTGTATCCTACTTTTGCGGCGATCTCCGCAAGAAAATCGCAAGACTGCTTTAATTCCTTATATTCTCCGTAATCTCCTGCGTACACCTCGATCAGCGCGGCACCGTCAAAGCCTGCATCTTTTAAACGCCTGAAACATTCCTCAAAATCAAACCTGCCTTTACCGGGCAGACAGATCTTTCCGTTTTCGTCCACATCGGACAAATGCACATGAGAAATACTTCCTTCCATATCCTTTATATACATCGGATAGGGATAGCACGAGAGGCGCGCCTGCTTGACATCGAGAACGCCGCGAAGGCGGGGAAGGTCTTTTTTCAGCCGCGAAAAAATCCCCGGTTGATTGTATAAAGCCCAGTGCACCGTTTCAAGACAGAGATTTATACCGTATTTTTGACAACAGTCCATGATCTCCTCAAAAGCGGGGGCAAGTTTTGCGCAATCGGGCGGTACAGAATTTTTTTTCAGACGCGTGATACCGTGAAAAGTATAATTTTTCGCACCGAAGATCTCTGCCGATCTCATTGCACCGTCCAGCATGGCAAAAGCATCCTGTTTTGCGCGCGGATGCACGGCAAAAAGCTGAGGCTCGAACTGCGTGTTGAGAAGATGTACGGAATTTACATCCATATTACCCTTGCGCAAGCGCAAAAGCCGTGCAAAATCCTCAGTATATTCGCTTTGCGTTGTCAGAAAAATTTCCGTGCAGGCAACCCCTAACCCATCCAGAACACTGAGCGCATCTTCGTTGAGTTCCCGAAGAAACAAGGACGCCGTTGAAACACCGATTTTCATACAATACCTCCGCAGAACACTCTGCATTTATAAATTTTATCACAATAAGAAGCTCCACGTCAATAGAATCAGCCGCCGCATTTGACACAAAAATGTCGGAGTGATATAATAACATTTGTGAGGTAAAAATTATGTCTTTCAAACCTTATGAACATAAAGTTCAGTATTATGAAACGGATACAATGAAAATCGTGCACCATTCCAATTATGTGCGTTGGATGGAAGAAGCGCGCGTAGATCTTCTCGAACAGATGGGGCTCGGATATGACGTTATGGAAAAATCAGGCGTTTTAAGTCCAGTACTTTCCGTACACTGCGAATACAAATCCATGACTCGGTTTCCCGAGCGAGTTCAAATCACCATCAAACTGCTTTCCTATACCGGTGTAAGATTTAGTTTTGCGTACGAAATAAGAGATAAACAAACAAATACGCTGCGCGCAGAAGGAATAACCACACACTGTTTTACCGACGTAAACGGAAATCCTCTTTCTATCCGAAGAAAATATCCCGATTGGGATAAGATCTTTCGCGAAAACTGCGAAAAACAATAAAACTTTTATTACGAAAACTCCCGCAGGGCATTGCCCTGCGGGAGTTTTCGGTTACAGAACTTACAGAGGTTTTAAATGTTCCGTAAGCCGTCTATAAAACATATCTCGTTTAATTTGCGGTTTAATCGTCAAAATCGATTCTTCCGCAATCCTTCCAGCCGTCTTTGAACTGATAACGATAGACCGTTTCACCCTGCTCGTTCGTGGTCACAAACACTTTGAAGTTCACGTTTTCACCGTTCATGGAAGCCATAACTTTCATTACACGGGTATTTCCTTCCATTTCTTCTTCAAATTTCAGAATATCTTTCTGACCGTTTTTCTCCACCGTCATTTTCAGTTCAGTTTCGTTTCTTTCCTGTTCATATTCGAAAGTAGTTCTTTCCGTTCTCTTTCCGTTTTCATATAATGAATACACAAATTCCTGTTCGTCCGTTTCCGTCTCCTGCTCTACTTTCAGCCAGGAAGTTTTTTCCGCATTCATATATGCAA
>CASEHS010000030.1 GCA_949287815.1 uncultured Bacillota bacterium | reverse complement strand
CGAGTTTTGCAAGTTTGACCTGCACAGGCGTTGCACCTGCACCGCCGCGCTGAATTTCACGGGCGATCAAGCCGAACTGCGTATTGTCACCCACGCCGGTCACGACCATTTTTCCTGAGCCGGCGGTCACAAAACAACCTGAAAATACACAGTTCCTGCGTTCTGCGACAGGCGTTTCCGAAGAAAGAACAACCTCCGCATCCTTTTCAACGGGCGCACTTTCGCCCGTCAGGGAAGACTCGTCGCACATCAACGACACGCTTTCTATCAACCTGCCGTCAGCAGCGATTTTATTCCCCGTTTCAAGGCATACGATATCCCCGACAACGATCTGATTTTGCGGAACATACTGCGCCACCCCGCCGCGGATCACTTTGATTTCAAGCCCTTCTTTGATTTTATTAAGTTCCTCAAATGCCTTTGCGCTCTTTCCTTCCATAACTACCGTGAGCGTAACGGATAAACATACTGCAACGAGAATACCGATACATTCGTAAAAATCAAACCCCTCGCCCTGTACGGCGCGCACGATATTTACCGCCACCGTGATCGCCCAAGCTACGAGCAAAAGCACGAGCATCGGTTCTGTAAGCGCCTCAAAAATTCTGCGCCAGACAGATTTGCTCTTTGTCTTCGTAAACTCATTCTTGCCGTACTTTTCCGCATTTTCTAAAACCTGCGTATCAGAAAGACCGTTCTTTTCATCCGATCCGAGTGAAGATACAACTTCTTGTGAACTGCGGGAAAACTCTTCCACTTCTCAAACCTCCTGTCTGTAAAATAACTTACAAAGAACAATAAAAAAACCGTGCATGCCCAAGCATACACGGTAAATTCCCGAATAAAGGGTACACTCATACCATATACGCAAACAGCGTGCAGATATGAGTCTCATCGATTAAGGCAAGGCCTGCACCGAACGGTGCGTGATGAAGACCTGCCGCGGCACAAAGTTTTGCGCTCGCCGACTACTCCCTCATAAATAATTTATGATTCTATAAATCATTATATCCTTAACGTTAAAATTTGTCAACCAAACGAGTCGCCTGATTTTTTAAAAGCAAACTTTCATTATAAAAATTTCAGCCGCGCTTTTTTTCAACAAGAAAGCCCTTTTCAAAAAGTTTTCTGTTTATTTCATCCAAAACGGATTCGCTCTCCGCGCTGATCGTGTGATAATGATAATCGGAAGTGATGTTTTTAAGGAAGGCGGATTTTCCGCAGGCGATCTTCTCCATAAACTCATCCGCTTTTCTGCGACTGTCTATATTCATGACCGCACTGATCGTACCGTAAACCTTATGATGCACGAAAACATTATCGACCCTGCCTCCCGCATCCACAACAGCATAAAGTTCGTCGCGCGTTTCAGAATCGGAATGTCTGACCTTAAATACGCGTATGCAGGCTCCGCTCCGACCGAGAATATAACCGCGGTTTGTGGCAATGATATTTTTTCCTTCCGCCCGTAAAAGCGCAACGTCCTGCACGATCACCTGCCTACTCACTCCGAAAAGGGCGGCAAGACTGACTGCCGACTGCGGTTTTTCGCTCAGCATATCGGAAAGTTTTGCTCTGCGCTCCTCTCCTGTCATTTTCCTCCCTCCTGCCTTTAAATGGCGTGAAGATTTTTCAACGAAACATCCAAAATCGGTGCGGAATGAGTGATCGCACCGCTCGAAACGATGTCTGCCCCGATATTTTTAAGCCTTTCAATATTTTCTTCCGTCACGTTACCTGAGATCTCCACGAGCGCCCGCCCGCCGATCACCTTTACCGCACGGCGCATTTCTTCATCTGACATATTATCCAGCATGATCACGTCCGCGCCCGCCTCGGCCGCTTCCGCCGCCTGCTCGACCGTTTCCGTTTCCACTTCTATCTTCGTCATAAAAGAAGCATACGCTTTCGCCGCGGCGATCGCCTGTTTCACTCCGCCCGCAGCGCCTATATGGTTGTCTTTGAGCATGATCGCATCCGAAAGATTGTACCTGTGGTTGACGCCGCCGCCCGCACGCACCGCATATTTTTCAAACAACCGAAGTCCGGGCGTCGTCTTTCTTGTATCCGCAAGCCGCAAAGACGTTCCTTCCAAAAGTTTCGCTGTTCTCCTCGTTGCCGTGGCGATTCCGCTCATTCTCTGCAAAAAATTGAGTGCCGTGCGCTCACCTGTAAGGATAGCGCGCATATCCCCTCTCACAACGGCAAGTTTCTGTCCCTTTTTTACATCTTGCCCGTCCTCTGCAAAAAACTTTATTTCCACTTCGGGATCTAAAAGTTTAAAAGTTCTGGCAAAGACAAATAATCCCGCGATCACGCCGTCCTGCTTGCACAAAAGCTCTGCCTCGCCCATACATTTTTCTCTCAAAACGCAGTTAGTGGACAGATCTTCGCCCGTAACATCCTCTTTCAATGCGGCTAAAATAATTTCATCGCCGTGAATTTTCATTGTAATTTCGTCAATCAACGTAAGCCTCCTTTTCCGCTTCCTCGCGGATCGCTTTCGCATAAGTTTCTTTCAAAAGTTGATAATTTTCATAATTTTTAAAATCTTTTTCAGGGAATTTTTGGATCGGCTCGCTTTCTTCCTGCATACAAAACGCCGCCTCTTTTGCCCATACAAGACTTTCCAAAAGGGAATTGCTCGCCAGTCGATTTTTACCGTGTACACCGTTGCAAGCCGTCTCTCCTGCCGAATACAAACGTTTCATACTCGTTCTACCCCGTCCGTCCACTTTGATACCGCCCATAAAGTAATGCTGGGCAGGAACGACGGGTATCGGCTCTTTGAGAACGTCAAAGCCCTCATCCAAACAATGTTTATAAATAGTCGGGAAATGCTCTTTTATTGTCTTTTCCCCGATCGGGCGCATATCCAGCCAGACATGTTTCATTCCGTCTTTTTTCATCTGCGCGTGAATTTCACTCGTCACAATATCCCGCGGCAGAAGTTCATTACAAAACCTCTTTCCGTCTTTTCCATAAAGCACTGCACCCTCTCCGCGTACAGACTCGGAAATGAGGAAACGCCTGCCATGCTTTTCCGAATAAAAAGTCGTAGGATGGATCTGCACATAATCGAGATGTTCGACCGCAACGCCGTTTTTCATAGCAATAGCAAGTGCGTCACCCGTTAAATGTCTGTAATTGGTGGAGTTTTCATAGAGCCCGCCGACTCCGCCTGATGCAAGAAGGGTATGATCCGCATAAACGGTTTGCAATTTTCCCGTTTGAACATCCCGCAAAACGCCGCCGAAACATTCGTTACCTTCCGCAATGAGATCGACAAGTTCGGTAAATTCTGCAATATGAATATTTTTCTTTTTCCTTACCGCAGAAAGAAGCTTTGACGTGATCTCTTTACCCGTAACGTCGTCATGAAAAAGAATGCGCGGCGAAGAATGTCCACCCTCTCTCGTATAGCGGAAATGCCCCTCTTCATCCTTTGCAAATTCCACGCCGTAACCAACGAGATCGCGTATAATTTCGGGAGAATTTTCGATCATCTGAGTAACCGAATCGGGGTTGTTTTCGTAATGCCCCGCGCGCATTGTATCTTCATAATACGAAGAAAAATCCTCTTTATTTTTGAGTACGCAGATCCCGCCCTGAGCAAGAAAACTGTCACTTTTTTCCGCTGAGTCCTTTGTGACCATCAGAATGTCCGTATTTTCGGGCAAATTGAGCGCACAGTATAATCCTGCCACGCCGCAGCCGACGATCAGAACCTGATATTTTTTTCTGAAACTGTACATAGTAACCTCTTTTTCAGCCGAGTTCCAGCATTCTTTCGAGCGGACGGCGCGCTTTCTCAAACCATTTTTCAACGGGAACTTCTCCTTCGCCCGTTTTCAATGCGTTCAACACCCGTTCAAGAGTGATCATTTTCATATCTTCACAAATACCTGTAACAGGGTAAAATTCTTTATCCGGACACCTTACGTAAAGTTCGGAAAGCACACCCGGTTCAGTGCAGACAAGAAAACTCTTCTTGTCGCTCTTTTCAGCAAAAGAAATAATGCCCGCCGTACTTCCTATGTAATCGGAAAGTTCACACACCTCTTTCTTACACTCGGGGTGCGTGAGTAAAAGCGCATCGGGATGCGCTTTTTTCGCCGCAATAACGTCTTGTACCTTTACTGCAGCATGCACGGGACAATAGCCGCCCGAATAATAAAATTTCTTTTCGGGCACCGCCGCGGCGACGAACGAGCCGAGGTTTTCATCGGGAATAAACAAAATGTTTTTTTCGGGAAGAGATCTTACTATCTTTACGGCATTGGAAGAAGTCACGCATACATCCGCAAGGCTTTTAAGCGCTGCCGTGGAATTTATATAACACACCACCGCAAGATCGGAAATTTTTTCTTTTAATTCTTTGATTTTTTCCGCGCTCGCCATGTGCGCCATAGGACAATCTGCCGAAGGCACGGGAAGTAGTACCCGTTTTTCAGGGCAGAGAATTTTTGCCCCCTCGCCCATAAAATGCACGCCGCAAAAAACGATCGTTTGGGCGTTTGTACCCGCGGCAACCTTGGCAAGATAAAAAGAATCCCCGATATGATCGGCAACTTTCTGCACTTCTTCGGGAACATAATAATGTGCTAAAATAATAGCATTTTGCTTCTCTTTCAATGCGGCAATCTCTTCAACCAACGACAAAACAGTTACTCCTTCCGCTTTTTTCTATCCATGAAACTATACACTAAAAATTGACAACTGTCAAGACATTAAACCCTGAATTTGTTTTTAATTAAAAAACGGACGCAATGCGCCCGTTTTTCTCATATTTTAAATTTATTCGTCTGTCCCGTTTTCTTGCGTATTTTGCAAAAGATTTTCTTCCCGTACCGCATTATACCGTTCCAAAAAAGGAAACACCCTGCCTTTCGTATCATAAGAGATGAGCGTATCCACGTGCACGTTATACGCGCTCCTGAAAATATTGATATCGACGTTCGGGTTCGTCTTTTTCATCTCCGCGATCAGCTGTTTCATCTCGTAGCGCTTGGAATCTTCCTCTTTCGCTTCGCATTTTTCTGTAAACTTACAGGCACAGCGCAAAAATTTCAGTCCGTTTCCCTTTTGCCAGTTCACGATATCCTTTTCGTGAACATAATACATCGGGCGGATGAGTTGCATCCCCGGATGATTGGTGCTTTTCAGTTTGGGCGGCATACTCTGCATCTGCCCGCCGTAAAACATTCCCATCAGAATCGTTTCAATTACATCGTCGAAATGATGCCCGAGCGCGATTTTATTGCATCCGTATTTTTGCGCTTCTTCGTAAAGGTATCCCCTTCGCATCCTCGCGCAAAGATAACAGGGATTTTTCCCCACTTCGGTCACTGCCTCGAAAATTTCTGTTTTAAAAATATGTGCAGGGATCTGCATCAACGCAAGATTATGTTCGATAAGCGCACGGTTTTCGGGATTATAGCCTGGATCCATCACCAAAAATTCCAACCCGAATTTTACGGGACTGTGCTTTTGCAGTTCCTGCATACACTTTGCAAGCGCCATCGAATCCTTCCCGCCCGAAATGCAAACCGCTATTTTATCCCCTTCTTCCACAAGCGCATACTCTTTGACGCCGCGCACAAATTTGCTCCAAATCCCCTTTCGGTAGGTGGTGATCAGGGAGCGCTCGATCGCCGCACATTCACTCAATAATTGCATAAGAATGACGGGCGCACTTTCACCTGCACGCCGCTCTCCTTTTCCCATTGCTTTAAAAGAATTTCATTGCAGTTTTCGCGGATATACTTTTCCTTCCTTCCAGCCCCCCTGCCAAACGAACGGATACGTTCACAAGGAATGAGCATATCGCCTTTTTTTATCCTTTCTGTAATTTCTTTATAGCCGCCCGCAAGATAGAAATATCCGTCCTTTTCCACAAAAGAAGGAACACCTTCCGCCGAAAGAGGTGCGCAGGGCAAAAGCCTTTCTGCGCAGACGAGATATCTCGGATATTTTTCACCTGCACGGAATTTAAGATAATGTTCCTCTATCTCTTTTGCGATGCGCTCGGGCGAAGCAAAAGAGGTATCGATAACAAAATCATAATTGTCCATATCCTTTATATTTACGCCGTAAAAAGCGGCATAGCGGTACATTTCGCTCTTTCTGCGGTTTCTGACCGAACAAACCGCTTCCTTTATATTTTTGAACGGCTCGCTTGAACGTCCCGCGTTCATGATCCTCTCCGCCGATACATACGCGTCCGCCGCCATATATACGGAGAACGAACCAGGTACAAAATGCCAAGCCATTCTCGAATCGATAATGAGCGGATCCTCCCTGTGTTCGAGAGCGCGCAAACCGTTATCGATCTTTTCATCGATCTCAGGATGTGTTTCAGAATAGCGGTTGAGTTCGAGGGTGGTCATGCCCATCTCTTCCGCGATCGCACGCTGGATCGTACCCGTAGAATATAGCTGCGCTCCGAATTTTTCACAGAGGATCTTCCCGACAGTGGACTTACCGCTCCCAAGATCTCCCGCAAGAGAAATTTTTACATTTTCCATCGTAAATACCCGTTTTTCGGCAAAAAGCCGATGTTTTTTCAAACTCTGCACCTTTCCGATCAATCATATCGAAACAATGCAATTTCAAATAAAAGATGTTCTTAATTTTACCATATCCGCGCCGGTTTGTAAAATAAAAAGGGGCAACGCGGCACAATTTCCGCTTTGCCCGAATTATTTCTGTTTTTACCGAAAGTTTTTATCAACCGTTTGAGGGAAACTCTGCCGAAAAAGCAGAAACGAACTTTTTACTGTTCAGGCGTGAAAGTTCGCCCGAAAAAGTAAAGGAAAGGCTCTTTGCCACCAAAATCTGCCGTTTTACTCTGTAAGCCGCGTTTTTTTCTTCATTTCCGTACTTTTCGTCACCCAGCACGGGATGCCCGCAAAAAGCCATATGCGCGCGGATCTGATGCGTTTTGCCGCTGTGAAGCCTGATTTCAAGAAGAGAAAGCTCGCCTCGTTCTTCCAGTACACGGTATTCTGTTACAATTTTTTCCGCTCCGCTTTTCGGCTCTGAGCATACCTTTACCTTAGCCGCCGCGGGATTTTTTATGAGATATGCGGAAAGGACTGCGGATTTTTTATCAAAGATACCTACACATACTGCCTGATAAATTTTTTCCGCTCTCTGCCCCTTAAATGCCGATAAAAGTTCACGCTCCCCTTTATCCGAAAGAGCAAATATCATAACGCCCGAAGTATTTCTGTCCAGACGGTGAATAAACTTTGCCCCGAAATTCTTATCAAGATAAAAATGCAGGGCTTCCGAATTGACTCCGGAAAATTTATCAACGACTAAAATATCGTTATCTTTATAAATCTCCGTATAAAAAGGTTTTTGCTCTTCTTTTCGGGAAGTATAATAAACGACTTCGTCGCCCGAGTGCAAAGAAATATTTTTGCCGATTTTTTCCCCGTTTACGCGAATATCCTTATCCCTTAAAAGCCTGGAAAAGGCAAACGAACCCTGCGGATAAACACTGTCCGTAAAATCGCGCAAAGACATATTTTCACTGACCGTAAAAGTTTTCAAAATGCACTCCGTTACATTGTTTTTTTGCGGCGCTCCCTCTTTATATTCAGAAAACTCCGTCCGCTGCCTGAATTCTTTTCAGAAATTTTACCTTTTTTCTTTTCTGCCGCAAACGAAAAAGAAAAAACTGCGATACATAGTCCTAAACAGCACGGCACTGCAATCTGCGAAAACGCAAGCATTCCATACACCGCGTAGGAAAAAAGAAAAGAGATACCCAATTGCATCGCGGCATAACCGATCGCGCGTGCCCAGCCCGTTTCTTTTGCAGATGCGGCGATCGCCGAAATACAGGGCGGACAAGTCAGCATAAAAACCGTAAAAGCGATCGCCGATCGCACACTCATCGCTTCCGAAAGTGAACTTCCGAAGAATACGTTCAGCATACCCGCGACACTTTCCTTTGCCGTTAGCCCTGAAACAGCGGCAAGAGCAATGCGCCAGTCCTTGATGCCCATGGGATAAAATAGATATTTCAATCCCCTGCTTAAAACGCCGAGAATACTCTGCTCCTGATCGGAAACGGGGCGAAAATCCATACCAAACCGCAACAAAAACCAGCTTACGATCAAGAAAGCCGAGACTACCGTTACGATTTTTATTATAAACTGTTTGAGATAAAATAGCAAGGATTTTGAAACAAGCCGAAGTGAGGGAAATTGCAGGCGAGCAACTTCCATTACGAATACGTTTTCTCCGCGGAAGATAAGGCGAGCCGCATATGCCGCAAAAAAGAAAAACAATACACCGCTGAAATAAATTGCCGATAAAGCAAGAAATTTATGTTCAAAAAACGCAGAGACAAGAGTAAGAAACACGGGCATTTTGGCACTGCACGGAATATACGGCAAAATAAACAAGGTGCGCCTTTGCAGTTTTTCATTTTCAAGTCCCCTTGTCGTGAGCGCGGCGGCAGCTGTACAGCCAAATCCCATGAGCAAGGAAAAAGCCGCCCTGCCCGTAAGCCCCGCCCTGTTGAAAATCCCGTCCGTCATGAAAGCAAGCGCAGACATACATCCGCTCTCTTCGAGCATAAAAAGCGCAAAATACAAAATGGCGATCTGCGGCAGGAAAGAAAGCAGCATTCCGAGCCCCGAAAAGATTGCTCCGACAAATTCTGCCGCAAGTATCGCTCCCGTACTCTCGATTTTTAAAACCAAAAAACCGCCCAAACAATCGGAAATTAAAAATTCTGTTATATCTTTGAGAAAAATTCCCGGCATCCCTCTTGCAAAAGCCAGGAAAAAAACGAGTGCCATAACAATAAAGAAAAGCGGCACCGCAATATAAGGACGGAAAAGGAATTTTTCCGCCTTGCTCTCGCCTGCCTTGCCGTTCGTATAAATTTGAGCAGGTAACGACTTTTCCCAAACTTCAAGCAAATTTTCGCCAAATTTATTTTCCAAAGAATGGAAAATATTTTTCTTTCGGAAAATCGATTTTGTATTTGTCTGAATGCCCGACGCGGCAAAAAAGCCGTCCAGAAAATTTCTGAGACGGACAATATCTTTTTTACTTCTCGCATCGACCGCAACAACGGGAATATGAAGATATTCGGAAAGTCTCTCGCAGTTGAGAATCCCTCCCCGCCTTTTTAAGACATCGAGCATAGTTATAATGAGGGCGGCGGGTTTTCCCGACGCGACCGCGCGCCGAAAAAGAGGCATCGAGCGTTGAAGCGTAACCGCGTCTGCAATCAGAAGAACAGCGTCATAATTTTTTCCGTCGATCTCATTTCTTGTGATTTTTTCTTCCAGACTCAGCGTATCCATAGAATAAATCCCGGGAAGATCAGCAAGCACAATATTTTCGCCCTTTATCAGCCGCTCGCAGACGCCAACCGTAACGCCGTGCCAGTTACCCGTCTTTGCGTGTGCGCCGGTCAGAGCGTTAAAGAGAGTCGTTTTTCCGCAATTCGGGTTTCCTGCAAAAATCACTCTTTTTTGCAAAGGCAGTTGCAACCGTTTTTTTTCAACCCGAACACTGTTCATTCTTGTCCTCCAAAGTAACTTGAATTTTTTCCGCAATATTTTTTCTGAGCGCAAGCCGAACCCCGCCCGCTTCAAGCAAAAAGCCGCCGCCGAACGGTGCCCTGCGCAAAAGAGTAACTTTTGCGCCCTCAAAAATATTGAGCATATTCAGTCTTTCGGAAAGTTTACCGCTTACATTGACTGCGCAAATGTTTGCGCTTTGTCCTGTTTTCAATTCATCCAAATTCATACTAAAATATATGAAAAAGACTTTGAATTTATGTTTATAGTAAAGAAGGGCGCGGAAATTTCCGCGCCCTTCTTTATCTTAATCGATTATTTTAATTAAAATATTTTCTCTGCTTTTTATCGGGATAAAACCTCTTTCATTTTGGCGATCGCATCGCTTCGGTTATCACTGCTCGTTTTCATGTATATCGTGCTTATGTAGTTTCTTGCCGTTCCCTCCGAAAGATTTAAAGCCGTGGCGATCTGTCTGTTATTAAATCCCTCGTAAATCATTAAAGCGATCTCCGCTTCCCGATCGGAAAAATTATAGGCACGGCGCAGTTTGATATCTCTGTCCGAAGAGACCATTTTGGCCGCATCGCTGATTTTGCGCGCAATTTTGGCGGGCAGGATCGTATCCCCCGCATAAGCGTTTCTGATCGCATCGATCAGAGCGGGAGCTCCGATATCTTTGAGAAGATAACCGCAGGCGCCGTTATTGAGCGCGCTCAAAATATAATCACTGTCATCAAAAGTCGTAAGGATAAGCACTTTTACACGGGGATATCTCTTTTTGATCTCGCCCGTCGTGACAACTCCGTTCATGTTCGGCATGCGGATATCGAGCAATACGACGTCGGGCAGATTTTCCTCCATTTTTTCAAGAGCATCGCAGCCGTCCACAGCCGTTCCCGTAACTTCAAGATCCTCCGAAGAGGAAAGCACACTGCGGATCCCTTCCGAAAGAATTTCCTGATCGTCTACGATCAGAACTTTAATCTTCATGTTTATTTCCTCCTTTTACCGACTGAGGGAGACTGATGATAATTTCAAAGCCTTCCCCTTCTTCGGAAGAAAAACGGATCATTCCACCCATCTCTTCCGTTTTTGCGTGAATACCAGACAAGCCGAATCCCTCTTTGAAATCCTGCATATTGACACCGCATCCGTTATCGGAAAGAAGAAATTCTACATACGTGCCCATGTCTTTGAGTTCAAAAAAGAAAGCCGTACTCTTACCGTGCCTTATGCCGTTGGAAATCCCTTCGCGCAAAGTATTCGAGATAAATCTTTCCGCTTTTTCCGAAAGAACAATATCGTCTATTTTACTTCGGACGGTGATATTCGTGCCGTCACTCGTTTCGTTGAGAATGCCTTCCAGATATTCTTTGAAAGAAACGTTTTCATTCCTTCCCGACAAGAGATGAACACTGAGCCTTAATTCGTCCAGACAGTTTTTCGCTTGCAGGTTTGCCGCATTGATACAATACAGCGCTTCTTTTGGATTCTTTTCTATATTGAGTTTTGCCGCTTCCGTCTGCATGATGACGGTAGTCAGCGAATGTCCCGCCGTATCATGAATTTCTTTCGCAATGCGGTTTCTCTCTTCAATAAGGGTTGCCTCTTCCAGTTTATCGTATGCGTGCAAAAGTTCGTTTCTGCTTTCTTCCAGCTCACGGACCTTCTGCTCTATCGTCCTGTTTTTCCTGTAAACAGTCATCGCAAAATTGAAAATCGCAAAATGCAGCAACAGAATGATAAGATCGGTAAAATACTGCGCCGCCGTACGAAAAGCCGAGGCAATGAAGTCATTCATTATCGCAACAATTATATAGGCAACGGTATACATTCCGATATTGACGGCAAACATGATCACATTGTCTTTGAATCTGTCGGAAGAAAGATAAAACTCAGAAAGAACAAGTGCATAAACAATGTAATTAAAGGTGATCAAGTTTCCGCTTACGTTTTTCCAGTTAGAAAAGAGCGTCAAAAGAACAAGCAGAATGCCGTCGAACACATACCAAGCAATTTTTCCGCGAAATGATTTCATGACAAAAACTTTCATTGCCATAGAAAAAATAAACGCGACAATAACAGGTACGGTAAATGCAATTACCCCGGTTTCATTGCTTGAAAAAGCGACAGGAATACTTGCTATCGCTGTCAAAATAAAAATGATTTTATCCAGAAAGGAAATAAAACCCTTTTCCGCACGCAGAAACTTAAAATTCATCAGTTTAATTTCTCCGCCGCCGCTTTCAGACGAAGAATGCAGCGTTCTTTACCCAAAAGCTCTGCCATTTCACTGGCACCACCGGGGGTATTTTCTCTGGCGGTAAGCGCGATCCTGACACACCAAAGAACCTGACCGTTTTTCATACCCGACTGCGCCGCAAGATCACAAAGTGCCGAATAAATTTCCGAATTTTCGAAAATCTGCAAATTTTGCAGAACCTCGGCAGCGGCAGGAAGAACGGCTTTCGCGATCTGGGCATCCGATTTCATTTTTTTATTGAAATAGAGTGCTTCATCTATATCGCCGTATTCTTCCAGAAAATCTATTTTAGAAGGGATCTCTTCCAAAATCTCGACACGGGTTTTTAAAATGGACAGCAACTTCTGCGTATCATACTTGCCGTAAGCTTTGGATCTTTCCAAAAACGGCATGGCGATATTGCGGAATTCTTCGTCCGACATTGCTTTGATGTATTCGCCCGACAACCAGCGCAGTTTGGGTTCATCGAAAACCGCGGGAGATTTATTCAGCCCCGCAAGCGAAAAGTTTTCTTTCAGCTCATCCAAAGACATTTTTTCAGTGTTGCTCTTCGGACTCCAACCTAAAAGCGCAATATAGTTGATGATCGCTTCTGGGATATATCCCTTCGCGACAAGATCCTGATAACTTGCGTCGCCGTTACGCTTGGAAAGTTTTTCGTGAGCGTTTTTCATGATCGGAGGCAAATGGATATATTTAGGACGCTCCCAGCCGAACGCATCGTACATGAGATTATACTTGGGCGTAGAAGAAAGATATTCACTGCCGCGGATAACGTGCGTTATACCCATAAGATGATCGTCGACAACGTTTGCAAAATTGTATGTGGGCATACCGTCGCTTTTGAGGAGAATACCGTCTTCGATATCCTTGAAATCTACGGTAACCGTTCCGTAAACGAGGTCTTCATACGTTCCGCTCCCCTCTTCGGGAACGTTCTGACGGATAACATAAGGCACGCCTTCTTTCAGTTTCTTTTCCACTTCCTCTTTGGAAAGGTGCAGACAATGCTTATCGTAACGGCCTACCCCGTGCTCGTCTTTCAAACTCTCCAATCTTTCTTTATCGCAGAAACAGTAATACGCACCGCCGAGTTCGACGAGTTTTTCCGCATATTCCTTATAAATTGCCGCCCTTTCGCTCTGAATATAAGGGCCGTAATCCCCGCCGATATCGGGACCTTCGTCGTATACGATACCCGCGTTCCTCAATGTATCGTAAATGATCTGGACAGCATCTTCGACATAGCGTTTAGAGTCGGTATCTTCAAGTCGGAGAATAAAATCCCCTCCTTCCTTTTTCGCATAAAGATAGCCGTACAACGCCGTTCTAAGATTTCCTATGTGCATATAGCCTGTGGGACTGGGTGCAAATCTCGTTCTTACTTTGCTCATATTATCACCTTGGTTTTCCTTTATCTGCCCGAATCACGAGCCGAATTTTATTTTTATAAAATTAAAATTTTATTTCCTTTCGAGTTTAAGTTTCTGCAATCTTCCCGAATGATAATAGCTGAAAATATCCTTTTCCGATACAAAGATCACCGAATCGCTGAATATAACGCCGTTAAGATTACAGATATCTATAATTTTCCCTACTGCCATATCATCGTTTTCCGAAGGTGAGCTTACACCGCTGGGATGATTATGTGCAATAATGATCGATTTAGGCTTGACCGTACCGAGCAGGCTATTCAGGACTTTCGCATCAAAACCGACTCCGAAAGAACAACCTTCTTCAAATGTCTTGGCACAAAGAAGCCTAGCCCCGTCTCCTAAGAAATAGATTTCGGCAATTTCGCGCTCTGCCTGTGAAAAACGGATATTCAGAAATTTTCTAACTTCCGAAAAATTATTAAGGCTCCTGCTGCTACGAAGATTATGATCCCTGCATTCACAGATCAGAGAGACCAAGCGGATAAATTCCGCAGTTTTCTTCCCTACTCCGGCGACCTTTTCGATTTCTTCCGCCGATGCGCTGAACAGTCTGTCAAGATCCCCGAACGCATACAAAAGACTGTGTGCAATAGGATTGGTATTCTTTCTCGGTATCACATAATAAAGCAGGACTTCCAAAAGTTCGTGATCACTCATCGATTCTCCGAAACGGCATAGCCTTTCGCGCATCCGTTCCCTGTGTCCTTCGTGCATATTTCACCCTTAAAATCCAAAAACTATACTGAAACCATTTTACCATATTTTCAAAAAAGTGTATACTATATTCGGAAGTATTCACATGAACATTTTCAGAAAAAAACGGATTTTGAAAGTTTTTTGCCTTTAAAGGAGTAAAAATGAAAGATTATCTCAATGAAATCATACAGTCGATATCGGACATTGTAAAAATTGACAGCTCGCAGCAACCCGCCATAGAGGGTATGCCGTTCGGAAAAGGCGCGGCGGATTGTCTTGCTTATTTTCTCAGTCTTGCCGAAAAAATGGGGTTTGCCACAAAAAACTACGAAAATTATGTCGGAGAAGTATTGTTCGGCGAAGGCGAAGATTTCGCTGTATTATGTCATCTGGACGTCGTTCCCGCAGGCGACGGCTGGACTTATCCCCCGTTCGGCGGAGTTATAGATGACGGAAAGATCTACGGCAGAGGCACAACGGACGACAAAGGCCCTGCGATCGTTTGTCTGTATTGCCTTAAAGCGCTCAAAGACAAAGGATATTTACCTAATAGAAAAATACACCTAATCGTCGGCTGCAACGAAGAAAGCGGCTGGCAGTGTATCGAACATTACAATGAATGCGCAAAAATGCCCGATATGGGATTTTCTCCCGATGCGGATTTTCCCGTGATCTATGCGGAAAAAGGAATTTTTCAGGCAGATCTGTTTTTTCCGATCAAAAACGCTCCTTTTACAAACTTATACGGAGGAGAACGGGCAAACATGGTCTGCGCCTTTGCCCGCGCCGAAGGGGTTGCGGAAAAAGCATACCCCGATTCTGTGATTTACGAAAACAACACACTTACCGCACACGGCAAAGCGGCACACGGCTCTACCCCCGATAAAGGAGAAAACGCACTCGAAAAACTCCTTCGCGTACTTGCCTCGCAAAATGATTCGCTTGCAAAAGCTTATGATATACTTTTTGCCGATAAACTGAAACTAAAAGAACTGCACGATGAAACGGGTTATCTCACCATGTCTCCCGATATTGCACGGTTTTCGGATGATACGCTCATCGTAACTACCGATATCCGCGTTCCTGCAACTATCCCCCTGTCTGTCGTAGAAAATATTTTGGATAATTCATCTATTAAATATGAAAAACTTCACATACAACAGCCTCTTTACAATGAAAAAACGAGCGTACTCGTTTCCACTTTGCAGGAAGTTTATCAGAATATAACGGGAGATCAATCTCAGGCCGTTGCCATTGGCGGCGGAACGTATGCACGAGCGCTTAAAAACGGTGCGGCTTTCGGACCGCAGTTTTCGGGAGAAGAATATAATATCCACGGCAAAAATGAGTTTATTCCCATAAAAAATTTACAGCTGCTGTTTGATATTTACCTCTCCGCTATCCTGCAATAATTTGTAACTCGCAACCGCTTTCGTCAGGTTCTTCGGGCAAATACACCATTTCCCTGCTATAAACGCTTTCATATTTGTCTTTCATCTTTTTAAAGACAGTATCGCGCAATTTTTCCGCCCTTTGTTTTAACCCGCCTTGAAGTTCTGGATATTCAGGCGTAAGTATATGCAAAACGATCTTCTTCTGCATTTTGAAAAATTTGCGAAGAGCCGTTTCTCTGAACTCGATAAATACAGGCAAAACAGGAACATTTGCCTTTGCCGCAAAACGAAAAGCACCGAGTTTAAAAGGGCGTATTTTTTCGTATCTGAACCAGAGAGCATGCTCAGGATAAAAATTTATGATCTTGCCTTTTTTCAAAAGTATGTCTACGGTTTCACTGAGTTTTTGAAGATCTTTTACCGTTTCCCCGACCGGCAAAAAACCGCCCGACTTAAATATCCTTCCTGCCCAGCCGCGTTTTAAAAGATAAAAAGAACCTGTATGAAAAGTACGAAATCCCCCCAGTGAAATTTTAACAAACAGCGTATCCAGTTCATGAACATGATTACATATCGCTATCGCACCCGATTTTTTGATCGATTTAAGATTTTTCTTGCCCTTGATTTTGAGTCCGAATCCAAACTTCCCTACGACCCAGCCGAAAAAAGAAATTGCGGGCACAAGAAAAAACCTTCTGATCCGCTCCCCCGCTTTTACGGGCAGATAATTATAATCTCCGTCTATAGGAAGCGCGTCATCATACCTATGATCGTTCAGATCCCTATCAAACTGCCTTTTCTTTTCATATTCTATCGCCTTATCTTTATATGTTTTCAACATTTTTCTTCTGTCCCGTCCATTCCTGTACCCATATTATTTATTACCCAATATATGCTTACGATTCAAGAATATCACATTTAATCAAAAAGTCAATGTTAATCAGTTTACAAAATAAATTTTCATCGTATTTTTACATTATTCAATGAAAATCTTCCAACTCATCCAAAGAAAGAGAAAAGGCAGGGATCAAATTTTCCATGAAGTAATCAAGGCAAGGTAATTTTCTCGATTTCAGCTCGCGTGCGATCGTATTTTTAGCTTTTTTGAATTCGGTATTTCCGCTTTTGAGTTCTTCCATGCATTTTACATAAGCAGAAAGTTTATCCGCAGCCTTTACCAGTTTATATTCATAACTTTCCGTATCGGCAAGAACAAACGAAGAAAGCCCTTTTCTCATCGGTTCAGGGAGCATGGAAAGAAGTTCATTGCTTGCCCGATCTTCTAATTGTTTGTACGCTCCATGGATTTCTTTATTAAAATATTTGATAGGCGTGGGAAGATCGCCAGTCATCACTTCCGCGCATTCGTGATAGAGGGCATAAAGCACTGTCTTTGTAATATCGGGAGAATTGCCGAACACCTCGGTGTCGATCACGGCAAGCGCATGCGCAAACACTGCCACCTGCTGAGAATGTTCCATTACATTCTCTTCCCTGCTTGAACGCATGAGCGACCAACGCTTTATATATTTCATTCTGTCTAAAAACGCATAAAAATTGTACATATTTTCTCCTTGCCGTCAAAATTTGCACATATGTGCAAACAAGCCGACTCAATCATATTTATACTGACTTTTATTGTATCATATTTTTTCGATGAATTCAATTGACTTTTTTAAGGATTTATACTATAATTTCACCGTTTCCGAAAAAATCATCCTGAAATAAATCAAACGGAAAATTTTTCGGTATAAAAAATAAATATCCGCCGGGGGTGCCGTAAAAAGCTGAGATTATACCCTTTGAACCGGACAAGGTAATACTTGAACGGAAGTTGCAAAGACGATATATCGGCACGCCCTTTCGGGTGTGCCTGTTTTTTTATCAGACGTCGGCGGAACAAGGAGGTTATCTTTATGTTTCTCAATCTGCTCGCGTCCTATACTGACGTAATCGAAACGGAAGATTCGACGCTGTACGTCTATAACGACGTATGGACTGCATTCGCAAAAAGCGCACTGATGAATGTCTTTCTGTATGCGGCGATAGCCATTGCCGTTATACTTCTCGCCGTGGGGATCATCGTCCGTTTTAAAAAGCCCGAATCGCTTTCAGCCTTTTTAAAAACCGCAATCGCTTTTGCAGTAGGTTTTTCTGCTACCGTGATCGCAGCAATGGTTTCCCTCGAATTTTACGATATGTACGAAAACGGGTATGTGTTCGATCTCATTCTGTGGCCGTCTGTCGCGCTTTGCGCAGTCGTACTTTTGAGCATTGCCGTATGTTACATTTCCAACCTGTTCGGTAAAAAGGCGTTCAAAATTTCTCTTATCGTATGCGCAAGTTTATTTGCGGCTGCAATTATTGCATTTATTGTCTGCCTCTCTGTTTATTATGCGGGCGGAAACGCTGCCGATAATAACTTCGGCGAAGGTGCAAATGCTCCAGTGAACAACCTTGCACTTTACCTTTCCTCTTTAGGACTTATCGCAGTGATCGCTCTCATCACCATCTTTATGGGTAAAGGCGAAAAGAAAGGTTTCGATACAAAGACGATTTCTTTTGCGGCTGTCTGCATTGCCATGAGCTTTGCGCTTTCCTATATCCGCATTATCTCAATGCCTCAGGGCGGTTCGGTCACACTCGCAAGTCTTTTACCGCTCATGGTGTTCT
The DNA here is from genome assembly GCA_949287815.1 of uncultured Bacillota bacterium. Classification (GTDB taxonomy): domain Bacteria; phylum Bacillota; class Clostridia; order Christensenellales; family Borkfalkiaceae; genus Borkfalkia. The sequence continues at coordinate 16,921 of CASEHS010000030.1, read as the reverse complement.
CCTATATGTTCGGCGTAAGAAAAGGTGTCTTCGCGGGCGCAATTTACGGTATTTTGCAGGCTGTACAAGATCCTTGGCTCTTACACCCCGCACAGTTTTTGCTCGACTATCCCGTGGCATTCGCGGCGATCGGCGTTACGGGTATGTTTAAAAAGATACCCGCACTCAACCGTATCCCGCAACTTTCATTTGCACTCGGCGCAGTCGTTGCTAGTGCATTAAGGTTTATCTGCCACGTTTTCTCGGGAGTTTTCGCTTTCTCGCAATACGCGCTTTGGGAAAACATGAACCCTTGGATTTACAGCCTTGCTTATAACAGCTTCGTATTCGTTGACATTGCGATCGTGATCGTTGTAGGTATTCTCGTATTCTCTTCCAAAACTTTCCTCCGCGAAATGAATCGCTATACGGGACAAACCGCACCTCAACCCGTCAAAGAAGATGAAAGCACTACCGCCGCGGACAATAAGTAAACTTAGATTTATTGTATAAACTTCTTCATAAAGGATACTATATTTAAATAACACTGTAAAAAGCCCCGAATCGGATTATTTTTCCGATTCGGGGCTTTTTAACTTATGATCTATTCTGTTTTTATCTTTTAACTTTGAAACTTTTTCTTAAAATTTACATAAGCGCCGATAAGTCCTGCATCATCACCGCCGCGCGCCAGATCGACTGAAAAATTTTCTTCTCTGACAAGATCGAGCCAATATTTGCCCGAATCTGACATTCCTCCGCCGAGTACGACTCTGGAAAAAGGCAAAAACTCATAATACATTGTAAGAGCCGCTTTCACGTTGTCCGCCCAACTCTCCACACAACTGCATACAGACGATTCGCCGCGGGCGAAAGCCGACCATATAGCATCGGGCGTATCATATTTAACATCTGCCGTTTTAAGAAGAGAACGGAATGCGCTGCCGCTCGCATATTTTTCCACACAACCCGATCTGCCGCAATTACATTTGAGCCCGTCAGCAAAAAGAGTTTTATGTCCGAGCATACCGTCAGTTCCGAAAAGGATTTTACCGTCTTTCACATATGCTCCGCCTACTCCCGTACCGAGCGTCAAAAAAAGCATGACCTCACCTTCCTGTCCGGAAAGATAATATTCACCGAGAGCCGCCGCGCATCCATCGTTTATGCAAGCACATGGCATACCTGACTTTTCCTGTAAAAACCTACCGAGAGGAAAACCTGTATAACCCGGCAAATTATCCGTTGCATAGATAACGTTTCCGCTTTCAGGATCAATATTGCCCGCACTTGAAACGGCAACACCTCTAAAAACACCCTCGTAAGCGGATAAGCCGAGCAAAAGTGTTTCTTTGATACCCTCTAAACCACGCGATATACAGGTACTGAACACTTTTTTTTCTTTTATTTCTCCACCCGATATGATAGCCGCACGCAATTTCGTACCGCCCAGATCCAGGCAAAGGATTCTGTCATCTTCTCGCATGAACAGCGATCTCCGTTTCAAACATCCGATTCCAAGGCATACAGCAGGAAACAAGTTCGTATTGCGAATATAAATTCTTCATTTTCTTCTGCATGAACGCGTTTATTTCTTCAACCACACAAGCAGCGATCTCATCTGACCGTTCGCCCAGATTGCGATAGTCTGTATTTTCCTTGTACAGCTGATCCATAATGACCCGTCTGGACCATGCGCAAAATCCAGCATCTTCATAATACCGCAGAGCAAGAAAATCTGTCAGCGCGGGAAGATCTCCAAAAATACTGCGCAAAATTCCCGCCGCGATCGCCGTACCTAAACTGTTTCCGGAAGTATTCCACCCGCTGTATGAAGCCACACGCATCGAAACACCTGCACGATCAAGCAAAGTCACCAGTTCTGCATCGCTGCCGTTGCCGTAAGCGACGTCTGCCACCGCAACCGTTTTACCTGACCGCACCAGTTCCGTTACTTCCTGCGCAAACAACAACAGGCTCCTGTTGACAGAATACTCTCCGCACGGCCGAATACGGAATTGTTCATCTGCCTCGCCCATTTTTCCTGCGGGAGCATTGACTGCCAAAATAATGTCATCTTCACAAAAAGCCTGACTTTTTCTGCATCCTGCGGCCGCTATCTGTAATTTTACTGATTCGCCGAGCATCCGATCTTCGTATTTGGGGATTATAAAAGGTGCTTTTTCAGAACTGTAAAAAACAGATATTTGAGGACGGACTCCCCTGTCTTCATTGACAGCCCGAGCAAGAAGTGTCATTCCTACCTCGTCCGCTCCGGGATAAATCAAAACTTTTTCCTGCTTTTCTTTTTCGGCAATGTAGTCGCGGACGGTCTGCTGATCTTCCGCCACAAATCCGAATTCGGAACTGTCGTCCTGAGGTATGATCAAAAAATCTATATATGTACCGATCAGATCGACTACCGCGCAGTTCATTTCCACATTTATTTTCCTGCGATTGAGATAATCGGACAAATAAGGACTGATCACCGAGCGGTACTTTTCAGATTCTTCTCTACCGCAAAGCCCCAACCTCTGTTTGCAGAGCGCTTCGCCATAAAGGAAAAGTTCTCTGCCGCAAAGCCCGTAATAATCGGGTTCTTCTTCCGAGGACGAATACTGCGGGCAACGCATGATCAGATTAAAAGCATAAATTTTCAATGACGGATTGATTTTTTTTATCTCTTTGATCAGCTCCAACCTGTCTAACAATTCTGCTTTTTTATGAGTATGAATACGCGCGGGTAAAAGCCCGCCATACAGCAACATATCAATACTCAAAACAGCAATATCCGCGTCTTTTGCGTTTTCGAGAAGAAATGAACTGATCTCTTCAAAAGAAGCCGCCCTTTTTCTTTGCCCCAGCTTTTCGCGAGCAGGAAGTTTCAGTTCATATGCCGGATTATCCTTAAAAAGCATTATCGGATATAGATAGTTACAAGGCCGCTCGTCAAGCGGAAGCATCAGAATTTTTTTACGCCGTTGCTTTTGCATATCAGCCCCTCTTTTCTGTAATAATTTTAGCAAATCTTGCCGTTATGTCCGCGGGACGGGTTATTGCCGTACCTATCACAACAGCATAAGGATCACATTCCAAAACCTTTTCAAGTTGAGAAACTTCCCATATGCCGCCTTCTGCGATCAGTTTTGCACTGCGCAAAGATTTGCGCAATTCCTTTAAAAAAGCATAGTCGGGTATATTTATACCTTGCGTTTTTTCAGTGTAACCGCGCATAGTAGTGCCTACATAGTCAAAGCCGATCGAATCAGCCGCCAGCGCACTTTCCAAACAGTCACAATCCGCCATAATACGTATATCGGGCGCACAGCTTTTGATATAACTTACCAGCCCCTCTACCGTTTCTTTCTGCGAACGACTGCGAAGAGTTGCGTCCAACGCGATCACATCGCAGCCCGTTTTGAGCAGAATATCCACTTCACGCCGCGTGGGCGTAATGTAAACATCACTGTCCGAATATTTTTTTTTGACTAGTCCGATCACGGGAAGATCCGTTACCTGTTTTATGGATGGTATTTCTTCGGCAAGTGCGCGGATACCGACAGCACCGCCCGATTCCGCAGCTCTTGCCATATACCGCATGAGATCCAACCCGTGAAAGACTTCCCCTTCCGCGGCCTGACAAGACACGATCAGGCCGCGTGCAAGTTCTTTATACATATTATCCTCTCAAAAATTCCACATCATCTATCGTAAAGTTTGCCGTTCCGTAATAAGTGACACCGAGCGTAATTGAGTTGAGCGAATAATCAGACAACGCTGCTCCTTCCAAGTCAACAAAGTATGCGATTACGATATTTTCACCTTCAACGAGATCGTAATTTTTCTCGATACCGTTAGACCAACGCGTCAACTTTACCGTAAGAGCAGCAGGTTTTTCCGCTACAATTTTTACGCGTACGGCAAAACAATTCTGATAATCATCTGCCGCACCGATCACTCCGGACGCAGAAAGATTGAACTGCGCGCCGTTCCAGCCGCTTACACTCGTCAGCTGCATTGCTTTATTACCTTCGGACTCGACTAACGAAACCGTGTCGATATTCCATGCCGCTTTCAACGCTTCATCGTTTTCATAAGAATCAAAATTATCGACGGAGAGCGCTTCGTATTTATAAGAAGCATTATAAAACTCTATATTGTCCAGAGTGAATGTGTATTCGCCGTACGTCGTAACATCTATACGGAAGAAATTGATCGCTTCCTTGTTTAACTCACCCGAGCTGACCCCGTCTTCTTTCAAAGACATTGCGTTGAAATCACAAACCAGCGAATCAATATTATTTTCCGGTCCATAGAATTCTTTTTCATAGGTATACACATTTCCGTAAGATCCGATCTGGATCAATACCTTTCCTGACTGATTCATGGAAAGATCCATTTTCACGCCGACAATTTCAGAAAAATCTAGCGCCGCCAGATTATACCCTGTCGCTTCCATGCCGAATGCACCGTTTGCAGCAAGGCTGAGTGCATTTGAACCGTCTTTTTCGACGATACTCGGCGTGATCGTTCCGCTTGACGTCCACTTTGATTTGAAGGCATTCAGTCCGTCCGATTCAAAATCTTCCAAAACTCCTGCCTTATTATCATCGGGAACAAAAGTATCGCTTGAATAAACGATATCGTCTATCACTACTTGCGATCCGCTCTTGTCCTTGATACCGATGCGGAACAGATTGATCTGCCCCATATCGATGGTCATCGATGAAGACTGCGGTGCAAGTTCGGAAATATTAACGCCGATCGTCTGACCGTCTTCCGCTGCGGAAATCTCCTTTTCGATAACATTCCAGTCACTTGCAAGTTGTACCACATATACACCAGCACTGGCCTTGAACGTGATGGAAACCACATCCGAAAAATCTGTATAAGACATCTGTATGCCGAGCGTTGACCAGCCTGCCGAAGGTGTGAGCGAAAGGCTCTTTTCCCCGCCGAACGCACCGCTTTCTACAAAAGACTTCTCGCCTATCGATTCAAAAGTCCACTTGCTGTCCAACTCGGATACATCTTTATAACTTTCAAAGTCATCCACGGTACCGATCTGAACTTTGTTTGCGTCTTCGGCAGCCGCACGTGTATCCGTCGTATAATTTTCATCCGAACCGATCGTAACATCATCTATTACGATTTCAGCAGGTCTTGCTCCCTGAACAAAGAACCAAAGCCTGGTTATACCTGAAAGATCTAATATACCGTCACCGCCGCCCGCGTCTTCAAATGCCGAAAAAGGAATGGAAACATACATCCCCTCGGGATTATTCATGGTAAATGTCGCACTCCAAGACTGGAACCCGCGCTTGCCGAACCGCACCTCAAAAGAATCACCCGAACCGTCCGAATCGATCCAGAAACGAATGCCTTTTGCACCGCTCCATACCTTTTTCTCCGCAGGTATGGAAGAAAGCGCACCTGCCCAGCCGTTTACACCCGGAGTATAGGAAAGCGACATTCCCTTACTTTCGGAAGCCCCGCCCTTTTCGGTCAGACTAATTTCCAGCGGATCGCCTGCCGTGTGCCTGGAAAACAGTGTGCCGAGAGCTGCCGTATCCGAATATTCTTCAAAATCATAAATCGTTCTGGCTTTGGTGTAATCGGGCGGTGTTGTGGAATGTTCCGCCGTCGTTGTAAAAGAACACTGTTTATATGAAAGGGCATATGTTTTGCCCTCTTCCTCTGAGAGCGCAGTTATCCTCAGATAATATTTTGTGGAATGTTCAAGCGGTTCGGAAAGAGTATAGGAACAACCTTTCGTCGTATCTTCCGCCGCCAATTTTACAAAATCCGATTTTTCCGCAATTTCAAGATGATAAATATCGGCATTGGACTCTGCTGTCCAGGTGATCGTAGGATAGATCTGAACATCTGCTGAACCGTCCGCAGGCGTCAGGATTTTGAACGCACCTTCGGGGATCTCTCCCGCAGGCACCTTCTGATCACATCCTACAAACGCAAACAACAGCAGGATGCCCATCAAAAGACCTATTAACCTCTTTTTCATTTTTCTCCCCTCCTTATGCCTTTTCTATGAGCAACGCAACATCGCAATGCCATGTTCCCGGTGAAACTGTGATCTTTCCGCCCGTGACTGTTACGGTTTGCGTCGAAACCACATTTCCTGTCTGCGTATCGAACACCCGAACTGTATAATCACCGTCTTTTAATCCATCGAAAGATACAGACGAATTTGTAATATCACCCGGATTTGTATTTGCATAACTGTAACGTATATCGTAAATGTAGGCATATACCGCACTGTCTGAACGGAACCCGAGAACGCGCGTCTGTGTGGACAGCGCTCCGTCTGCGGTAAACTTATAATCCTTACCGACTATACTGTCCATAGTTACAAAATTTTTGGGAAGCAATGAGAAATATTCTGCCGCGGGCGTGATATTACCGTACAAATTATTCTCATTGATCTGCAACCACCACCAGAGCATTGCTCCGCCCGCAGCACCGCTCATAGGAGCCGTAAACGCCGTTTGCCGCATTACATAACCTTTCGGGTCCATCATCGCATTTTCGTCCGCAGAACTTGCACTTGCTCCTATCTCGCCGATCATAACGGGTTTTCCGAAATGTTTCTGTACGCCTGACGTAATATCAGCCGAACTCGAAGGATAATCAGCACCCCAGACGTAACTGTGGATACTTACAAAATCAAGAGAAGACGCAGAATATACTTCATCGTAAAATTCTTTGGAACTAAGGGATACCATGTGATTATAAGGATCTACTGTATGCATAAAGCCGCCGATATCCTCTGCCCATGCCTTTGCGATCTGCTGATTGTAAGAACTCGATTCACCGATCTCGTTCATAATCTCCCAGTTGAGAATGTTTCTGGAATATCCCCAACGCGCAACGTAATAACGATACAATTTCTTCGTATCTTCACGGGCGCGTGCATCCGTCCAGAACTGTTCGGGTTTTTCGAGATACCCTCCGTTATTGATATTGAACGGACTGGAATCCCAACTTCTGTGTTCGACGTCGTCCGTTTCGCTCTCTTCATGGAATCTTGAAAAAGTCATTAAAGGGATCTGCAAATACAGATCGTACTGCGCTGCAAGTTCAATAATACAATCAAACGCGTACGCTTTGTCCTGACGATAATCAAAATCAAGTATACCGCCTTCCGTACTCTGCACACCGTATCCGATGTAAGTGAGCCAGACTCGACAGAAATTCATGCCTGCCTCAGCCATTTTCGGGAAATACACCTCATAGTCGTAAGACCCTCTCTGCGGGTCGACGGTGTACGCCACATTCTGCCCGATCGGAACATAAGGTGTACCGTCTTCAAACACAAAATTGCGTTTCTGCGTTTCTTCAACACGGATCAGCCCTTTGTTCTCTTCCGCATCACTGTTTTCTCCTATCTTAACGGAGGATACATATTGCGACTTGACGACCCCGTCCTTTTCCGCTACGACTCTGTAAGTCCAATCTCCGACTTCATCAAAACGGAACCGAAGTTTAAAGCCGCTTTCATTTAAAGGTGTAAGCACTTCCGTACCGTTCAACTCCCCTGCCTTGTAATTTGCCAACTCTCCGCTGACAAAATCTGAAAGAACAGCCGAGTTTTTGAATCCGATACGCACTGCCCGCAAATCGGAAATATACACATTTCCGGAAACAGCGTTGCCGCGCGTCTGCACATATCCGCTGTACATCGTTCCCAAAGGAAGAAGTTCGGAAGATCCGTCCGAATTGTTGGGCGTAAAATCTTCCCATGCAAAAGTATATTCTTTCCATTCTTCGGTAAGTTCGGGAAGTTCTATATACGCTTCGCCTGCGCTTTGATAAAAACCGAGATAAAGTTTTTCTGCTTCCAATGAAGCGTCTTTTCTGAGCCAAACCGAAACGCCGTCATACAATTTGGTAACATCCGACACATTCAGAATTGCACCTGCATTGCTGTATGTTCCCGACGCAGAGGAAAATTTTGCTTTACCTACGGGGCGTTTTACTCCGTCCAACGCATCGATCACGCCGACAATATTTACATCTCCCTGCTCCACGTATCCATTCATCGGATATTCCGCACTTTCATCAAGAGGTTCGAAAGAACGCTCATAATCTGAAAACCAGAATGCAGGCATGGTATACAGTTCTTTTGAAGGCGATACAAACTGTCCGTACACGTTCACTTCTTCGGGATCGTATACATTTCCTGTTACATCTGCACCGATATCAAGTTCAAACTTTTTATTCGCTACCCGCACCGAATCTTCACTTTCCGACACCGTACGAATACGGAAAGTTTCATCCTCACCGTTCGGGGAAAGCACTTTGTTCTGCTCAGCCGAAAGAATTTCCGAAACGGTTTTGCTTTCCCGATCGGCATCATATTCAACGTGTCCCTGTCGGGGTGCTGAATCACAAGCCGAAACGGCGAACAACATAACAACACAACACAAGATACTGATAATTTTTTTCATTTTACCACCCTGTTTTTTTATTTAAGGTCTGCAATAAAAATGCCTTTATCCATCCATTTTTGCAGACATACATACACGATAAGCGTAGGAATGATCGAAATCACTACACCTGTCAGCAACAACAGATAACTGTTCTGATCGGGTGCCTGAAAGTACATGAGCGCAACAGGCACAGTATAAAGATTCGCATCCCTCAGATAGATCAAAGGACTCATACTGTCTTTCCAGCTTCCGAGAAAAGCGGAGATCGCAACGACGATCAGCACCGCAACCGACTGCGGCAAAATGATCCGAAGCCATATCGAAAAACTGTTGCATCCGTCCATCATCGCTGCCTCGTCCATTTCTTTGGGTATCGCTTTTATGAACTGAGAAACGAGAAGAATATTTGCGGCTGCACCGAATAAATGCGGTACAACGATAGGCAGATAGGTATTCACCCATTCAAGTTTATCGAAAATAAGAAATTGGGGAATAAAGGATACTTGCGAAGGCAAAAACATTGTCATCAGCATGACCGTAAACACAATACTTTTGCCCTTAAACTGAAATCTGGCCATTCCGTACGCTACAAACGAACTGCTCGTTACATTCAGCACTACGACCACCGCAGCCAAAAATATGCTGTTGATCATATATTTGTAAAACGCAAGATCAATGAATACATATTTGTATCTGTCCCACTGCGGATCGGAAGGAAAGAACGGCGAAGGCTGAACATAGTATTCCGCATTGGTCTTGACAGATGAGAGCAACAGCCATAAAAACGGGAACAGAATGAGCAATGTCATAAACGCAGCAAGAATGCGAAAAAAGACATCGGACATCTGCATTTTAATTTTTATTCTCTGCATAGTTCAACCTCAGTCCACTTTGAAATAACCGGTCTTTCGCACAAATGCAAACAACCCCACACTGACAATGGAAGTCAACAGAAAAATCAACCAACCGATCGCGCTTGCCATGCCCATTTCGAAATCTCTGAAACCTTTATTATAGAGATAGAATACTAATGTCGCAAGGCTGTTATCGATACCCATTCCGAAACCGCTGCCCGTTCCGCCTGCCGAAGATAATCCGACCGCAATATCAAAAACCTGCATTCCGAAAATAATGCTCATGATCGTCTGATAAATGATCACGGGAGATATAATGGGAACACAAATTCTTGTAAGTAATTTAAAGTTGCTTGCCCCGTCGATGGATGCGGCATCATACACGGCACTGTCGACCGTTTTGATACCGGCAATGAAAACGATCATTGCACCGCCGATACCCCAGAAAGACATGAATACCATCACCCATACGCCCTGCCCGTGAGTAAACAACCACTCCTGCGGCGGAAGACCGAGCATATGTAAGATCTGGTTGACAAAAGCATAATCCGAACTACCGAAAATAGGGCCCATCATCATGGAAAAGGCGATACCGATCAACATACAAGGCAGATAAATAACCGAACGCATAATGGTATTGATCACACTTGACCGCGCTACCGCCCATGCGATCGCTATACCCACCACAATATTGATGATCGCCGTAAAAAATGTGTAGATGAGTGTATTTGACAGCGCCGCAAAAAAGGTCTGCCCTTCAATGGTGGACGTATCCAGCAATCTTTTGAAATTTTTTAATCCTACAAAAACAGGATCGGAAAACATATCCCATTCATGGAATGCCATATACAATGAAACCAGCAACGGTATCAGTGTAAGAAGCAGAAAACCGATGATCCACGGACTTACAAATACCCAGCCTATCCGTGCTTTCCTGGCTAAACCGGATTTTTTCACTTTATACCCCCTGTTTTAAATATAATTTTTGCCTTCTTGCTCCATTTTGAGGCAGAACTGCTCTGCACTGATCGCTCCGTCAAGTAAGTTTTTAAGACATCCGCCGAGAAAAGTCTGGAAATCGGTGGACAATGCGGGCGGAACATACAAATTATCAATTCCGACACCGTATGCACTGTACAGCGTAGGATCCCAGTTTTCCGAATCGTTCATGACTTCGTTAAACGCTAATTTATTGACGGGAAGATCGCTGAACACCGCGTATTCGAGCTGAGCCTGTTGAGAAAGCATATATTCTATAACTTTATACGCTTTTTCTTTTACCTTACTGAATTTAGGAACAACAAGCGCATTGAAATCCGCTACCACAACGTCCTTTCCGCCTTCCGCTTTGACAGTCGGAATAGTCGCAATATCCCAACCTGAATCAAGCAGACTTTTTAATCCGCCCGGATTGGTATACCCTGCCACACAGGTACCGGACATTACTGCATTATCCGCCGTGCCGTACATTCCGCCGTAACTTTGCGACAACGGAACAACTCTTCCGCTCGTTGCAAAATCATAAAACTCCTGCACCGCTTTCACTCCCGCTGGCGTATTGCACATGATTTTCCCGTCTTTGATAAGGGGAGCATCCACACTCGCCAGGAACGTGAGCAGCGCATCAGTCAAAGTGATGTTAATGCCCATCGCCTTATTTACGCTGTCAGCAACATCCCCCACAAGGTTTGCAAGTTCTTCTCCCGTAAATGCAGTTTCTCTGTCATAAGGGATATCTATACCCGCATTTTCAAAGTCTTTGGTTCCGACTACAGGCACACGCGAAACAAGCCCTACCGGTATGCCGACTATCTTATCGCCCTGACGGAAAGCATCCTGTGCGCTGTCAAGAATACCTGACCTTGTTGCGGAAAGGCTTTCAACCGCACCCAAATCTTCAAAAACATCAATTTTTGAATACGGTTCCCAACCCCAGTTGTTGACAAAAATGATATCTGCCGCTTCTCCGCTCAGAAGATCGGTACGCAGTTTGTCGAAATGCGCCGTATAAGGGTTAAAATCCCATTCGACCTCGATTCCGGGATTTTCTTCTTCAAATTTATCTGTCCATGCTTCAAACAGCGGCTTTTCCCATTCAAGCGCCCAACGAGAAATATACACTTTATTGGGATCACGCTTTTGTCCGCAGCCTACCAATCCTACCGAACCGATAAGCAATGCCCCGCAAAGACAAAATGACGCTACTTTTGCAAAAAAATGTTTCTTTTCGGTTTTCATCTTTACTCCTGATAAACGGATGGTCTAAAATACTGCGCTCAATGTCCAAAGACATCTTTTACAACAGACACTCCGCCCCTTTTTCATGGTAATTATAACATAAACATTTAGGTTTGTCTTTGGATTGCTTTGCTCAATAATTTGTCCTGAATTGCTTTTAATTTTATAATTTAAAACAAAATATTTTCATTTTTTGTTGCATTTTTGGCAAAGCATTGATATAATTCAATTATGAAAAAAGAATTTGACAGAAAAAAATTTCATATTGATCATAAGTATTTTTTACAGCCGCAGGAACTGGAACACATCACCTTGTTGCAGATCGGAGAACGATTCTGCGATGCAAATACAGGCTTTCCGGAACATGAGCAACTGTGTATGGAAATAACTTATGTATACGACGGCGAAGCCTTAAACACAATAAACGGCTTCACGAGAAGAATGAAGGCAAACGAACTGAACTTTACCTTCCCGCCGCAAAAGCACTGTATCTGCGCTCCGCCCGACGGTACGATGCGTTATTTTTATATCGGATTTTTACTCAAAGAAAGCCACCCGCTCTACAAAGAACTGAAAGAGATCGAAAAAAAGAACGGACAGGTTTACCTTACCGACCCTTTCCGTTCTTCCACCTTTTTTCTGAACGCCATTACAAACAACGATCCTGACGACAACCTTTCGGTGTTTGTTCTGAAAACATCCATAGATCAGATCCTGGCAAATTTTCTGCGCGCCTACCGCGGCATACAAAAAATAGGATTGACAAGCGTTGGCAATGCGGAAGTTGTACTTTTTAATATGCTGTCCTATCTGGACGAAAATTTTCTATCCTACCGCAATTTGTCTGAACTGTCCGAAAAACTGGGATACTGCGCCTCCTATCTTTCACATCTTTTCCATGCGGCGATGGGCTGTTCTCCTACCACTTATTGTCTGGAAAAAAAGCTACAATATTCCCTTTCCCTTCTCGGCGAAGAGCACAAAAGCGTTACCGAAACAGCAGAAACTTTGCAATATGATTCCATTCACTCTTTTTCCAAAGCATTCAAAAACCGTTTCGGAATATCTCCCGCCGCCTATAAAAAGAATTAACTTAAATCCGAATTCCTCAGAAAAATAAACTTTAAAACATCTTTCAAAAAAGCCCTCAAAAGCGTTTAACTTTTGAGGGCTTTTTTAAACTTATTATTAAAGTCGCATCAATAATTAAAATCAACTGATTTTTCTAAAAAGATCATCTTAAGTTTATTATTGACATAGTTTTCATCACGGGTGTTTTGATTTTCAGAAATAGAATATCTTACATTTCCTCGACCGCTTCGAGAATCGCCTGCTCCGTCTTGTACTTCTCGACTATCCGCAACAACTCTTCCGCTTTCGATTCGGCTTCCTTGTCTCCTCCATTCAGCCTTACTTTCTCGATAATTTTGGAAAGTTCCAGCAGTGTATTGCCGGACAGTTTCATCACTGTACACTCGTGAAACAATCTCACCCGCCAATGTGCTATCCCATGCTTCCCACTCATAAATATCACTCCTTATAATTTCTATATCCGTTTCATTGTCGAGGCCGATGCGGATAACCCTTGTAATTTTAGGATTTTGGTATGTGCCTTTAGCAAAAACAAGGACGTTGTTTACACCAAAACGATCTCCTTGCAAATCATTTACCGCAATGATATACTCTCCATCTTTCGTCCGATTACGCCTGATTTCTGCCGTAAGATTGTTCAACTTATTATTAAAATCCGTATACTCATTTACACTTAAGACGTCGTTTACGCGTACCCAACCGTAATCATTATACTGCTTTTCCGTGTAATCGTCAACAGCTGAAATCGAATAGCGAATATCCGGGTTATTCGACGGGGTTTTATTGGAAGTGAGTTTGATTTGTTCGGGAAAGAAAGCAACGACCTGATCCCCGCTGTCATCGACGCGAGTATCTTTGATCCAAATACCGTCATATCCCTCTTTGATGAGTTTGTTTCGGAACTGCTCCGCAGCCTCGCGCGCGTTTGTCGCTGCATAATGCTCACGTCCAAAACCGCGTTCGTGTGCGTGAGTACCCGTTATCCACTCCATGAACTCATCAAGGTCATCGCTCATCTGCAAAAACGAATCGTTATCTTGCAGACGATAATACTCTGTCTCGTTCTTTTTGATCTGCTCGTTGTTTTTCTTTATTGCGTCAACAAGAGATTTTGCTTTTTTTGCCTGTTCAGGGCTCATTTTCATGTACTGAACGTAGTAATCTTCATCGACGCGATAACCTATATCGTTTTCCCCACGGCGACCGAATATATTGTCCTGCGTAAAGTACAGCATATAATTCAGCCGACCGACTGTTTCTTTGAGCTCCGTATATTCTTCGGTGAGCTGCTCACGCAAACGGGTATTCTCTGTCCGCAGCTCTTCCATTCTCGCTGAATTATCTGTGGGAGCGTAAATTTTCGGGTTTTCGATATTGAGATAAACTTCTTGAACGTGCGCCTTTTTCCCCTGATAATCGTTTGCGTTGAACTCTGCAAAATTTTCCGCAACAGCCTTGCGAGGCGTAAACCAAAAGCCTATATGCGATGTATGGTCGTTACTTGCGCCGCTTTCCGCAAGGTCAAAAACAGTAAAGTCCGCAGCCGTACCGTGATACATTTTGAGCAGCTTCCCGTCCGCGTCCACGATTGCCGATTCCCTGAAGAACTCTCGCTGTTTCGCAGAAAGTTTACTCCCCTGCGAATCTGTATCAGCCAGCGAAAATCTTTTATCAGAATTTTGCTCGTTTCTATTGACATTTTCCGCGTTATCGCGTATACTGTTAATGGTAGTAAGACTACCATTCGACCTTTCGTTAATAATTGCCAACCACTCATACAGTTGGGGATTAACTTGCGAAAGGTCTTTTTTTATGTACTCGACACGATCGGCACGTTTTTGCAAAGCATTACGCACATAATTGTCTTTTGCGGAGAATGCCGATACAACAAGATTATACTTTCTATATTTAGAATTGATGTCTTTAACCGTGTTCAGCTCAATGGCAATAATACCTGTATTGCCTTTATCTGTCGTCATTTCTGCAAAGATATTCAATCGGCCGTTATCCATGCGCACAATAGCGTCGGGATTGGAATCATACGAAATAAAAAGGTTTCTGCCATCTCGAAAATATGACCATTCAGAATTGTTAAACTTTGCAAAATAAACTTCATAACCTATTTTTTTCGCGTGTTTACGTGCAAGTTCTTCGGTGTACTTATCTAATCTTTCTGATTTTTCAACGATTTTTTCGACTCTGCTTGCGATTCTTTCGCTCGCTGCTTCTCCAAATTCTTTTTGTAGATCAGCCACTCCTCGAATAGATCCTCCGGAAGCTCCTGAATCGAGTCTCCCACTTTGAATCCTACGTAAACCTTGCCCTCTTCGTCCATTTCCGTCCTCCTCCTTTTTCTTTTCATTATACTGCCCACTTTCATCTTTGGCAAAAGAATAACGTATATCGTTATTGGACGTAGGATTTTTATTGCTTGTCTGTTTGATTTGATTTTCAAACCATGCAACATAAAACTTTTCGTTTGTGTTGTCAAACCTGACTTCAATCCCATCATATCCTAAAACATCTCTAATTGCCTCATGAAGTTCATTAGGATAATTTCTGAAAGCGGTATAATCGCTATCCATAAGTCCGATCGAATCGAGATTTTTAGCAGCCTCCCGAATCATATAGTCTTTTGCGCCGACTTCCCAATACTCATCAAATAAATCACCCAACGGCGATTCTTCTGCATCGTAAATTTTCGGATGTCTTTTTAAGATTTCATACGCTTGTTTTTGCGTAAGTTTAACATCGAAAAGATCTCCTCCGTCCACCGTGCGATTTATAACGATAGGCTTTGTGATATTTAAGTATCCTTTTATTACTTTATCTCCGTAATGCAATGAAGATTCTTCGTCTGTTGCAAAATAAAAACCTGCCCCAAACTGATCATTGCCTTTGCCCATTCGATTTCTATCAAAAACAAAAAATTCGTTTGAAGATCCGTGATATACGGGAGTTAATTCACCTGCTGCGTTTCTAACCTTACTGTCTTTAAAATATTCCTGCTGTTGTTCAGAAAGAGAATTTCCTTCGGAGTCTACGGATATAGAAAATCTGGAATTTAATCCTCTTCCTCTACTATCTCCATTTCTTTCAGAAACTCTTCCTTGCTGATGTTCGGTTTCTCCTTGATTAGTTGATAACTTCGCTCCAAGTTCTCGTCCTATACCGCTACCGTTACGGTTATCGGATGTACCCCCAAACCGTCCAAATAATTCACTACTAACATACCCTTTTGATACTGCTCGTTCATTTAAAGCCTCCAAACGTTGTTTTCTTAATTCGCTATTGGATATCGTGATTCTTTGTCTTACGCCAAAAGCAATTTCACCTTGGTCTTTCCCTGAATCGACAATGAATACAGTTGTACCGACTTCAATTCCGATACCATCCGCAACCGCATTACCCACACCAGCATAAATGTTTTGCAGTTTTTTGCGAATGGCTTCAATATTTGCTTTACCGATCTTATCATAAGCGATATATTTTGCTCGACGTTGCAAACTAAATCTACTATTATTGTATAACAATTCTAGATGCTTGTCAACGGTAGACGTTAAATTCGACGTCTCTTCTGTTTCAGCTTTCTGTCTTTTGATTTCCTTGTCTTCTTCTCCAATGTTTACACCGCCTGTAGGCATATTCAAAACTTTTGAAAGCATTCTTTCGGCTTTACGCAAATAGGCAAGATTTTCACGGCTACCGCCTTTTGTGGTAAGCGTTTTAATCTTATCTTTTACCCACTCATAAACACGAACAACAACATTTCGGTTGCGGTTTACAAGCCTTCTGACGGAATCCTCATTTGTAAGAATCTCTTTCGCTGTAAAGTCTGCAACCAATTCTGTCTGTGCGATGTAAGATAATGTTTCGGACTCGTAATCGGGATGAGCATTTTTATATGTATTCATATAATCATCAAGCCTAACTTAAAGCCGAAAAGCCTTGAAAGCCTTAATAACGCACTTAAAAAGGCTATCGGCGTGTTAGGTGAAAAGGAAATCGGAAGAATAACAACAGATGACTTGCAAAACTTCTTCACTTCCCTGCCACCGTTAAGATCACGGGATCTCTGCGCTGTGTATGTGGGACAAGTATTTAAAAAAGCGCACGCAACGGGAACAATTAAAAAGAATCCGTTTGAACAGGTAGAATTAAAAAAGCACGTTCCCGAAAAAAGAAACGCGCTGACGCCCGAAGAGCAATACAAGTTTTTGACTGTCGCAAAAAAATCATCACACTATTTATTATTCAGGTTTTTACTTTCGACTGGACTTAGAATCGGTGAAGCACTTGCACTAACCC
>CASEHS010000029.1 GCA_949287815.1 uncultured Bacillota bacterium | reverse complement strand
CAGTTCTTATTTTACACAATCGGAGTTTTTATTTCAAGTTCCATCGCTTAAGCTCTTTCTTACCCGCGGACTATCCGCGGGTTTTACTATACAATAAAAAACCTGCGGAATTTTATCCGCAGGTTTTTTAACTATACTTAAAGATTACATATCTTCTTTTTCATCATTCCAGGAATACATCTTACGCAATTCCTTACCAACTTCTTCCAGCTGATGAGAAGCTTCCAAAGCTCTTTTCGCATTGAAATGTGCTCTGCCGTTATTATTTTCAGCGATCCATTTACTTGCGAAAGTACCGTCCTGAATCTCTTCAAGTACTTTCTTCATTTCCTTCTTCGTCTCTTCGGTGATAATTCTCTTACCTGTTTCATAATCGCCGAATTCAGCCGTGTCGGAAATAGAATATCTCATCATTGAAAATCCGCCTTTGTAGATAAGATCAACGATCAGCTTCATTTCATGAATACATTCAAAATATGCGTTCTTCGGATCATAACCAGCTTCTACGAGGGTTTCAAAACCAGCTTTCATCAAAGCTGTAACGCCGCCACAGAGGACTGCCTGCTCACCGAAAAGGTCGGTTTCAGTTTCGCACTTAAACGTGGTTTCAAGCACGCCTGCACGCGCACCGCCGATACCAGCCGCATAAGCGAGAGCAACATCAAGAGCTTTGCCTGTCGCGTCCTGATGAATAGCTACCAGGCAAGGAACTCCTTTCCCCGCAACATATTCGCTGCGTACCGTATGACCAGGGCCTTTCGGTGCGATCATGAATACGTCTACGTTAGCAGGCGGAACGATCTGCTTGAAATGAATATTGAAACCGTGTGCAAAAGCCAATGCTTTTCCCTCTGTAAGATTGGGTTCGATGCTTTCTTTATAGAGTTTAGCCTGACGCTCGTCCGGGGTAAGGATCATGATGACATCTGCCACTTTTGCAGCTTCTGCCGCCGTCATAACTTTCAACCCAGCCTTTTCAGCCTTTGCCCAGGATTTACTGCCGTTATACAAACCGACAACAACATTGACTCCGCTTTCATGCAGATTCAGTGCATGCGCATGACCCTGACTGCCATAACCGATAATGGCAACCGTTTTGCCCTTTAACACTTTGATATCACAATCGGACTGATAATAAATTTTTGACATTTTCTCTTCCTCCGAAAAAAATTTCCGTTCGTTTCGGCTTTCCAGCCGTTTTTTCTTATTGCATTTATTATAGTACGCAAGCCCGATTCAGTCAAGCATAAAAGGGCAATTTTATTTATTAATTTTTATTATAACTTCAATGCGTTTTACGAATTCCTCTCTACCTTATTTTTTGTATAAGATTTATTGCTTTTTTCAAATTAAAAGTGTATAATAGCCCCATAATTTAAGCAAAAACAAACCGACTTAGAAACAAATACGCATATTTTGTAACGATTTATTTCTGCGTTATATTCAATATTTTTTTATCTTTACGGAGGAAAGACAATGTCTTCAACCCATACCGAAGAACTTATTCTTTTAAAAAATATTTGTAAAAATCCGACAGTGGACGCACTGATTCAAGCTGTTGATCATCAGGATAAAGCTATGTATACCGACGCTTACGCTTCACTTCTTGCAGTCGATTCAGAATGCTCGTTTGCCGAATTTCTTTGCCGTGAAATTCTTTTCGATGATAACCTTTTTGCAAGACAAGCCCATGCCGGAAATTTGCGCAGCTCCGTTTCTTTCGCCTTTGCCCATGACCTTGTGATCCTGCAAAATCTTGCAAAATTTATAACAGGAAACGGATCGAATTTTTTCACTGAAAGTGGTCTTCCTGCCATCGGTTACGGGAAAGACAATCCCTTATTCGAAAGTAATTGGTCAGACCCGAAAAGCATTGAAAAAATATCTGAGTTTTTCCATAAAAACGGCTACGGAATGTTTATCGGGCATAAAGCATTTACATATTCGTCGGGAACATTAAAACCTGTATTAAATCCTTCCGATATAACACTTTCCGATCTTAAAAACTATGAATCGGAAAAACAAGCCGTTCTGGATAATGTCGAAAACTTTGTTCGAGAACTCCCCTTTTCGGATATGTTGCTATATGGAGATAAAGGAACGGGGAAATCTTCTACTGTTCACGCCGTTTTGAATTTCTATGCCGAAACAGGGCTTCGCGCAGTTGAAATACAAAAAGAGCAACTCGGTGTCATCAATGAACTTAAAGAAACCCTTGCATCTCTCCCCTTTAAGTTTATTATTTTCATAGACGATCTTTCTCTGGAAGAGCGAGACGAAAAAATCTATTCATTGAAAGCCAGTCTCGAAGGCAGCATAAACGCTATGAGCTCCAATGTTATGATTGTTGCAACATCAAACCGCAGAAATATCCTGAAAGAAAATTTCTCCGACCGTGAAAACAGCGTTCATGCCCGCGATACTATGGAAGAGCAGCTCTCTCTTTCCGACAGATTCGGCATCAAAGTACTTTTCTCCTCAACAGGAAAACAAGAATATCTTTCGATCATCAAACAGCTTGCCGAAGATAAAAAAATGGATATTTCCGAAGACACGCTTTTCGCCCTTGCAGAACGTTGGGCGATCCAGAAAGGCGGACGTTCGCCGCGGCGTGCTAAACAGTTTATTGATTATGCCTTTTCATGCCTTTCCAAAGGTATACAAATTGATTTTTAATCGATATATCGGGCTTTCCGAAAACGGAAAGCCCGATATTCTTCTGTATGAAATTTTTAAAAATTTTTTTATAAATTTTTATCACCTTTTTCTTAATTGTTCCAACGCCATCTTAGCTGCATAATAAATATCTCCCGCACCCAAAAATAATACCGTATCTCCTGGTTTGACTGTTCTTTCCAACCACAAAACCAATTCTCTGAGTGTTTCAATATAAAGGGAGCGAGGAAGTTTTTCCGATAGCGTCAATGCACTGCCCTCAGCATCAAAATACTCACGAGCGGGATATGTACGATAGATAACAAGGTTTTTTTCATCTTTAAAAGCATTAACAAAATTCTGCATAAATATCCGCGTTCTCGAATAAGTATGCGGCTGAAAAATAACCTTCAATCCTTCTCTCGATATTTGCCGAGCCGTTTCCAATGCTGCCGTTATTTCCTGCGGGTGATGTGCATAATCTGCAATAAATTCTGCTCCATTAAACTTGCCTATCCACTCAAACCGCCGTGAAATGCCCTCAAATTTTTCTATCCCTTCGCATATCATTTCCATCGGAAAAGCATAATATATTCCAACCGCAGCAGCCGCGAGTGCGTTATATATATTATGCCTGCCGTAAGCATTTAATTTGATTCTGTCATATTTTTTCCCGAACGCACAAAGTCTGAAAGAAAATTTCCCTTTTAAATTACTAATCTCTTCCGCCGTTATGTCACTGCCTTCCGATAAACCGAAAGTAAGATCAGATTTGCACATTCCGCATATTCTGTCATCTGCGCAAACGATTCCCGCTTTCGCTTTTTTAATAAACTCGCGATAAGCCGCAAGTAAATTTTCTTCCGTTTTATAATACTCCATGTGATCCGCATCAGTATTGAGCACAACTGCAACGCTTGGATCAAGTTTTAAAAAATTTCCCTCATATTCACAAGCCTCTGTAACAAAATACGGCGAATCTGATATATGTATATTACCTAAAACAGAATCTGCTCCTCCTATATGCGAAGTAACAGACCCTGTACAATGTATGATCATATGCGATGTCATGGCAGTAGCCGTAGTTTTCCCGTGACAGCCTGAAATCGCAATCACATTCGGAAATTCTTTTGAAACAAGCCTCAACAATTCTCCCCTGCCCACAACAGGGATTCCCCTTTCACGCGCAAAGCAAAGTTCCGGATTGCTTTCACTGATAGCCGAACAACAGACAACAACATCTGCTCCGATCACATTTTCGGCAGAATGCCCTATGCAAATAGGTATATCTTTTTTTCTAAGTTCTACCGTCTGACTGCTTTCCGCCATGTCGCTTCCGCTAACAAAAAAACCCTCTTTCTGCAAATAAAGAGCCAGCCCGCTCATACTGACTCCGCCGATCCCTATCATAAAAACTCGTTGATATTCACGCCAAAATGATCTTTTCATAAGACATTTATATGCGGCATTCGATAAAAACAGACAATTTTTTTAAAAAAAATCAAAATTTCTTAAAAAAATTTTTGTCTGACTCTTGATTATTCGAAAATTATATAGTAAAATGTAAATACGGATAAGCGTTTCACGCATAATGAAATGTTCCACGTATAAGGAGGTAAAATTTTGAAAATTTCAGACGTACGCATCAGGTTTGTGAAAAAAGACGACAGTAAACTGAAAGCTGTGGCTTCCATTACTATCGACGATTGTTTTGTTGTTCATGACATTAAAGTCATTGACGGCACCGACGGTCCGTTCATAGCGATGCCCAGCAGAAAGACAAATGACGGAGAATTTAAAGATATTGCACATCCGTTGAACACCGAGACCCGCGAAGATCTTAAAAATGCAATTCTTTCCGTTTATAACGAGGAACTGGCTAAAGCGGAATAACTCTACACGCATGAACGTGTATATCCGTATCACCGGCTTTGCCCTACAAAAACAAATGAATCAATAAAAGGAAAAAACGACAGTTTTTTCCTTTTTCTTTTATCTTAAAAAACAAAATTTTATTCAATATTTCCAATATCAACAGACAAATCGGGCGGACATATCTTAAATGCATGTCCGCCCGTTTTTTATTTTAATTAAAATTATTTCTTTCTGAAAAGTTTCTGAACAAACGTAGGTAGTTCTTTTTCAGAATTATCCTGACGAGTCACTGGAGGTTGCTGCGGCTGCTGAACATATTGATGCTGAGCATACTGCGGCTGTTGCGGTGCGCGATATTCTTCCTGCTGTTGAGAAGCAGGCTGAGCATATTGTTGCTGTTGCTGCTGATACTGAGCCTGACGTTCATTATACTGTTGCTGCTGATAAGGCTGTCTGTATACGGGAGGCTGTTGCCCTGCCATTGTATTATTCATAGGCGTACGGATATAAGACGGCGCTACATTCTGAGGTGCCGGTGCAGGAGTCGGAGCTGCCGCGGGTTGTTCCGAATTGCTTTCCGGAAGTCCTCTGTTAACAAAGAAATTACGGCTCGCCATATTTCTTTCATCACGGGGATTAAACATATTTTCAACGTGAGGGAATCCTGTCGCAATAACAGTGACTTCAACTTCATCGTTAATGTTACTGTCAATGCACGCACCGAAAATGATGTTTGCGGAATAGTCCACAACACTCTGGACAAGGGTTGCCGCTGTCTGAACTTCATCCATTGTAAGATCGTTGCCGCCTACAATATTGAGAATTACACCCTTTGCACCTTCAATAGTCGTTTCCAACAACGGGCAGTTTACTGCAAGGCGAACGGCTTCCACGATCCTGTTTTCACCCTTTGCTACACCTACACCCATATGTGCAAGTCCCTGATCTTTCAAGATCGTACGAACGTCCGCAAAGTCGAGGTTAATAAGGGCAGGATTTACAATAAGGTCTGCAATACCGCGAATACCTTGCTTCAAAATTTCATCTGCAACACGCAGTGCCTCCACCATAGGAGTATTCTTAGGCACCACACATGTAATTTTATCATTAGGGATAATGATCAAAGTATCAACATATTTTCTGAGATTTTCCAAACCTTTGACCGTATTGTCCATACGTTTCTTGCCTTCAAAATTGAAAGGCTCCGTAACAACGGCAATCGTAAGAATCTTTAAATCACGTGCAATTTTTGCAATGACGGGTGCAGCACCTGTTCCTGTTCCGCCGCCCATACCTGCCGTAATAAAAAGAAGGTCAGTATCTTTGACTGCTTCGGTAAGCGCTTCTTTGCTTTCTTCTGCTGCTGCCCTTCCGATTTCAGGTTCCGCTCCAGCTCCCAAGCCTTTTGTGAGCACCGAACCGATCTGAATTTTATTCTCTGCTTTAGAAAGAAGCAGAATCTGCTTGTCGGTATTTACCGCAACATAACTTGCACTCTGAATCCCCGCTTCGATCATGCGGTTTACGGCATTACATCCCGCGCCGCCGACACCGATGACTTTGATTCTTGCTACCCCCGACAAACTGTCTAAACTATTGAACATCTCAAATTATCCTCCGAATCCGTATAAAATTTTATGGATGAAACTGTTTTCGCGCTGATCATTGAGCGCCATATTCAAGAGGCTCAGAAGTGAACTCTGTGCCGCTTTATTGTAGTAAGGAAGGTTGGGTGTCAGAATATCCACTACTTTATTCAACCTTTTACTCATATGCTCACGCGCACCGCGGATACTTGTTATCCCTCCGCCCGTAAGTAAAATAGGTTTGTAATCAAGATTCCTGTCACCGCAAAGTTCCAGACATTTGTTGATGACCTCACAAATAAGGTCAAGACCTTCTTTCACTTTCTCTTTCACTTGTGAAACAGATACGGTATAAATTTCCGTTTTATCTATATATTCGATCACTGATTCAGGATTATCTATGCTGGAAAGATTGACCTTTTTCAGAATAGCTTCCGCAACGTCAAAAGGAATATCGATATCGTTTATCATGCAGGCAGGAATATGTCCTCCGCCCACAGAACAAGCACTCTCATAAGCGATACCGTTTCCGCAAACGACGCTGAACGTCATCGAAATATAACCTATATCCAATAAAATTGCATATTCATCGCGCATTTCAGACGGAATAAGATACAGCGCCTCTGCTAACGAAACCGGCAGAAAATTAACTTTTTTCATACCGTATTCGGTTAAAATATTCCGCAAAACCTCTGAAAAACGATCTGAAACAACAAAATAACTCAAATAACCTTCCAGCGAATCGCTGATCATACCGACAGGGTCGATCACACGACGCTTGTCCGATAGCACATAGAATACTGACGCCGAACGTATCAATGAATATCCCTCGGGCGGATCGCCGTATGCGCTGGAATAAAGCAACGAAACATCGCGTCCTGTAACTTTGCGTTTACGCTGAAAACTGATCAGCTGGCGCCGTGTCTCTACTTTTTCAAATTCTCCCGGCACACCAACATATATTTCTGTAATTTTATCTCCGCAACTGTTCTCAACCTGACCGATCGCCGAAAAAATCGCACGTCTGAGCCCTGCCGGATTAAAAAAATCCCCGTCGGCAAAACCGTCGTACTTTTCCGTATATATACCCTTAAATACAAAGGTGTTGTTTACGCCTCTTTGCCCGATCAATGCAGTTACTTCTGCTGATCCTACATCAAGAACGGCTACGCTTTTGCGGTTCATTTTCTTTCTCCGTTTTTGCTTGCTCTTACGTATGATTTATACAATCACTATTATATAATAAATTCACCCTCATGTCAATAAAAAAACGCACTTCGAACAATTTCTTTCAAAGCGCGTTTATGGTATTTTTTACCTGCTGATATCATTAATTTTTTTCAAAACATCCGATTACATTTTACTTTTCAATTGTCGGCAATGTGCCTTCACTGTATTCGGCAACAATTTTTCCTTCATTGTTTACAACCGGCAAAATATAACCTGAAAGTTTTTGAGCGTCATTCAGGGACAGATACTTTTGCACCGCCGCACAAAAGCACTCGTAAGGTTTCTCTTTTTGATCAGTCACACCCGTTACACAAATTTGCATACCTTCACGCATGGTGAAAACGAATCGATCCAACGACTCAACTGCACTGGGAATATATTCTATCTCCGCAATATTTTTTCTGACACCCTCAAAACACTCGTCTGCATATGTACACATTCTCATCAGCTCCGAGAATATATCCCGATCGGATTCTTTTATGGAATATACCCCGTTCTTATCCGCAACGAACTCAAAGCCGCTGATTTTTACATTGGTCCCGCCGATATTATTTTCCGTATCTTTTTTTAAACCTATAAAGACACCGTCGCGGTCAAAAACAACATATCCGTCATCGGTCGCAAACGCATACTCTTCATACAATTCGCGCACGGATACCTTTATTTTATTCGGAAACACCTTTTTTACAGAAAGCACCGAAAGATAACCGTTACCCTTTTCCTCTACAATATCGTATACCGTCTTTTCATCAAAAAAGAGAAAACTTTTTTTCAGATACCCGTCAAGATTTTTCTGTACATCGGCTGCAAGAGTTTTTCCCGACTCACTGCCTACATCATACCGCACATCAAACTGCGTTATAGAACAGACGGAATTAAATGTGATCAGGAAAATTATTAAAAAAATCGCAATCGCATAACCGATTATAAACTTTTTGCTTCTCATGTATTCTCCTCTTTTGTATAATAAAGCCGATATTTTTCAGATATGTACGCGGCGGATCTTTGCGCCCAGTTCTGTCAGTTTATATTCAAAATCCGAATAACCTCTGTCGATATGAGACAGATCCGTCACACTGCTTTGACCTTCCGCCGAGATTGCCGCAAGCGTTAACGCCGCACCCCCTCGAAGATCTGACGCCACAACATCTGCCCCTTTCAGAGTTTTTACCCCACGAACAAATGCCGCCCGTCCTCTGACTGTTATATCCGCCCCCATTCGGATCAACTCTGGCACATGTTTGAATCTCGTTTCAAACAAATTTTCCACGATCAGAGTAGAACCTTCCGAAATACAGGCCAGCGCCGTCATCTGCGCTTGCAGATCTGTCGGAAATCCCGGATACGGCATTGTTTCCACAATCTTCGGAGATTTTCTGACACCACTGCTCTTTATCTCTATTTTATCATCTTTTACGGCTATTTTGCAACTGATTTCGCGAAGTTTATGTATGAGCGATACGATATTGTTTGCATCCGTACGCTTTAACAGCATTTCCCCGCCGCACATCGCAGATGCTATCAGAAAAGTTCCTGCCTCAATGCGGTCGGGCATCGGAGTATACTCTACACCGCCTAACTTCTTTACTCCGCACACAACGACAGTCGAAGTTCCGCCGCCGGCAACTTTTGCGCCCATTGCATTTAAAAAATTTTGTAAATCAAGAATTTCAGGTTCTTTCGCCGCATTCCTGATCACCGTATATCCGCTCGCCTTTACCGCCGCCAATATTATATTTTCCGTTGCACCCACGCTCGGACAATCCAACAGAACGTCTGCGCCTTTTAACTTTACACAACTGCAATTTATGTATCCTCCGTCTTCCGTGATCTCCACACTCATACTTTTCAATCCTTTGAGATGAAGATCTATCGGTCTGAGTCCGATATCGCACCCTCCCGGATAAGCGATTCTTGCTTTTCCGAACCTTGCAATGACCGAACCAAGCATGAATATAGACGACCTCAGTTCTTTTGCCAATGCAGACGGTATTTCATGACTGACCGCATCCGAACTGTCGATCACAAGCGAATCTCCCTCAAACCTAGTTTTACAACCCAGTTCATCGAGGATTCCGATCATATTCATTACATCTCTGATTCGGGGACATCGATGCAGAACAACACGCTCATCCGTAAGTATGGATGCGGCAAGAAGCGGCAATACTGCATTCTTTGCCGATTGTATTTCTACCTCACCGTATAACGGTTTTCCCCCTTCTATTATGTATTTATCCATTTTTCTCTCCTTGCAAAACAACGCAAAACAACTGCAGGCAAACCCTTCCTGTGAAGAATTTGCCTCTCGATTCATAATATGGCTTTTCTCTTTAAAACGTGAAAGAGCAGGGTCTTGCGTTGTAGCAAAACCCTGCTCTTTCTGATTTATCTATTTAAACTTTCTTTTTCTCTTTCCCGAAAAACCAGCCACCCGTCTGACTCTTTGCAATATTGCAAAGAATACCCATAGCCGCCATAGTTATTACAAGAGAAGTATTTCCCGAACTGATCAACGGCAGCGGTAGACCCGTCGGCGGTATACACCCGCTGACCACCAGCGCGTTGATGATCGTCTGAATCGCATAAACCATCGTAATACCCGATGCCAACATAAAACCGAAAGTATCTTTACTGCGTGCCGCCGTCCTTAACCCGAAATAAATTATCCAGCCCGACACGGCAAACAATGCGATAATCCCGAAAAAGCCAAACTCTTCCCCTATCACCGATAAAATAAAATCTGATTCGGCAAACGGAAGAAACCTGTACTTCTGTGTAGAATTAAATAATCCAACACCAAACCATCCGCCGTTACCGAGCGCATAAAGCGATTGAATGAGCTGATATCCTTCACCTTGCGGCGAAGCCCAAGGATCTAAAAAAGCATATAGTCTTTTCAGTCTGTACGGCTCTGCTATTATGAGCAGCGGAACAGCCAAAAGAACAGGCGTTAAAATGATCAGAAAATGCTTGATTTTTGCACCGCCCAAAAAAAGCAGGGCAAGCATCAGCATTCCGATACACATCGTAATGGACATATTCGGTTCAAGAATAACTAAAAGACAGATAACCCCACCCATGCCCAACACAGGTAAAATCCCTTTAAAAGTTTTCATCCTCTGCGGTTTTTGTCCTACATAAGCCGCCGTAAAAATCACAAAACCATATTTGGCAAATTCTGAGGGCTGAATCGTAATGGGACCTATACCGATCCAGCGCGTTGCGCCGTAATTTTCTCTGCCGAGCCCCGGAATAAATACCGCCGCCAGTAAAACTACTGAAACTATAGGTGCGATCCATTTCAGCTTGGCAAGCTTTTCATAAGAAAAAAAGCTTACCCCCACAAGAGCAACAGTGCCGAGTACAAACCCCAGTAATTGTTTTTTCATGAAAAAAAACCGATCCCCGTAAGTTACCTCCGCACTGTAATAACTTGCGGAATACACAGCCAACACCCCGAATGCGGCAAGCAGAATTACAGGGATCCCGATGGCAGAAGCTGGCGAAAAAAGAATTGCCCGCCATTTTCCGCTTTGTTCCTTTTCGCTGTTCTTTTTCGCCGCATTTGCCGACGTCAAACTTTTTGTGCGCACTTCACTCTTCATCGTCTTCGGCCTGCCCGCCCTGCGTATTTTCCTCTTCTGTCTTTTTTGCCAGCTCTTTCACTAACTGCGCAAACCTGTCGCCCCGCTCTTCATAATTGGAAAAGGCGTCAAAACTGCTGCTTGCCGGACTGAGCAATACGCACTGTCCCTTTTTCGCAGTAATAAATGCAATATTCACCGCCAATGAAAATTCAGAACACAATGTGATCTGAGAATAGTTATTATTCACAGCACCGTTGAGAAGTTTAAACCTGTTTTCGCCATACAATATTGCCTGTACAACACGACTGCCTTTCATTGCCGCAAACAGTTTATCATAATCATAACCCTTATCTTTACCGCCGAGCAGTAAAATCGTATCTGACTGCATACTGCTTACCGCGTTCAGCGTTGCGTCAACATTTGTTCCCTTGGAATCGTCGATATATGTAACCCCGTTTATTTCTGCTATTTTTTCTATTCTATGCCTTACTCCTCTTAGTGCAGAAAGTGTATTTGCAATAATTTTGCTTTCCACGCCCATGAGTTTGCAGGCACATATACAAGCCAACGCATTTTTCAAATTGTGCTCGCCTTTCAGAGAAAGCGCCGAAGCGTCCATGATCTTTTCATTTTCGTAATAGAGAGCGCCATCGTAAAAATACGCCCCTTCCACTCTTTCAGAAACCGAAAAATATCTGATCTTGCAACGGGCATCGGCTGCAAAGCCCT
This sequence comes from uncultured Bacillota bacterium, assembly GCA_949287815.1. Lineage (GTDB taxonomy): Bacteria > Bacillota > Clostridia > Christensenellales > Borkfalkiaceae > Borkfalkia. The sequence continues at coordinate 8,506 of CASEHS010000029.1, read as the reverse complement.
TGACTACGGGATCATCATAGTTGAGTACCGCATACTCGCTTTCTCGCATATTCCTCAGAAGTTTTGCTTTCAGAAAAACATAGTTTTCCATATTGTAATGCCGATTCAGATGATCTTCGGCAATATTCGTAACAACCGCGATGTGCGGACAGATACTCGACAAGGTTTCCAACTGAAAACTGGACACTTCCATTACCGCTATGTCATCATAGCTGAGTTCATCTGCAATTGAAGAAATAGGAAGTCCGATATTTCCGCAAGCGCGGCTGTTTCTGCCTGCCGCACGCAACACTTCGTCGATCATTGTCACTGTCGTAGTCTTTCCGTTTGTTCCCGTGACCGCAACCAATGTTGCACGAAGCGCCATACACCCGAGTTCTGATTCACCTATGATTCTTTTCCCCTTTTTACGAAAAGCAACGGGCAATTCATGATCGATGGGTATACCGGGACTTAAAACAAGGACATCACTGTCATCGATCGCCTCACGGACGCCTCCCTTCGATACCACTGTCGCTCCGCGGTTTGCCAGTTGTTCCATCAGTTTGTGAACACGCTCGTCCTCTAAATCGTCATACATTTTTACCGACGCACCGCGCCGCAGTAAAAAATCGCAACTCGCACCGCCGCTTGCCGACATGCCCGCTACAAAAAACTTCTGGTTTTTAAAATACATCTGTCCGACCTCTCCCTGTTTTATACGAAACTCACCGCCAAAAGTCCCGCCGCTACTGTAATTAACGAATACATATAAACTATTTTGCTCTCCGTATAACCTTTTTTCTGGAAATGATGATGCAGCGGCGCCATGAGAAATATACGGCGTTTCGTCTTTTTATAATATATTACCTGAAGTATGACAGATATGCTCGAAACCACAAACATAATTCCGATCAGAGGGATAAACAATACGTTTCCGCTCAGCATCGCGATCGAAGCGGCAAAACCGCCTAAGCCGAGAGACCCCGTATCCCCCATAAAAACCGATGCTTTGTTGGTGTTGAACACAAGATATCCTGCAAGAACACCGCATAATATCAATGCAAAATCAACGATATCTTTGTTTTGCCCCTGTAAAAAAAGCAAAAGCGCAAACGCGCCGAAATACCAGAAACTGACGGAAGCCGCAAGCCCGTCCAATCCGTCAGTCAGATTCACACTGTTTACTGTTGCAACAAAGACAAGTACCGCAAGCGGAACAATCCATAAACCGATATCCACATTCCCAAAAAACGGAATATATAATACACTGTATCCGTTTGTATAGCAAAAAAGTCCCGCCAACAGAGAAACGGCGAGCTGAAAAGCCGTCTTTTGCCAAGCTCGAAGTCCAAGATTTCTTTGATAGCGGAATTTGATATAATCATCTAGAAAACCGACCAATGTAAAAGCGACACCGAAAGCCAATATTACAGCAAGACGCCTTTCCCGCAACAAACCGAAGATCGCTGCCGTGACCGCCGCGGCAGCGACAAAACCAAGACCGCCCATCGTAGGCGTCCCGCTCTTGTTTTTATGTTCTTCCACATAACCGAGAATATATTGTCCCGCTTTTTTCTTTTTCAGAAAAGGAATCAAAAGCGCACAGAAAAATATCGACATACTGCACGCCGTAAAAAGAAGAAGTATTTCAGTTTTCATTTTTATCTTTTATTTCCTTTGTCTTGTAATACAGCAAATTTTCGATCGTGGAAAAATCACTGTATATATGCCGCACACCCATGATCTCCTGATAGTTTTCACCGCCCTTCCCTGCAACGAGCAGGACATCCCCTTCACGAAGATTATCGACCGCATATTCTATCGCGCTTTCCCTGTCCACAACCACGATATATTTGTCCGTATGTTTACGGACACCCTTTTCGATCTGCAAAATAATATCAAAAGGATCTTCATACCTCGGATTATCCGATGTCAGGACACTGAAATCCGCAAATTTTGCAGAGACCTCTCCCATCACGGGGCGTTTAAAAGGATCTCTGTTTCCTCCGCACCCGAAAAGACAAATCAGCCTGCCGCGGCAATGCGGACGAAGCGCAAGAAGTGATTTTTCCAATCCGTCGGGAGTATGTGCAAAATCGACAAAGATATCCGCACCGCCAAAACTGCCTACACGCTCCAATCTACCGCTGACTCTGCGCAGCGAAAACAGACCTTCCGCAATCGTAGCAAGAGAAATTCCACATAACCTTGCGCATAAAGCGGCCGCCATCGAATTATACACATTGTGGCGCCCTGTCATAAACAACTTGATTTCATATAATTCATCAAAAACATTGACCACATAACTGCATCCGTCATAATTTTCCCGAACATCCACCGCAAAGGCATCTGACGGATTTTCCAGAGCATAACTGTAAAATTTTTGACAATCCGCCGCAAAAGCCCGACCTGTTTCATCGTCAAAATTGAGGATCCCGCATTTACAGCCGCCTGTAAACAGTTTCTGTTTTGCAGCACGGTAAGCCTCCATAGTTTTGAAAAAATCCAAATGATCTTCGGTAAAATTTGTAAAGATGCCGTACTCGAAAACAATTCCTTCCGTCTTTCCGAAATAAAGAGCATGCGCAGACACTTCCATTACTACCACTTCCACACCGGAAACAACCATGTCCGCCAGAATTTTATATAAAAAAATCGGATCGGGTGTCGTCAGTTCCGGAGATATCTCTTTATTGGCATAAAAAATTCCGAGCGTACCGATGTTTCCGCAGGAAATGCCCGCCTTCGAAAATATTGCCGACAGCATATGCGCAGTTGTGGTCTTTCCGTTTGTTCCCGTAATTCCGATCATTCTGAGTTTCCTTTCCGGATGTCCGTAAAACGAAGCGGCAAGAGCGGTCATTGCCTTCCGACCGTCTTTGACAACTATCTGTGGAACTTCCGTCTCCACAACTCTTTCAACCACAACGGCAACCGCGCCTGCGGCCACTGCCTCACGCACATATTCATGCCCGTCATTCTCCCCGCCTCCGAAGCACACAAACAAATCCCCGGGAAATACATGCCGACTATCCGAACATATACCCGAAACATCCACGCCTTTGTCTCCGATAATTCTTTCGTAACTGATTTCCTCCGCCAATTTACCGAGTAACAATTTTCTGCTCCTTTTTATTCGTAAGGTTTGATATCCCTCACCCCTATTATTCCTTCAAACACTTTTTTAGCCGCAGGCGCTGCGACAACACTTCCGTAATATGCCCCTTGCGGTTCATCCACGATCACAAGCGCCAGATATTCGGGAGCGTTAGCAGGAAAAAATCCTAAAAACGACGATACATATTTCCCCGCCGCAATCACCCCGTTTTCATATTTTTGCGCCGTTCCCGTTTTTCCGCCTACTTTATAACCCTCTATATAGGCTTTGTTACCGCTGCCGTTTTCCACAACGTTTTCCAAAAGTGAAGCGAGCGTCCTTGATGCTTCCTCACTCACCGTTCGATTTTTCATTACCTGTGAAATTTTTTCGTTTGTCTTACCGTCCTCCGAACGGATACGCCCGACTAGCGTCGGCTGATAATAATATCCACCGTTTACCGCAGCCGCTCCCGCACAAGCAAGCTGCATTGCAGATACCGCAATCGTTTGACCAAAGCCTATTCTTGCAAGATCGCAATCTCGCACCGCGCTTTCAGGGAGAACCATACCTTGTGCTTCTCCCGAAAAATCCAATCCAGTAACACTTCCGAAATGAAACGCTTCAAGATAGTCGTAAAAAGTTTCTTTTCCCAATGAAAGCGCCATATCCACAAAACAAGGGTTACAACTGTTGCAAAGGGCTTCCGCCAAAGTCTGATTGGAGTGTTTGCCGTTTGCATGATTGCTCCAACACCGTATCGTTGTTCCGTCTACCGAACGAGTACGACTGCTGCTGAAAACATGCGTCAATGAGAATGCCTTTTTATTCCCTTTCAAAGATTCTTCTATGTTCGCCGCCGCTGTTACGATCTTAAATGTTGAACCCGGTTCATAGATGTCGCAGACAAGATTATTTCTCCCTAGTTTATCCAGCAATTCTTTGTCGTCCCGAGGTATATCGTTCAGATCGTATCCCGGATAATTTACCATAGCCAGCACCTCCCCCGTCGAAGGAGATATGACCACGCATTGTGCCGATTCCGGCGAATATTCCTGATAAACTTCCGCCATTACCTGTTCGCAAACAAGCTGAATATCTTTATCTATCGTCAGGTAAACGTCAAGTCCCGCTGTCGCAGGCTGATAAATCGCTCTGCTTTCAGGAGTTTCTATACCGATAAGATCCGTTTCGTACAAAATCTGCCCGTCTTGTCCCGCCAGATATTTGTCATAATATTTTTCAATACCCGTAAGCCCCGTATTGTCCGAAGAGGTAAAACCCAAAACCTGACTGAGCATATCCGAATAAGGATACGTACGCGTATTGTCCCGAGCATAATAAACCCCGGGAAGCTCAGTTTCAGAAAGACGCTCGATCAGCTCTTTCTCCACATGACGAGCAATCGTAAGTTCTGAAACTTTTGAATGCATGAGTGAATCCAAAAGTTCTGCATAGTCCAATTCAAAGATTTCAGAAAGTATTTTTGCCGTTTTTTCCTTGTCCTTTACAGCATTCGGACGTGCAAACACCGTATAAGAACTAATATTACCTGCAAGCAAAATGCCGTTCCGATCATATATTTCCCCACGTTCTGCTACTACCGGTATTTCTCTTGTCCATTGATCCAGAGCAAGATATCTTAGTTTTTCCGCACTGATCACCTGCACAAATAAAAATCGGATGCTTACCGCAAATATTACCAAAACTATCGCTGTAAAAACAGCAATAAGCCTTCGACGCAGGACGGTAGCCGATACCGTTTCTTCTTCCGCTCCCCACACACTTCTTCTAAAACGCAAATTATCCACCTCCCTCCTGCCATTTCTTTTTTCGGACATAAAAAAAGGTCCCGCCCACCGACCTAAACAAGATCGTATGCGAGACCGAAATTCTTCCGTGATTTTTTCAGTTGTAATTAGTCCGGCATGTACATACCGATATCTTCTGCCCTGGAAATGATCGATTCTTCACTCGTCAGCTCTTCGATTTCATCCATTACCGAATTATACGATTCCGTAACCGAATTGAGTTGGGCTTCTTTGGCTTCCACCTGACCGTCCAACGTTTTCAGCACGCTGGTATTTACAATGATGAGCGCCAGGATAACCGTTACAACCAAAGCATAAACTGCCATCAGCAATTTACCTTTTGCCGTAAGCGCATAACCTTTTTTCTCTTCGGAAACCTGCTGTTTCTCATTTTCAAAAAGATCTGTGCGGTATTGGATCGTCGTTGAAGTAGGCATAAGATCTGCACTTTCTTCCATACTTTCCGATACTGTTTCCGCCACAGAATCCTGCGCGACATAATTATTCGCCTGCGTTGCAGTAAAATCCACCCCGTTTGTATATACGGGAGAATCTGCGCGGAAAATATCCGCAATACGAGCGCGTGCAGGTGCTACTGTCTCCGTGTATACGGGAGACTCCTGCTGATAAACGGGCTGCGCAACAGCGATCTCTTCCGCTTTTGTATATTCAGGATTGATCAGTCTCTGATAGTTTTCAGAAATGCGCGCATTGAATCTGAGCGCTTTCTGATCCTCTGTCAGTTCCTGGTTTTCCGCCAGTCCGCTCAGCTTTCCGTATGCTTTAAGATTACTTTCCTGATCCTGTTCCGTTTTTTGTCTTTCAAGAACCGCAAGACCTGTTGCCATTTCCCCGTCTCCTTAATACTATATTCTCAAACCTTTTCCGCTATGCGAAGTTTTGCACAAGCGGATCGTGAATTTTTTAATTTTTCTTCTTCCGATGCCGTTATCGGCTTTTTCGTAAGTATTTCTATCTCTTTTTTCTTTCCGCACACACAGACCGGCAAGCTCTTATCGCACACACAATCTGTTTCCAGTTCACGGAATACATTTTTTACGATCCTGTCTTCCAGAGAATGAAAAGTCAGGATACAGATCCTTCCGCCTTTTTTCAGTTTCCTGCACAATCCGCGCACCGTTTCTTCGAGCTTGTCCAGTTCTCCGTTTACCTCTATTCTGATCGCCTGAAAAGTCTTTCTTGCCACAGGTCCGTTTTTTCTGAACTTTGCGGGAATACTCTTTTCTACTAACGCAGAAAGCTGTCTGCTGGAAGTTATCCGCACTTTCGAGCGTTCCTCGACTATGTTTCTCGCTATATTCTTCGCGAACCTTTCTTCTCCGTAATCTCTTATGATCTCATAGAGTGCTTGTTCGGAATATCCGTTTACTACATCTTCGGCACTCAGCTCCCCGTTTGGATCCATACGCATGTCCAAAGGTGCTTCGTGCATATAACTGAATCCGCGGCTGACTTCATCTATCTGAAAACTGGAAATCCCAAAATCCAGAAGAACTCCGTCTACTTCGGAAACACCCGCTGCCGAAAAAACTTCTTCATATTCTTTATAATTACTTTTATAAATTTCAAACCTACCGGAAAATTCAGCCAACCTCTGCTTTGCCGCAGCTATTGCATTGTCGTCAAGATCTGTCGCTATCAGTCTTCCGTTTGGCGAAGATCTTTTCAGGATTTCATAGGAATGCCCGCCGCCTCCGACCGTCCCGTCAAAATATATGCCGCCGCTTTTAAGATTTAAGCCCTGCATACATTCTTCCAACATCACCGGTTTATGCGAAAAGTTTATCATTCCTGTCTTTCCGCCCTGAGATTTTTCAATCTTGCGAAAACGTCTCCGATGTTTTTACCAGCATTTTTCTTTGCAAAATTTTCCGCCGACTCGATTTTCAGATAAGACGCAGCTCCCGTGATCACGATGTCTTTATCTATCTGAGCGTATTCTTTCATGTCTGAAGGGATTACCACCCTGCCCTGACTGTCTTCGCTCACATCGCTAACCATTCCGGTGAATTCCGCTATCGCATCCTGCAACTCACTGTCAAAAAAAGACGCTGTTCCAAAACTGTCAAGAACTTTCTTGTATTCAGAAAAAGGAAGCACATAAATACAATGATCCGGTCCATAAGCAAATTTATAGTCCGTACCCAAATCCGCTTTATACTTCGCGGGAATTCGTATTCTGTTTTTATCGTCCAATCTGTTGTTGAACCTTCCGTTAAACGAATACATTTTTTCTCTCTTCCTGTCAGGTTAAATTTATTATATCACCACTTTTGACCACTGTCAACCACTAATAACCATTTTTTTTGCAAATTTTGAAGTTTTTTTTGTTATTTTTACCATTTATAAACGTTTGTTCGCATTAAAATACACTATAAAATACCTTTTTATTTTTTTCAGCACCGCTTCCTTGGAAAATTATCCTTGATTTTGTCGTTTTTTGAAAGATTTTTAAACATTTGTTCGTGTTTTCTTCTAAATTTATACTGTTTTCTATTGATTTTTCAGCCTTGTGGTCATCGGTGGATAACCCATTATTTGCCCCTTCTTGTAAATGAAGACGCCCCCCCAAATTCTTTACAGTGCCTTCGTTTCCGTCATAAATCGGACAACCATAAAATGCACCTATTCTCTCTTTCAAAAATATATAATGTGTACAACCCAGCACTACCGAATCACAAGCTATATCCGGTAAAAATTTTTCCACCTTAAAATCTGACAAATTATAAATATTTTTTTCTATTTCTCCAGCCAGTTCCGGCACTGCCCGTACAATTATTTCTGCATTTGGATTTTCCCACTTCAAAACCAACTTACGAAATTTTTCACTTTCTACCGTGGCACGCGTTGCCAAAACCAAAACTCTTCCGCCACTTAGCATTGCAGGTCTTACCGCAGGCTCCACACCAAACACAGGAAACGAATAGCGGCTTCTGAACTTTTCGGCACAAACCGCAGTTACTGTATTACACGCGATCACTGCGGCCCTTACCTGTAAGCAATTGAAATATTCAAACGCCTCACTTGCGTAATCCATCACTTTCTCTTTGCCGAGATTTCCGTACGGCGCCCGAGCATTGTCTCCAAAGTAAAGATACTCTTCCCGCGGATAACGCTGCACACATTCTTTCAAGAGAGTAAGACCGCCCACCCCGCTGTCAAAAAAAACAATCTTTCCTTTTTTTATTTTCATTCCGCCCTGCCTGCATTTTTTTGTTAAATATATTGATTTAATCAAGAATAAATTCCTTTTTTTCCTAAAAAACAGTTTACAAGTTTTATTTTTTATGATAAAATAGCCTAAGTATCAAATGATTATTGAATTGAAAGGAGAATTACAGTGCCTAACATTAAATCCGCAAAAAAACGCGTGGCTGTTATTGAAAAGAAAACTTCCCAGAACAAAATGATTAAATCCGCAGTTAAAACTGCAATCAAAAAATATATTGCTGCAATTACAGCAGGTGATGTAGCAGAAGCTGAAAAACTGCTCCCTGAAACTGTTTCTATGATCGATTCTGCTGCTTCTAAGGGCATTTTCCACAAGAATAATGCAGCAAACAAAAAATCAGCATTGGCAAAGAAGCTGAATGCT